>NZ_CAMKXG010000181.1 GCF_946477055.1 Lonsdalea britannica | reverse complement strand
CTGTCTCTGCCGGGGCTGGTGATCGCGCTGGCGATGGTAGCGGTGCTGGGACCGGGGCTGATTAACGGCGCTTTGGCGCTGGCGCTGACCAGCTGGCCCCAGTTTGCCCGTCAGGCCCGCGCAGAGACGCTGGCGCTACGGCGCAGCGACTATTTGGCCGCCGCCCGAATGCAGGGCATTACCGGCCTGCGGCTGATGAGCGGGCATATCTTGCCGCTGTGTTTGCCGGGCGCGGTGGTGCGCGCTGCGCTGAGTCTGGGGGGGATTATCCTGGCTGCCGCCGGACTGGGTTTTCTGGGGATGGGCGTACAGCCGCCGACCGCCGAATGGGGGTCAATGGTGGCGGAAGGCAGCAAAGTCATTTTCGACCAATGGTGGGTGGCGGCCGCGCCGGGCGGCGCAATCTTGTTTGCCAGCCTGACGTTTAACCTGCTGGGCGACGGCCTGCGCGACAAACTGGACCCGCGACATGAAAAACAGTGAAACCACATTGCTGGACGTCAACCAGCTGTCTATTGGATTGGCGGATGACCCGGCAGCGCTGCTGGTGCATCCCTTGTCGTTCCGTCTGGGCCGGGAGCGCGTCGCGCTGGTCGGCGAATCGGGTTCCGGGAAATCTCTGACCGCCAAAGCCCTGATGGGATTGCTGCCGTCCGCGTGCCGAATTCATAGCGGCGATGTCGTTATGAACGGCCAGTCGCTGGTTTCGTTAAGCGAAAGTCAGTGGCGGCAATGGCGCGGCGATCGGGTATCGATGGTCTTGCAGGACCCTAAACACGCGCTCAATCCGATGCGCCCGGTGGGCTGGCAGGTGGAAGAGCCGCTGAAACTGCATACCTCGTTATCCGCGCGTGAACGGCGCGAAAAGGTATTAGACATGTTTAACGCCGTCGGGTTGGCGGACCCCAAGCGCCTGTACAAGCAGTATCCGCATCAGCTTTCCGGCGGAATGGGACAGCGCGTCATGCTGGCCATCGCGCTGATTACCGAGCCGGAGTTACTGATCGCCGATGAGCCGACGTCCGCTCTGGACCATGAACGACGCGATCAGGTGCTGTCGCTGATCGACCGGCTGGTGGAAGAACGCAACATGGGACTGTTGCTGATCAGCCATGATCTGCCGCAGGTAGCGCGTCACTGTGAACGTGTGCTGGTGATGTACAAAGGGCGCTTGCTGGATGCTCTGGCGGCGGAAGATTTGCCGCAGGCCACTCATCCGTATACCCGTACGTTGTGGAACTGTCAGCCGAGTCGACACACCCGGGGGCAGGTACTGCCGGTATTGGATCGCGCGTTGCTGGAGTCGTTGTCATGAGTCGTCATGCTGTTGTACTGCGTCATTTAAGCGTGTCACACCCGCAGGGAGGGCACGCTAATCAGGTCGTTCATGACGTCGATCTGACCATCGCTCGCGGCGAGTGTTTTGGGCTGGTCGGTCCGTCCGGCTGCGGTAAATCGTCGTTACTATGGGCGCTGGCGGGTCTGAATCTGCACTGGCAGGGGGAGATGACCTTGCTGGATCAGCCGGTGAAACCGCACCATCCCTTTACGGGAGAACTGCGTCGCCGGGTACAGATGGTATTTCAGGACCCGTTCGCTTCTTTGCATCCCCGTCATCGCCTGAGGCGCATATTGTCCGAGCCGCTCAAACTAATCGGAGAAACGGATATCGACGGACGGATTGAACGTGCGTTTCAGCGGGTCGACTTGCCGCTGACGCTGCTGGATCGCTATCCGCATCAGCTTTCGGGCGGTCAACGTCAGCGCGTAGCGATCATCCGGGCGCTGCTGCTCCAGCCGGAGCTGTTGCTGCTGGATGAGCCCACATCCGCGCTGGATATGTCGGTGCAGGCTGAAATTCTCAATTTGCTGAATGAGCTGAAATCGGCAGGCGATCTGACCTTGGTACTAGTCAGCCATGACGGCAACGTGATTGACCATTTATGCGACCGCGCGGCGGCGATGTCGCAGGGGCGTTTGCAGCCGTTCTGATCTGATTAGCGTGAACGGTTATATCAAAGCATTTTATGCCATTAGCGCAATCACCGGTCTTTTCTCTAGACTCTACCCATCATTAAATTTGTGTCATGGAGACAATATGAAAAAGTGGCTTCCCGTCATGCTGGCGACGGTTTTGCTAGCCAGTCCGTCGCTGCGAGCGGCGACCCCGCCGAATACGTTGGTGGTGGCGATTTCCCTCAATGGCATCATCAGCCTGGATCCGGCGGAAAGTTTTGAAACGGTCAGCACCAGTTCGCTGGATGCGCTGTATCAGGCGCTGGTGAAGAGCGATCGCGTTAATCCGACGCAGCTCAACCCCGATCTGGCTAAATCCTGGCAGGTTGGTGCGGATGGACGCAGTCTGATTTTCACGCTGGACCCGAAAGCGACCTTCGCCTCCGGCAATCCGGTGTTGGCGGATGACGTGATTTATTCATTTACCCGGGCGGTGAAGCTGAATAAAACGCCGGCGTTTATTTTGAATGAGCTGGGCTGGAAAGCGGAAAACATCGATGCACAGTTTACAAAGCTGGACGATCATCAGCTGGAAGTCCGTTGGACGGCGAATATCGGCAGCGATCTGGCGCTTCGGCTGCTTTCCTCCGGCGTCGCCTCTGTCGTCGACAGCAAAGTGGTTTCCAGCCATAGCGTAAACGATGATTTCGGCAGCGGCTGGTTGAAAAATCACTCTGCGGGCAGCGGTGCTTATCAGCTTCGCAACTACATTCCGCAGCAGGCGCTGGTGCTGGAAGCCAACACGCACGGCGTGAAGCAGCCAAAACTGAAGCAGGTGATTTTGAAAGATGTGGCCGATCCGGGCGCGCGGCGTCTGCTATTGATTCAGGGCGATGCGGACGTGGCGTACGATCTGGGGGCGGATCAGTTCAGCGCACTGGCGAATCAGCCGGGCGTCAGGATCAGTACGTCGCCGGGCGGCAAAATTTACTATCTCGGATTCAACACGCAGGATAAGAAAGCGCCGACGCTGGGCAACCCGGCATTCTGGCAGGCTGCCCGCTGGCTGGTGGATTATGAAGGGATCTCGAAGAACCTGCTCAATGGCCAGTTCATCGTGCATCAGAACTTCCTGCCGGAAGGGTTTGATGGCGCGGCGAAAGAGCAGCCCTTCAAACTCGACGTCGATAAAGCGAAGAAGATCTTAAGTGATGCCGGTATCAAGCCGGGCACCCGTTTCGCGCTGACCGTCATTAATCAGCCGCCGTACACGGATATCGCGCAGGCGTTGCAGGCCAGTTTTGCCCAAGCCGACATCCATATTGACGTACAGCCGGTGGTGGAAAGCGAGCTGTGGACGAAAATGCGTTCGCGTAATTTCCAGTCGATTTTTGTTTACTGGGGCCCGGACTACATCGACCCAAATACCAACGCCAGCTCCTTCGCCTATAACGTGCCGAACGGTCCGAAAACGTTGGCGTGGCGCGTAGGTTGGGATATTCCGGAACTCAGCCAGCAAACGCAGGCTGCGGCGGCCGAGCGCGATCGCGAGAAGCGCCAAGCGCTGTATCAAACGCTACAGCAGGAGATCCGTGAGCGTTCTCCGTTTGTGGTAACGCTGCAGGGCATGCGTCTGGTGGCGGTGCGCGACAATCTGAAAGACGTGAAACAAAGTCTGGCCAACTCCATGTTGTATTACGATGACATTGCCAAGTAAGACGGCAACGCCATCCGGTGTCTCTCTTCACTGGGACAGACGGAGTTAACTCCGTGAGCGAGCCGCAAAAGAAAAAACCATCGACCGCAAGGCCGATGGTTTTTTTATGTCGCGAGCAGAAGGTTCTCTCGCGATAGTATGGAACGCGTGGCCTTACCAGCCGACGCCCAGACCCAGCGAGTACAGAGTATCGTTGACGTTGCCCTGAACGCTTTGCGTCCGGTTACGCGCCACCTGCATGCTGACGGAAGACCAGTTGGTGAGCTTATAGCGCAGACCCGCACCGGCTTTGAAGTACAGCTTGGTGGTGTTGTCGAAGGAGCGTCCGACTTCGCCCGTGGTGAAGAGCTGTGTTTTCTTACCGGAGAAGTAACGGCTGTAGTCCCATTTCAGACCACCGGCGAAGAAGTCGTCCTGACCGTCTTCCTGATAGACGAACTGTTGGCTACTCACCAGCGCAGTGACGGAGAAGGCGCCCAGATCGTTATCCCAGAACTGATAACCCGGACCGGTACCGATGGAGCGGCTGATCTTAATCTCTTCCACCCAGTCGCGTTTGTATTGGTAACGGCCCTGCCAGAACCAGTTTTCATCGATGAATTTGTCCAGCGCATATTCACCCCCGACGTTTTTAGTGCTGTCGACGTCGTCTTCTTCTGCCATATGGTATCCAGCGTCCAGATTATGACGCCAGGTGCCGTGCAGAAGTTTGGTGCTCAACACCACATCGTGGTTGTTGGTCGTTGTCGAACTTTTCTTGTGTGCCAGGCTGGCATCGATATTGCCTTTCCAGGAGAGATCCTGCACCAGCGGCTTAGGGACGATCATGGAGTTGATGTCGCTCAGCGCCATCGTGCCTTCATTCGCCGTTCCCGCCTGATCGCCGCCATCGCTCAACGGCTTCTGAACCACAATCCCGCGGGTCTCTGCCGGTTTGATGGCCGGGTAGAGCACACCTTCTTCATAACGGTGACCCTGAATGACCATCGCATGGTCGGTCTGGAAGGTTTTGACCTTGTCCCAGGAGACGGACAGCGTATCCGCATAGTCCGTTTTGATGAACAGTTTGCCGCTGTCCAGCAGAGTAATCTGTCCAGTGACTTTGTCACCGTTGGTGAGCCAGAGGGTATCGGCGGCGTAACTGGTGGAAACACCCGCGACACTCAGGCCGACGTACAGGCCGAGAGTGGATAGTGCAAATTTGGAATGTGTCATGTTGTGAGATAAACAAATGGTGACTGATGTTGAAAGACGTCCTTGAGACGTTCGGCCGTTAGAACACCGGTCGGAACCGGCGCCGCAAACATTAACAGGAAACGTGTCGTGTCTCTAGGCATAAGTGAGTATCAATTAGAATGTAAATCGTTATAACCGAGGTCATTAATGATTTACCGGTATAACAGTGTGGGAAGCCTGAGCTTCCCACGGCGAAACGATTAAGCTGCGCTGCTCGACTCCTTGAGTCGGCGGCTCAGAAAGCGGTCCGTCAGCGCGTTACGAATCCGCACCACAACCTGTTCCTGAAATATGACGCACAGCGCCACCGTCGTTAATAGGAAAATGCCGTAACCGGTCATGGAGAGCTGTACCTGACCCGCCGAAACGACGCACTGAGACCAGTTAGTGAAGCAGGTCATGGGATTGGCCCGCACCAGCTGCTCCAGCGTTCGGTAAAGGTTAAATAATGGCACATGCAGCGCAAAAATGGACAACGAGGCGGCGCCCAGACGTGGAGACCACGTTCTGATCCACTCGCTGCGCGGATCGCGGGCCTGCGCCGACAGGCAGACTAACAAGACCTGTGAAGGCAGCAAAAACCCGTTGTGCAGCAGGAAGTACCAGTGAGCGCGGCCGCGGGTAAACAGAACGGTGGCGATGATGAAGCAGACCACGATAAAGGCCACCAGCCCATTGCGCTGGCGGGTGGTCAGCGCCGGGACGACACCGTCTTTATACTGCCGGAAAATCGCATAGCCGAGGATACCGGCCAGAAACTCCGGTAAACGGAAAATAGGACCGCGTTGCAGAAGCCCGGTGTACGGCATGCCGTACAGCTTGTGCCAGACCACCCATACCGCAGGCAGTAAATAGAGCACAAAAATGAACGTTAACCATCGGCGCGGGTAGCGACTGTTCATCAAGCGCGGCGCCAGCAGCGGGAACAAAAGGTAGAAGAAGAACAGGGTGGACAGCGACCACAACGGCGCATTGAAGGTCAAAAAATAAGGGTTCCACGCCTGTAACAGTAACAGCTGCAGCAGGCTGTTAAACGTCAGCTGGGCGTTATCCATATAGTGGCGCAGCGACGCCGGGTCGACGCCCGGCTGGTTGCTGTCATAGATCACAAAACGCGCGCTGGCGACCTGGCCTTCCGGGGGGATCGCCAGCCACTGCATCAACATGACAACCAGGATCGAACTTACCAGACCGATGATGTGGATGGGGTAGAGATTGAACAGGCGCTTGGCCATAAACCGTCGGGCTGGCTCGCGCAGCTGACCGTCCCGAATATAAACGTGTGCGAGCAAGAAACCGGACAACACAAAGAAGGTGCTCGTCGCAAAGAATCCCATACTGGTTAACTCGTCCAGAAACGGGATTTTGAATCGCTGGGGATAGACGTGCAGCGTGTGGTAAACCATAACGTAACATCCCAGCAGAAAACGGAGCCATTCCAGTCCGATAAACCGCTCTTTACTGACTTTCATCTCTATCCTCCGTGTGCCTGGCTGCTGAGGCCTGAACAGAACAAATACTCAGTTTAGGAAAAGAATGCGGAAATATATCTAGGAATAGGGCGATAAATGCTTTGGATACAACGCTAAGTCACCTTTTATGACCGGTTAAAGCGTTACCGCCAAAGGGATGACCGCAGGTTAATGAAACCGTAATGCGAGAACGCTATTAACCAATAAAAAGGCATTCCGGTCTAGCCGTTTTTTTGTGATTTGATGTTACTTAGCCGCCGTCTGGGGCGGCGTGAAGCCAGCCCAAAACCGAGTGTGGTCAACAAACCAGCAGTCAGACGCGTTAGACGCTGCAACGTGGATTTTTGGCTATACTTACCTCGGTTTTGATTCGAGATGGCTCATCAACAATCAAGCTGCGATCTATTTTAATGGGCAAACAGGTCAGTTACTAACGAGATGAGGTAGGTATGGGCATTCTTTCATGGATTATCTTCGGTTTGATCGCGGGTATCCTCGCCAAGTGGATCATGCCGGGGAATGATGGCGGCGGTTTCTTCATGACGATACTGCTGGGCATCATTGGTGCCGTAGTGGGCGGATATATCAGTACCTTCTTCGGCTATGGTCGTGTAGATGGTTTCAACTTCGGTAGCTTCATCGTGGCCGTCATCGGTTCTCTGGTAGTGTTGTGGATTTATCGTAAGATTCGCAGTTAGCCTATAGTACGGTTTGTCCGCATCTGATCGGGTGCGGACAGAAATAGCTTCTTTTTCCTCCTTTATTCCCCATCACATCACTCCTTTGTCATTCCCATTTACTTTTGTTACTTAAATTTATTATTT
>NZ_CAMKXG010000180.1 GCF_946477055.1 Lonsdalea britannica | reverse complement strand
GCGGTTTATCGTCATCGGAGAACAGGGCGCTAACGGGCAGCATGGAACTGGCCTCCTGGATATAAAACAATCCGGCAAGGTGTTCGAGCGTGTTGCCAAGCCGCACCCCTTCTTCATCCGCATTCGACAGCCAAAATCCCGTTTCACACCAGGGAATGGGTTCCAGCGCCCAGCCGTGAGTAGAGGCAAGTGTGCAGAAGTCCGCTACGCTAATCTTGAGGGTGTTGACGCGGATACTGCGACGCAGAGGCCGTTGGCAGGCCGCAATGAAATCATCCATGGAGAGATGGCTGGGCATGATGCGTTGCGTTGCATCGATAAATTCGGCTGAGAGCGTTGCTGGGATGTGTTTGGCCACTGGCAATTTCCGTTAGGGCAAAATCAAAGCGCGGATTTTAGCATAAAGTGATGTCTCACAGGCTTGGGGACGGTCTTCGCCTGTTCAGGGCGGCTGAAATGCTGGCAGGCCATCAGTCGGGAAGTGAGACTGTCCCGAATTTTGCCGTAACAGCATTTGCTGATTTTATGCTGATGAAGAAATCTAGTAGCATCCTGGTCTGAATACTTATTTAATGGCGCGTTGGTGTAAAACACTGAGCAGTTTGGAAAGACAATCTTACCGTATGATGAAAAAACAAGAATTTTACGAAGAGTTGGTGAGGGATTTATCGTCACTGATCGCGGGTGAAAACCGTTTTATTACTATACTGGCAAACAGCAGCGCCTTGCTGTTCGAACGTTTGGAACACGTTAACTGGGCTGGTTTCTACTTGCTCGATCAGGATACGCTGTTCCTTGGCCCGTTTCAGGGGCGTGTTGCTTGTGTTCGTATCCCTGCGGGCAAAGGCGTATGCGGTCGGGCGGTCACGGAGAAACAGGTACAGCGGGTGGGGGATGTTCACGCTTTTCCCGGCCATATCGCCTGTGATGCGGCAAGCAATGCAGAAATCGTATTGCCGCTGGTGGTCAATGGACAACTGATCGGCGTGCTGGATATCGATAGCCCGGAATATCAGCGGTTTGATGCCGATGATGAGGCTGGGTTGAAGGCTGTTGTCTCAACGCTGAATGCTCAACTGGAAAACAGTGATGCACTTAGTTTCATCAATTCTCTCAGTTGAGACACGGATAACGTAGCAATTGCCGATGGCGTCATTATAATGACGCCTGTTCATGCCTGCGCCGGTTGGCGAACCCGTTGTAATCAGGAAATTTCATGGAAAATCAACCTAAGTTGAATAGTAGTAAAGAAGTCATCGCTTATCTGGCAGAGCATTTCCCGCTCTGTTTCTCCACCGAAGGCGAAGCACGACCGTTAAAAATCGGTATTTTTCAGGATCTGGTCACCCGCGTGCCCGAGTCCGATAACATCAGTAAAACGCAGTTGCGTTCAGCATTGAGGCTCTATACCTCCAGCTGGCGTTATCTGTATGGCATCAAGCTGGGAGCACAGCGTGTCGATTTGGACGGTAATCCTTGCGGAGAGCTGGAAGAACAGCACGTAGAACATGCGCGCAAACAGCTGGAAGAAGCGAAAGCCCGCGTCCAGGCACGTCGTGCTGAACAGCAGGCGAAAAAACGGGCTGAAGGGGGCGATGCCGCCGAACCTGCGCGCAAACGTCCTTCCGCTGGGAAAAACGCTCCCCGCCGCGATAACGCCGCTTCTGCCGCACGTAAGCCACGCCAGCCTTCTTCTCGTACAGCACAGACTTCCTCATCGGATCAACCGCGCCAGTCTCGTGCGGCTCGTGAAGATCAGCAGGCGCCGCGAAAGGCTGTGACGGACATTTCCAGCCTGCACATCGGCCAGGAAATCAAAGTCAGAGCGGGCAAAAGTGCCATGGATGCCACTGTGCTTGAAGTCGCCAAAGATGGAGTCAGAGTGCAATTGGCTTCAGGAATGGCGATGATCGTACGCGCAGAACACTTGCAGTTCTGATACGGAGGCCAACCTCGGCATGAACAAATTCGTAAAATCGACCGTATTGAGCTGCCTTCTGTTGGCGGGCAACAGCTTTGCCAATGAGAACATCACGCGAGTCGATCAGATTCCACAGTTGCAGCCGGAAGCGCAGGATGCCACCGTTAGCGAGCGTGTATCGTCGCGGTTTTTGCGTTCCCATTACCGGCAATTCATGCTGGATGAACAGTTCTCAGATAAAATTTTTGCTCGCTACCTCAACATGCTCGACTACAGCCACAATGTGCTGCTGGCATCTGATGTGGCGCAGTTCGACAAGCGCAAAGGGCAGTTAGGTCAAGATCTGAATAACGGTCGGCTGGACCTGCCTTATGCGTTATATAACCTCGCGCAGAAACGCCGTTTCGAGCGCTATCAGTATGCGTTGTCGCTGCTGAACAAACCGGTGAATCTCACCGGTAACGACTACATCGACCTCGACAGAGACAAGGCGCCTTGGCCGCAATCACAGGACGAGCTTAATCGTCTGTGGGATGCGAAGGTCAAATTCGACTGGCTCAGTCTGAAGCTGACGGAAAAAAGCGATAGCGAGATCAAAGATATTCTGACCAAACGCTATCAGGCTTCTATTCGTCGTCTGGTTCAGACCAACAGCGAAGACGTTTTCCAGCTGATAATGAATTCGCTCGCGCGTGAGATCGACCCGCATACCAGCTACCTTTCCCCGCGTAATACCGAACAGTTCAATACAGAAATGAGCCTGTCTCTCGAAGGCATCGGTGCCGTATTGCAGATGGACGAAGATTACGCCGTGATCAATTCCATGGTGCCGGGCGGCCCTGCGATGAAGAGTAAACGCATCGTGGTTGGCGATCGTATTGTCGCTGTCGGCCAGACGGGAAAACCGATGGTAGATGTTATCGGATGGCGGTTGGACGACGTTGTTGCGTTGATCAAAGGACCGAAAGGCAGCAAAGTGCGCCTGGAGATCCTCCCTGCCGGTAAAGGGACGAAAGCCAAAACGGTCACGCTGACGCGTGAGCGAATCCGTCTCGAAGATCGCGCGGTCAAAATGACCATCAAAAATGCCGGTCAGGATAAAGTCGGCGTGCTGGATATCCCCGGGTTCTACGTGGGCCTGACTGACGATGTGAAAGTTCAGCTCCAGAAACTAGAAGCCGAAAACGTCAGCAGCGTCATCATCGACCTGCGCGGCAACGGCGGCGGTGCGCTGACCGAAGCTGTCAGCCTGTCCGGGCTGTTTATTCCTAGCGGTCCCGTCGTACAGATCCGCGATAATAACGGTAAAATCCGTGAAGATAGCGATACCGATGCCACCCTGTATTACAAAGGCCCGCTGGTGGTGCTGGTTGACCGCTTTAGTGCTTCAGCATCGGAAATCTTCGCCGCTGCGATGCAGGATTACGGCCGCGCGTTGATCGTGGGCGAACCGACCTTTGGTAAAGGCACGGTGCAGCAATATCGGTCGCTGAATCGCATTTACGACCAGATGCTGCGTCCGGAATGGCCGGCGCTTGGCTCGGTGCAGTACACAATACAGAAGTTCTACCGTATCAATGGCGGCAGCACCCAGCGCAAAGGCGTAACGCCTGATATCATCATGCCAACTGGGCTGGAAACCATTGAGACCGGAGAGAAATTCGAAGATAACGCATTGCCGTGGGACAGCATCAAGCCAGCGGATTACACCAAAATGGGTGATTTCACTTCGCTGCTGCCGGTCCTGAAGACGGGGTACGACCAGCGTATCGCCAAAGATCCGGAGTTCCAATATATCCAGCAGGATGTTGCTCGCTTCAAGGCGCTTAAAGACAAACGCGACCGTGTCTCTCTGAACCTGGTTCAACGGCAGAAAGAGAATAATGACGATGAAGCCATTCGTCTGCAGCGAATCAATGAGCGTTTGACCCGTCAGGGCAAGCCGACGTTGAAAAATTTGGATGCTTTACCTAAGGATTATCAGGAGCCGGATCCGTATCTGGATCAGACCGTGCAGATTGCTGAAGATTTAGCTCAGCAAAAACAGGTTAAATGATAAGTCCTGTCGTATGAATAACAGGCCCTGGCGGATGACGCCGGGGCCTGTTTGTTTCTGCCGTGCCCTTTTTCAAAATTTCGACACGCCTGATTATCAATAAATCATCACATTTTCTGTTTTATTTCGCCTACCTATCCCTGCTTTGACATGAGTCAAACGCCAATCCGCTCACTGAAATATATTAAGAATTATTCTTACTTGTCTTTTTATCTCGCAAAAAGACAGCCGTTTTAGCACCCCCATATTACCGGGGCAGACAGGAGGTCCGCGGATGACCTTACGTATTCAAACACTACTCGATATTCCTCTTAACACCCACAGCGTGGTCGCACGCATTCGGCTTGCGGGCGAACAGCAGCAACGCTTAATGGACCTGGGGATCCGCATCGGACGAGACGTCCGGGTCATTCAACGCGAAGAGAACCAGCCGTTGATGCTGGCCGCTGGCGACAGCCGCATTGCCATCAACTGGGATATGGGCAAACAGGTGTGGGTATCGCCACAGCAGTCAGGAAGGAGTGAATAACATGTCATTAGAAACGCTGACCGCAGGCACCCACTGGAAAGTCGTGGGATATCAGAAAGGCGCCGCAGATTACCGCAAGCGCTTACTGGCGCTTGGCGTCACACCGGGCGTCGAATTTACGGTATCTCGGGTGGCTCCGCTGGGTGATCCCATTGAACTGCGCGTGCGAGGCTCCGCCATCAGCGTGCGTAAAAACGAAGCCAAAATCATGATCTTAGAACAGTGTTAATGCTATTCAGCGAGTAAGGATGTTATGGATACGCAATCCGTTATTTGTGTCGTAGGTAACCCTAACTGCGGGAAAACCACGCTTTTTAATGCATTGACCGGGAGTAAACAGACGGTCGGCAACTGGCCGGGCGTGACGGTTGAAAAAAAGGTCGGCGAATGTCGTCTCAAGGACCGCCAGATAACCCTCGTCGATTTGCCGGGCGTCTACTCGCTCAACCCGGCTTCCGAAAGCTCGGAAGATGAACGCGTCGCGCGGGATTACATTCTGGCTGGCGAAGCCCAACTGGTATTGAACATCGTCGATGCCTCCAATCTCGAGCGCAACTTGTACCTCACCTCACAGCTGTTGGATATGAAAGTGCCGATGGTGGTGGCGGTGAACATGATGGATATCGCCGTGTCCCGCAAGTTGGACATCGATATGGCCGCGCTGCGACGAGAGTTAGGCTGTCCGGTCATCGCGATTACCGCGACGCAGAAGCGGGGGATTGGTTTGCTGAAGGAGATGTGTCAGGAAGCGCTGGACCATCCCGAAATTCCTCCGGTTGATGTTCCTTACGATCCGCCATTGCATGAGGCCGCACTGTCAATCGCCGACTTGCTGAAACGCCAATCGCCCAAGGTGAACGCCTACTGGTCGGCAATCCAGCTGCTGGAGCGCGATATCACCGTACGCGGTCAAATTCCGGTTGATGTGCTCGCGGTGGCCGATCAAAAGGTTGCTGAGCTGGAAGAACACTACGGCGACGAACTGGATATCTTTCTGGCGGATGCCCGTTATCGCTTTGTCGCGTCGATTGCCGACCATGTTGTGGTTCGTCGTGGCGAAGTGTCGGCCACACTCACCGACAAAATTGACCGGGTTGTCCTGCACCGTTTTCTGGGAATCCCGATTTTCCTGCTGGTGATGTACCTGATGTTTATTTTCACCATCAATATTGGCAGCGCCTTCATCGACTTCTTCGACAAAGTATCCGAAACCATTTTCGTCAAAGGATTTGGTGAACTCTTGCTGGCGCTCCATAGCCCTGAATGGCTGAAGACGCTGCTCGCCGATGGGGTAGGTTCCGGGATTCAGACCGTTTCGACCTTTATTCCGGTAATCGCCTGTCTGTATCTGTTTCTGTCCTATCTGGAAGACTCCGGTTATATGGCGCGAGCCGCATTTGTCATGGATCGCTTCATGCGCAGTATCGGGCTGCCGGGTAAAGCGTTTGTGCCGCTGATCGTCGGTTTCGGCTGTAACGTGCCTGCCGTGATGGCGACGCGCACGATGGAAAAGCACAGCGACAGAATCGTCACGGTGATGATGGCGCCCTTTATGTCCTGCGGCGCGCGTTTGCCGGTGTACGTGTTGTTCGCGACGGCGTTATTCACTCAGGGCGGGCAGAATCTGGTCTTTGGCCTCTACCTGATTGGTATTGCCGCTGCTATCGGCACGGGATTCCTGCTGAAAAAGACCGCACTACAAGGCGATGCCTCGTCTTTTGTCATGGAAATCCCGCCTTATCACTTACCCGGGTTGAACAGCGTGCTGGTCAGAACCTGGGAGCGCCTCAAGGGCTTTGTCCTGCGTGCGGGCAAGCTGATTGTCGTGGTCGTCACGGTGCTCAGCTTCTTCAACTCGCTGGGGACAGACGGCACCTTCGGCAACCAGAATACCCAGAAATCAGTGCTCTCGGCGATTGGTCAGGAAATTGTGCCGGTCTTTAAACCGATGGGGATCTCGCCGGAAAACTGGCCGGCGGCCGTCGGCGTATTCACGGGGATTTTTGCTAAAGAAGCGGTCGTTGGTACGTTGGATTCGCTCTACGGCACGATGGCAAGCCAGCAAAGCGGCACTGATGGCGAAGAGGCCGCGCCATTTAGCCTATGGGGCGGTGTTCAAGAGGCGTTGGCAACGCTGCCGGAAAACTTCGGCAAACTCGGCGACGCGCTGCTGAATCCCCTTGGCATCGAAATCGGCGATCTGAGTGATACAGCGACCGTCGCGAAGGACAATGAGTTTTCCGTCACCTCTCTGACGGTCATTGCTCAACTGTTCGATGGTCGATTAGGCGCATTCAGCTATTTGCTGATGGTGCTGCTCTACGTGCCGTGTATTGCGGCAGTTTCCGCGATTTGGCGTGAAGTCGGGACCGGCTGGACATTATTCTGCGTCGCCTGGACGATTGAACTGGGCTATGGCGCCGCCGTGTTGGCGTATCAGATCGGGCGCTTTGCTCAACACCCGCTGTACTCGACGGTTGCTATTGTTGGCGTTGTCGTGATGTGGAGTGTGACCGCGCTATTGCTGCGTCGTCATGGTTTATCGCAGCAGCAGCGGCTGGCTCAGGATATGCAATGACCCGGCGTCCGTAAAAGGGGCTAGTCCGTAAAAGAGTCTAAGAGGGGGAACGCATGACCTTAATTGAATTACGCGATTTCGTTCGCGCAAAACACAAAGTCTCGGTACATGACATCAGCGCCGCTTTCCATGTCGAACCCAGCGTGATTGACGGCAT
>NZ_CAMKXG010000179.1 GCF_946477055.1 Lonsdalea britannica | reverse complement strand
ACAGAAACGGCTGCCCTCTCTCGTGAGCGAGACAGGGACAGCCGTGATGTGGAAAAAGGTGAACGCGGACTTACTGCTTGCTCTTCATTAGCTCGGAACGGCTTGCGCGACGGCCTCGCGCGACCACACACGATGCTCCCGCATGGCGTGGATAAATTTCTCCGTGACCTTTTTGGCGTCCTCTTCTATCAGCACGCCTTCATCCGGTTCAGGCAGTGGTAGCGCCTGATACAGACTCAGCGCATCCCCTTGCAGTCCTATCGCCTTGAGATGTTTGAACGACTGCAACAGATAGTATTTGGCGTTGCCGTCAGACTTCAGTGTCTCAATGCTCTGCTGACCGGTCGGCACTATCACCGCATCGACCAGAACGGAAGGATTCCCTTCAATCGTTCCCGCCACGTCCAGCTCCTGCCCTTGCAGCGTTTTGATCTTGCCGAGGTGAGGCGCAAAGATTTTGGTATGAATCCCCTGCTTATGCAGCGCTTTTTCGATTTTCTCGACCGATGCGCCGCACACGCCGTCTGCCGCGAGGATCGCCACCTGCCGAGACTTCAACGTCTGCTTTTTCCCCGCATAGATGCTGAGCGTTTCATCCGACGTAATACCGTTGATTGCGCCAGGCAGTGGATGTTTACGCTGCTTGGCGGTGAGTTTCATACCCAGATTCTCCGCCACCTTCTGCGCTAAATCGTGATCGATATAGGTGAGCTGATCCACCACGCGCTCGCGGATCCAAGGACGCCCCACCTTCCCTAACTCAAAGCTGAAGGCGCCTACGATGTGATTTTTTTCCACATCGGTCTGGCTCAGCCAGAACAGGCGAGGCTGGGAGTAATAGTCGGCAAACGACTCGCTGCGCTGACGAACTTTCTGACCGTCGAGCGGCTGTGGATAGGTTGCAAATCCGCCGTTGGCGTCTGCCGGCGCGGTCTCTCGCGGCCAGTTGTTGTTAATCGAGTTGGGTTCGTAATTCGCCGCCCCCGTGATCTCCATCCGGTGCATACCGTCTCGCTGATGATTATGGAACGGACAAACCGGTTTGTTGATCGGCAGTTCGTGGAAATTCGGGCCGCCCAGTCGGCTAATCTGCGTATCCAGATAAGAGAACAACCGCCCTTGCAGCAGCGGATCGTCGGAAAAATCGATCCCAGGCACAATATTGCCGGGACAGAACGCCACCTGTTCCGTTTCGCTGAAGTAGTTGTCTGGATTGCGATTGAGCGTCATTTTCCCAACCAGTTGCACCGGCACCAGAGACTCAGGGATCAGCTTGGTCGGATCGAGAATATCGAAATCGAATTTGTGCTCGTCCTCTTCGGGGATAATCTGCAGCCCCAGCTCATATTCCGGATAATCGCCGGCTTCAATGGCCTCCCACAGCTCTTTACGATGAAAATCGGGATCTCTCCCCGTCAGCAGCTGGGCTTCATCCCAAATCAGCGACGCCACGCCATACACCGGCTTCCAGTGGAAACGGACGAAGTGACATTTACCCTCGGCGTTGATCAGCTTGAAGGTGTGGATCCCGAAACCTTCCATCATGCGATAACTGCGCGGGATACCGCGATCCGACATCGCCCAGGTCACATTGTGCAGCGTTTCCGGCTGTAGGGAGACATAGTCCCAGAAGGTGTCGTGCGCACTCTGCCCCTGAGGAATTTCATTGTGAGGCTCCGGCTTCACCGCATGCACGAAGTCGGGGAATTTGATCGCGTCCTGAATAAAGAAGATCGGCGTATTGTTGCCCACCAGATCGAAGTTGCCCTCCTGTGTGTAAAACTTGGTGGCCCACCCGCGGATATCCCTCACCGTATCGGCCGAACCTCGCGATCCTTGCACGGTAGAAAAACGGACGAACACCGGCGTTTTCACCTTCGGGTCCTGCAGAAATTCCGCGTTGGTATAGCGAGAAAGCGGTGCGTAAACCTGAAAATAACCGTGCGCGGCCGCCCCGCGCGCATGCACCACACGTTCAGGAATACGCTCATGGTCAAAGTGCGTGATTTTCTCGCGGAGGATAAAATCTTCCAGCAGCGTAGAACCGCGTACGCCTGCCTTGAGCGAGTTTTGGTTATCTGAAATTTTAACGCCCTGATCCGTACGCAAGGCTTCGTGCTCCGGATGGGTACGGTATTTATCCAGCTGTTTCAATTTAGCATTGGTATTTTTAGGCGATTTGGCCTGGCCGGGAAACATCGGCTCCACGCCGGGAGGCGTCGGACTGCTGGTCGGTTTTATCGCCGCATCGTTCGGTGCGGTATCCGCCAGATGAGGCTTCACTGACTGAGAGGCGTCCAACTTGACACTCTTCGTCGGCTTTCGATCCTTTTCATCTTTCATGTTGCCTCCTGTTAATTGTTAAAAAACAGACACATAAGAAAGGCACAAAAATAACCCTGCTTTAAATATAGTTAATGGTTTTTGATAGGGGATAATGCAGCGGCCGAGAAGCGTTCATTAATGCGAAAACATTCGAGGAGAACGCCATAAAGGACGTTCTGGGGAGAGCGAAAAAGGGGCCATCATTCAACGCCCCAATCCTGTGATAAGACGCCCGCTTATCCCTTTGAGGCAGCAAAAAGTGGATAGCGCATCGTTGAAAGAACTCAATACGACGATGAGTCAAAGGAAGGTGACGCAGCAACGCAGGGTTTCCCCCGCGTCAAAATTAAGTGGTCTCGCGATAATGAACCATCGCGGGTCAAGATGCGTTCAGGCGTCAGACGATTTCAGCCGCCCGTAACCCACGACGCGTAGCGACGGAAACCGTCTGGCTGTTGAGCGCGATCGCCAATCAGATTTTTAGCACTTCGATACCATAATCCGCGGGATCCACAATACCTTCGAGCTTGCCTAGCTGCGCCAAATCGCTCCCGGAAACCACGCTGTTGATGTTGCTTTCCAGAAAGCGGAGATTTTTGACGATATTCACTTTTACCGGATCACCTCGACCGTTGACGTCCATGATCCAGGCAAGAAATCCCCCGTTGAATTTCGCCAATGTACCGATGGGATTGGGGCCATAGACACGAATATATTCAACCAAAATGGCCTTGTCATAGGCATCGCCGCATTCATTGATATGCCGGTAAGCGACCAGCGGATTGCGGGCAGGAATACCGTTACGCCGATGGATCGCTTTATTGACCGCTTTGATGACAGAAACCAGACGCACCAGACCCGATAACTGCGCCGCCGTTTTTCCGGCGGGATAACCGGAACCATCAAGGTGTTCATTTGCATTCTGAATGATATCTCTGCAAAGGGGACTCGGTTCCCACGATAACGCGTCCAGCTTGGCGCACAGCGCCGTGACATGGCCTTTCAGCACTTCTTTTTGCGGCGGCGTCATATTCGCTTTGAGAGAAGGCAGTTCAACACTGACCAGTAAAGGTTTACCCAGTGTATGCAGCAATGCGCCTAACACGGCTTCCCTCACCTGATGATCGAAGGGGTTGCGCAGTAATAAGATGTCAGCCAGTTGCCCTGCAACTTTGATAGCCTGTCTGACCCAATCAGGCTCATCGCGAAGAAACGCCAGCGCATGCAAAAAAGCCTTCCGGTCCTGTTTAACCCAGTTAATCAAAATATCAGCACACCCGTAAAATATCTCAGCAGGGAAAACATCACGGATTTTGATATACATCAGTCCAATCTGGAGCTGGTGGACGATATTCATGACGTCGCGTTCAACAGCAGGCTGGCGTGAGAGCTTTTCCCGTTCCTGACTCTCTCTTTGCAGCATCATTTTTTCTACGACACCGGGAATAAACAAAGGAGAAGGATGCTCGACTTTATCGCTGATGCCGGTTCTAAAAATGGCGTCCCTCTCGGCTTCATTAACATAGCGATAGAGGGCTTCGGTCTGAGGTGCGGATAAATTGATGAACTGTATCCCCACCGCCGCGTGCCCATAGGTTCCAAAAGGGCGAATATGGCGAACTTTGCCTTCAGCCCAAAAGAGCTCTCCGTTGGGGAACTCGAGTCTGATTTCGGGCAAAGGCTGGTCGATGCTCATGGCAATGCAGTCAGACAGATCGACATCGACCATACAGCCGCCAACCGACAGATCACGCAGGTGGCCCGCGACTCGCGCTTCATGGGGATACACTTCAATGCTGGCGCGTCCAGACATGCCAAGAATAAAGTGAATACGAATCGCCCCGCGGCTTTCATTAATAAAGACCGACTCAGGAAGCTGACATTCCAAGTGGTACTGCATTTTATGCGTTTTAATCATTTTAGCGCGTATATTACTGAGACTGTAAGTCTCGCGTTCGACGCTGTGCGGCCCCTTCAATGCTTCCAGATCAATAGTGATGGCATCCGTCATTAAATATTTTTCAAAATTAATAATCGGGTATTCCATTTCGAGAACCATACGACCATTAGCCGGTCTTAAATCTATTATTTTGGCTGTCACCGAAAAGACCATCTCTTTAGCATAAATAGACAGTGAATGTTTGTGCTGGACTAATGAAGAAATCACTTTTGCCGACGGATTAACATTCTGAGCCATAGCAATACCTGTGCATGCAATAGGAAGATTATTCTCACGCTTGTCTATATCCGTTATCTCCGACAAAAGAAGGCCTGAGTGATTTCTCACCCATTGGAGATAAAAACAAGTACAAACGTGCGCGTAATTCAGGTCAGTTGCCCAATCGTTCAGGGCGATAAATGTGCGTCTTCGTTACCAGAACGGCGAGGTCTTTTCATGCCTAGAGATAAGCGCTATCCCCGGTAAACCCGAGCTCTGGTTCGAAAAAAAACGGCGGTGGCGTGAAGGTTCCAAATGTTTACCCCCCGAAGATAATGACATGAAATTATTATAAAAATGACTCATAAGGCGTCCTTGTCGACACAAAATAAGTTACGAATATTGCACCTGAGATGCTTAATGCCATCGAGAGAATCAGGCAACCAGCGCCTAGATGGCTTAATGTATCCTGTCAAAATTAATACCATATAAAACCATCTCAAAATAGGTGATAGCGATCAAAATATTAACAACAATAGTCAAAATCTATCATGCTGTTGTATTTTGATCGATGGAATCGATTTAACATCTATATCACCCTTGCCTAACTTTGGTTAAAAAACTAATTGCAAAACTAAGTAATAACGACCGTGTGTACTTTTGACCAATAATCGATATCACCATCGATATGTCCTGCGAAAAAAATGAAATTAACGCTTAAGGAAAAACAGATAACGACTATTTTCGGCAAGCCTCATAAGAAATAAAAAAAACGCTTAATCGACCAATTAAAAAATAGTCAACGCAAGACGATTAGCCTGCTAATTACAAAACAATGAAAAAACAGCCTCGCGATATTTCAATAATAAGGCTTGGGTTTATATAATGATTTATTAAACCATAATCATATTGGCGACATTTGATATTGCCTGTATGCGCACACTATTCTTTTATGCCATGCCGTCATTTCTACTCGACAAAATATCATCACGGCTATTGCTTATCATGGAACTTCCGGACGCTCATCATGCCCTATCCATCTCCCTGCACATGAAACTCGAGGTTTCTGCGACCATCCGAAATCCTCGCACGCTTTACGTCACTGCCGCGCGTAAGTAAGAAACAAAGCATTTCGGTGAAGTCACACATCAATGACTTCCCAGGACGCCACTGCGCCCTCCGTCTTGAACAAAATAGTGTTCCTATTGCCCAACGCGCTATATGCTTTTAATTATCATGTCCCAGTTTACGGATCACGACGACAAAGGCGGAAAGTCATGTTTCGCAAGACGGTCAAAAATGATTGGGTAAAACTCGCCACCCCTTCAGACAAATTCGAACGCCTGGAAGCGTTTTTTACCGGTCACGGATATGACCCGCACCGACATGACACCTATGCCATCGGTCGCACGCTCTCGGGCATACAAAGCTTCAAATATCGAGGTAGTCGTAGACAGAGTCTGGCGGGCCACACGATGGTGCTTCATCCGGATGAAATCCATGATGGAGAAGCTGGCACAGCCGATGGGTTTCACTACCGCATGATTTATATCGAGCCCTCCTCTATCCAAAAAATATTGGGAGGCCAGCCTCTTCCCTTTATTCAAGGGGGGACGTCAACTGACCCGCGTCTTATTACTGCGACGGAATCCTTACTTCGAGGAATGGATAATACCTTTGATTCGCTGGAAGAAGATGACGCTATCTATGAACTAGCACACGCCCTGTCTGCCGTTGGGGGACAAAAAATCATACGGCGTTCGTATGATTACCCAGCGGCAGAGCGTGCCCGCGAGTACATCGATGACCTCTTCACGGAAACGGTCACGCTGGATGCGCTTTCTATCGTGAGTGGAAGAGACCGATGGAATT
This sequence comes from Lonsdalea britannica, assembly GCF_946477055.1. Lineage (GTDB taxonomy): Bacteria > Pseudomonadota > Gammaproteobacteria > Enterobacterales > Enterobacteriaceae > Lonsdalea > Lonsdalea britannica_A. Next base: position 886 of record NZ_CAMKXG010000179.1, on the reverse strand, counting down.
TGTCCCGCGACTTCCGCATGCTATATGGGACCAGCCCTTACCGATATGTCACCCTGCGGCGTCTTGAATATTGCCGAAAGCTGATGTTGACGGGTGAAAACTTAGCGAATATTGCAGTGACTGCCGGCTTTTCCGATCAGAGCCACATGACGCGGCATTTTATTAAAGCCTTCGGTATTTCACCGGGAATGTGGCTAAAAATAATCAACAAACAGCGTATCTAACTCGCTGCACAAACGTTCAAGACCCTAATCGCTTTCCCTCTTAGGATGTCTCTCTATTCAACCAGGAGAGAATACATGTATCAGTCCATTAATCTTGCACACAAGCTGTCGTTATTTAATGAGCAGTGGACCCCGAAAGTCATCGCCGAAATGAACGACTATCAATTTAAAGTCGTCAAAATCGAAGGTGAGTTCGTCTGGCACACCCACAAAGAGACGGACGAAACATTCATCGTGTTGGAAGGCACATTACGGATCGATTTTCGTGATGGTGCAGTGACCCTCAACGCCGGAGAAATGTTTGTGGTTAAACACGGGCTTGAACATAAACCCTATGCAGAGAAAGAGGTAAAACTTCTGCTGATCGAACCGCGCGGTGTGTTGAATACCGGAGACGAAGGCGGAGATCGAACCGCTCAAAATGATGTTTGGATTTGATATCTACAATGGATAAAAACAACAGGGGGAGTGTATTTCACTTCCCTTTTCTGGGTTGCCAGTTTTCCTGCAACACATCTTCCTTTTTTATTTCATTTGGAATGTATCATTAATTCATAGAAACCATTTTGTTATATATAATATATCAAATAAACATTTCAAGAACAGCATCCATTACCTGTCTCTTATACACATCTCCGAGCCCACGAGACTAAGGCGAATCT
>NZ_CAMKXG010000178.1 GCF_946477055.1 Lonsdalea britannica | reverse complement strand
CCATCAGATCAGGAACTTAAACGTATGGTTTCCCTTATTCAGACGCGAAATAAACACCGTGGCCCAGTGGCAATGTGATCTTAAAGTTTCCTGGCGTATGCAGCTGTTTTCTCTGCTGGTACACGGGATTATGGTGCTCTTGATTCTGCTGGCCCCATGGCCGAGCGGTTATGCGCCGCTATGGCTGGGGCTGGTGTCTCTGGTGATGTTCGGATTCATTCGAAGCCAGCGCAACATCAAATCTCGCCACGGCGCGATCTCGCTGCACGGTGAACGTCATCTGCGCTGGCAGCAGCGAGAGTGGTGTATCGTCAAACGGCCGTGGATGCTTAAGAGCGGTATCCTGCTGTCGCTGCGCGCGGCGGACGGGGCGGCCTTGGAACAGCGTCTGTGGCTCTCCTCGGACAGTATGGGGCGGGATGAGTGGCGGCACCTGCGTCAGCTTTTGCTGCGGAAGGACCGCTGCGCAGGGTAATGACGCGTCATGTAGCGCTCGCGCGATGGACTGATCGCCGCCGCGTCGGGGCTGCAGTTCGCCAGTGAACGGCTCTCCCTCGGCCCCCGTTGCGATAACGCTTCCGCACGCTTGCGGTGTCTATTGAATCTCTCGCCCTTCGCCGACAGGTGAAGAACATCGGCGCTGTCGATCGGGCCGATGCGTGAGAAAAATGCCCGCAGCGATTTACGCGATTTGCCGCAGCGGGTATCTTACGCGTCGTTCAACAAGAGAGAAGCTGATGACCACGCCTGCAGAAAAACGCGCCGCGCAGAAAAATGTGCTGCACCCGCGCAACCGCCATCGCGGCCGCTACGATTTTACCGCCCTGAAACTCACGCATCCTGCGCTGATCCCGTTCGTTCATGTGAACGACTACGGCGACGAGTCGATTGATTTCGCCAATCCAGACGCGGTCAAAATGTTGAATCAGGCGCTGTTGCACGAGTTCTATCAGATCGAACACTGGTTTTTACCCGAGGGATTCCTCTGTCCGCCCATCCCCGGACGGGCGGACTATGTTCATCACCTTGCCGATCTGCTGGCCGAGGATAATCAGTCTCAGGTGCCGCGTGATGCCTCCGTACTGGATATCGGCTGCGGCGCCAACTGCATTTACCCGCTGATTGGTCAGAGGGAGTATGACTGGCGCTTCACCGGCAGCGAGATCAATCCACAGGCCATGCAGGCGGCCAATGCGACCATCGCCGCCAATCCCGGTCTGAGCCGGGCAATCCGCTTGCGTCGTCAAAAAGACAGTAAGGCTATCCTCAACGGCATCATTCACAAAAATGAGCTGTTTGATGCGACGCTGTGCAACCCGCCATTTCATGCCTCGGCCAACGAGGCGAAGCAGGGCTCGCGCAGGAAGCTGCACAACCTTGGTCTGGACAAGCGTTCGCCGCTCAATTTCGGCGGGCAGGAAGATGAGCTGTGGTGTGAAGGTGGAGAGAAGGCGTTTATCGCGCAGATGATCCGCGAAAGTGAGGTCTTCTCACGTCAATGCCTGTGGTTTACGTCGCTGGTCTCACGCAAAGAGAATTTGCCGGATCTGTATCGCGTGTTGGATGAGGTGGGCGCGGAGAGCGTTAAAACCGTGGATATGGCGCAGGGACAGAAGCAGAGTCGTTTCATCGCCTGGAGCTTCTTCACGCCAGCCGCTCGCACCAAATGGTGGGCGCAGAAGCGTCGTTGATAGTCGTAAAAGCGCGCCGGGATATGGATGAAATCACCGTAGCCCGGCGGCGGACGTTACGCCTGTTCAGATTGGCGTAGCGCTTTGAGTTCCTGCAGGATCTGTTCACACCACTGCTGGATGCGGTCTTCACTCATGTCATACTGATTCACTTCGTCCAGCGCCAGTCCGACGAAGTGCTTGCCGTCGGGCGTCAGCGGTTTGGTGCTGATGAAATCGTACTCCTCAGTCGGCCAGTAGCCGATGAATCTCACGCCCAGCGGCTGTAGCTGCTCGTGCAGCATACCCAGCGCATCCAAAAACCACTCGCTGTATCCCAATTGATCGCCCATCCCGTACAGCGCGACGATCTTTCCCTGTAGTTTCAGCGTCGGCAGGTGATGCCAGATGGCTTCCCAATCTTCCTGAATTTCGCCGAAGTCCCAGGTCGGAATGCCGAGGATCAGCGCTTCATAGTCTTCCATACGTTGGGGATCGACATCTTTGACATTATTCAGTTCGATCATATCCGCACCCAGGATGTCGCGGATTTTCTCTGCCGCCATTTCGGTGTAGCAGGTGCTGGAGCCGTAAAAAAGTCCTATCTTCATAAGTCGTCAGTGTGTTGGGAAAGTGAATGTAAGGCGCTGCCGCAGCGCGGCAGCGCACAGTCAATGCGTTAGTCTGGCGAAGTATACTACGCCCGTAAAGTACAAATGACTGTGGGAAAAGCATCGGGGCGAAGACGAATGTCTTCGCCCACGGTGTTTAATCGAGGGATTGGTGACGTGTTTCTTTGATCAGCAGCAGCGCGATCAGCGTCAATGTCGCCATCGCCGCCAGATAGACGCCGACGTAGAACAGCCCATAGTTGCTGGTCAGCCAGGCGGCGATATAGGGCGCGACTGAAGCACCCAAAATCGACGACACGTTATAGGAGAATGAGGCGCCGGTGTAGCGAACTTCCGTTGGGAAGAGCTCCGGCAGCAGCGCGCCCATCGGACCGAAGGTGAAGCCCATCATGCTCAGACCCAGCACCAGAAACGCCATCACCAGCCACTGTTCGCCGGATCCCAACAGGGAGGGGAAGACGAAGGCGAAGACCAGCATGCTGCAGGTGACGACGATCATGGTGCGGCGGCGGCCGTAGATATCGGCCAGATAGCCGGCGACCGGGATCATCAGACCGAAGCCAATAACCGCGATCATCAGCATCCACAGGAAGTTGTTACGTGGAATACCCAGCCCGGCCGGAATCGGCGAGGTGCCGTAGGTCATCGAGTAGACGGTCATGATGTAAAACAGCGTATAGGTCGCCAACATGATGAACGTGCCGAGGATCGTCGCTTTCAGATGTTTGCTCAGCAGCGTCCCCATCGGGATCCGTACTTTTTTACCCGCCTGTTCGGCTTTGGCGAAGACCGGAGATTCGTGCAGCGAAACGCGGACATACAGCCCGATCAGCACCAGAATCGCGGAAAAAATGAACGGCACGCGCCAGCCCCAGTGCATAAACTGTTCATCCGTCAGCAGCCAGGACAACAGCAGGAAGGTGCCGTTAGCAAAGAAGAAGCCAATGGGGGCGCCCAGCTGGGGGAACGAGCCGTACAGCGCGCGTTTGTGCGCCGGTGCGTTCTCTGTGGCGAGCAGCGCTGCACCGCCCCATTCGCCGCCCAGACCGAGACCCTGACCAAAGCGGGCCAGCGCCAGCAGCATTGGCGCCAGAATACCGATCGTTTCGTAGCTCGGCAGCAGGCCGATCGCGACGGTGGAGATCCCCATCGTCAGCAGCGAAGCCACCAGCGTGGCCTTTCGTCCGACTCGGTCACCGAAATGCCCAAACAGGGCGGAACCGATGGGTCGTGCGATAAAGGCAATCGCGAACGTCGCCAGTGACTGGAGTGTTGCCGCAGTGTTATCACCCTGCGGGAAAAAGATGTGCGGGAAAATCAGTACCGCGGCAGTAGCATAGATATAGAAATCAAAGAATTCGATGGCAGTACCGACCAGAGAAGCAACCACAACCTTATTACGGGAGTTTACGGGGGCGTCTGGAACCTGATTGTCATCAACAGTGGATGCGACGGAGGATTGCATAGTTTTTTCAGTTTTTTAACAACACGGACGCGTATTTTATGCATAGAAAATGCTTATTTTCAAACCACCAGGCCGCGTCTGACGCGGGCTGCGCTAGGATGTGTCCCGCTTTTCGCCTGATTAGTAAGATATAATCCCTCAAGCCGCATTTTTTGCCGCAGGATATGATAAAAATAAAAGCAATTACCGAATTGTACCCCGTTCACGTGCTGTCAGGCATAATGGTCGCAGCATGAAACAGAGGAGCCCGCCATGCAGACACCGGATCAAACCGTGATCGAACAGTTTCTCGATGCGCTGTGGCTGGAGCGGAATCTGGCTGAAAACACGCTGGCGTCCTACCGACAAGATCTGCGCTCTTTGGCGGACTGGCTGGCGCACCACGAGAGCGGCCTATTGCAGGCGGAAGCCGCTGACCTGCAGGCTTTTCTGGCCGAACGGCTGGAAGGCGGTTACAAGGCGACCAGCTCTGCGCGTCTGCTGAGCGCAACCCGGCGACTTTTTCAGTATCTTTATCGCGAAAAGCAGCGTTCGGACGATCCTAGCGCGTCGCTCTCTTCCCCCAAACTGCCGCAGCGATTGCCGAAGGACTTAACGGAGGCGCAGGTCGATGCGCTGCTCAATGCCCCCTGTGTCGACAAGCCCCTTGAACTGCGCGACAAAGCGATGCTGGAAGTCTTGTACGCGACCGGCCTGCGCGTCTCGGAACTGGTGGGACTGACCATCAGCGACGTCAGCCTGCGTCAAGGCGTGGTTCGCGTCATCGGCAAAGGCAACAAAGAGCGTCTGGTGCCGCTGGGAGAAGAAGCGGTGCACTGGATGGAGCAGTATCTGGAATATGGCCGTCCCTGGCTTATCAACGATAAGCCGATCGATGTGATGTTCCCCAGTAGTCGGGGGCAGCAGATGACCCGCCAGACCTTCTGGCACCGCATCAAGCACTATGCGGTCATCGCTGCTATTGACAGCGCTAAACTTTCTCCGCATGTTTTGCGTCATGCTTTTGCCACGCATTTACTGAACCATGGCGCGGATTTACGCGTAGTACAGATGTTGCTGGGCCACAGCGACCTGTCCACGACGCAGATCTATACTCACGTCGCCACGGCACGCCTGAAGCAGCTGCATCAGCAGCACCATCCCCGGGCGTGATTGACAGATGAATCATGGGGTGGGGCGCATCAGCCATGTCGGCTGTCTATCACGCCTCATCCAAGAACAGGATCAATTTATGAAAAAGAGTGCATTACTGCTTTCTCTGCTCGTCGCCGCCATGAGCGCCAGCGCGGACGATGCCGCGATTAAACAGTCACTGACGCGTCTGGGCATGCAAAATGCGGAAATCCAGGCGGCGCCCATCCCGGGAATGAAAACCTTGCTGACCGAGAACGGCGTGCTGTACATCACCGATGACGGCAAACACCTGTTGCAAGGACCGTTGTATGACGTGAGCGGAAAAAATCCGGTCAACGTCACCAACCACATTCTGATGGGTCGGCTGGAAGCGCTCAAAGATCAGATGATTGTTTACAAGGCCGCGCAGGAAAAGCATGTGATCACCGTGTTTACCGATATCACCTGTGGTTACTGCCGCAAACTGCATGAGCAGATGAACGACTACAATGCGCTGGGCATCACCGTCCGCTATCTGGCGTTCCCGCGTCAGGGCGCAGGCTCCCAGACGGAAAAGGATATGCAATCCATCTGGTGCGTAGCCGACCGCAAAAAAGCCTTTGATGCCGCGATGAAAGGCGACGACATTTCCCCTGCAACCTGCAAAACCGACATCTCCGAGCACTATCAGCTTGGCGTATTGTTCGGCGTACAGGGCACGCCAGCCATCGTGCTGGATGATGGCTCGGTAATCCCGGGTTATCAGGATCCGAAAGAGATGGTCGGTATGCTGCAGGCGCACAAAGCCTCTCAGAAGTCGGGTGGTTAAGCGCTCCGTGACTTTCGTAACCCAGCTCTGCCGCCGTCCGGCGGTGGAGAGCCATCATCTTCCCGATACGTTGCCGCCGCTGCTGCGTCGGCTTTACGCCCAACGCGGCGTTCAGGCTGCGCAGGAACTTGAACGCAGCCTGCGCGGCTTGCTGGACTACCGGCAGCTTTCGGGGATCGACAAGGCGGTGGACTGTTTGCAGGCCGCGCTGGCGGATAAACGCCGCATCGTGATCGTTGGCGACTTCGACGCAGACGGCGCGACCAGTACGGCCCTGACCGTGCTGGCGCTGCGGCGCATGGGCGGCCAGCATATCGACTTTCTGGTGCCAAATCGTTTTGAAGACGGCTATGGCCTGAGTCCCGAAGTGGTGGCGCAGGCGGCGGCCAAAGGCGCGCAGCTAATCGTCACGGTCGACAACGGTATTTCGTCCCACGCAGGCGTAGACGATGCGCATCAGCGTGGGATCGACGTGCTGGTGACGGACCACCATCTGCCGGGCGAAACGTTGCCCGCGGCGGATGCCATCATCAACCCTAATCTGGCGGATTGTGGATTCCCCTCCAAGTCTCTCGCGGGCGTCGGCGTGGCGTTCTACCTGATGATGGCGCTGCGAGCGCGGCTGCGCGATAGCGGCTGGTTTGAACAGCACGGCCTGACCGAGCCTAATCTGGCGGAGCTGCTGGATCTGGTGGCGCTGGGCACGGTGGCGGACGTGGTGCCGCTGGATGCCAACAATCGCATCCTCGTGGCCCAAGGGCTAAACCGTATCCGCGCGGGAAAATGCCGTCCCGGTATTCGCGCGCTGCTGGAAGTTTCCAATCGCGAGGCGACGCAGCTGGTTGCCAGCGATTTGGGCTTTGCCCTCGGCCCGCGCTTGAATGCGGCCGGACGGCTGGATGATATGTCTGTCGGCGTAGCGCTGCTGCTGAGTGACGACATCGTTCAGGCGCGCATGCTGGCGAGCGATCTTGACGCCCTCAACCAGACCCGGCGTGAAATCGAGCAGGGGATGCAGGTTGAGGCGCTGCAGCTGTGCGAACAGCTGGAACGCAGCAGCGAGACGCTGCCCTGCGGTCTGGCGATGTATCATCCGGAGTGGCATCAGGGCGTCGTCGGCATTCTGGCGTCTCGTATCAAAGAGCGCTTCCACCGACCGGTCATCGCGTTCGCCCCCGCGGGCGACGGCATTCTCAAAGGCTCTGGACGGTCGGTGGCGGGTCTGCACCTGCGCGATGCGCTGGAGCGATTGGACACCACGTGTCCCGGCCTGATGATGAAGTTCGGCGGACATGCGATGGCCGCCGGGCTGTCGCTGGAAGAAGCGCGTTTTGAAGAGTTTCGCGAGCGCTTCGGCGAACTGGTCGGCGAGTGGTTGGATGCTTCGCAACTACAGGGCGTCATTTGGTCCGACGGTGAACTGGCTGCCCCGGAACTGACGCTGAGCACCGCGCAGCTGCTGCGGGACGCCGGTCCCTGGGGGCAGACGTTCCCTGAGCCGACGTTCGACGGTCATTTTCGCCTGCTGCAACAGCGTCTGGTCGGGGAACGTCATCTCAAAGTGATGGTGGAACCGCTGGCGGGAGGCCCTCTGCTGGACGGCATCGCGTTCAACGTCGATACCACGCAGTGGCCGGACAGCAGCGTCCGACAGGTGG
>NZ_CAMKXG010000177.1 GCF_946477055.1 Lonsdalea britannica | reverse complement strand
CTGATGCCTCAACGGCCAAAGCGGTAAATGTCGATACGCCATCGACGGAAAATACCGAGTCAGAGCACGATCCGCGCAAAGCCGCCGTGGCTGCCGCTATCGCACGCGTCAAAGCACGCAAAGCGGCACAGGCGTTACAGGGATCTCAAATAGAACCACAGTCTCACGAGGAATAAATGGTTTTCAGAATTGCGAGCGCGCCGTTATTGCATCAACGGCAGACGACGTCCGGCATCATGCGATGGGTGATATTGGCCTGCATTCCGGGTATTGCCGTACAGAGTTATTTTTTTGGCTACGGCAACCTCCTGCAAATACTGCTGGCGCTAGTGACTGCGCGGGTGATTGAACCCGTGACATTGTCACTTAAAAGGCGTCCAGTCTCGGCAACGCCTAAAGACAATTCGGGGCTTTTAACCGCGGTATTGATCGGCATCATCCTGCCACCGCTGGCGCCCTGGTGGTGGGTCGTCTTTGCCACGGCGGTTGCCGTCAGCGTAAAACAGCTCTCCGGCGGTTTGGGCCATAATCGCCTAAACCCGGCCATGATGGGCTATGGCCTACTCATGCTGGCGTTTCCCGCCACAATGATTCACGGTCTGGCGCCGAGTGAGCCGCACGATATCATCAGCGCGCTACAGACCATATTTACCGGTCTTCACGCGTTGACCCCATCAGTATTCACCCTGTCACATTCTGTCGCGTTCAATACCCAGGCTGACGTATTCGCGGCGGGAACGCCCCTCGCTGCGCAGTTTGCCCCCACCGCCTTCAACGTTTTTTCCGCGTCCATGCAGGGCGTTGGGATCAATCTGGCCTTTATGGTTGGCGGCCTGATATTGCTGGCCCGAGGTATTATTCGCTGGCAGATTCCCGTCAGTTTTTTGCTGGCGCTGTCGATCTGCGCACTGGTTGGCCGACAGCTTCAACCGGACGTCTGTGCCCCGCTGCCGCAGCATCTCTTCTCTGGATTTACGCTGCTGGCCGCTTTTTTCATCGTCACCGACCCCGTGACTTCGCCAACGACGGGAAAAGGACGTCTCTTGTTCGGCGCGCTGACCGGTGCATTGGTTTGGGCTATCCGAACCTATGGGGGATATCCGGAAGGGATAGCCTTTGCCGTACTATTGGCGAATCTGGCCGTTCCAGTGATAGATCGCCTAACGCAACCACGGATATCGTCGCATTCCAGGTGAACGTTATAATACTGGCGCTGAACGACAGGCTCGCCGTCAGAGATATCGTCGTGGATACGACGCCCCTCACGGCGGATCAACGAGGTTTTTCTGGGCGATCCCCAGTACATACGCCATTTCGGTCTCTGAATAAGGCTCGACTGCATCATCATGAATAAAGAAAAACGACTGGCCATACTGACGCGATTACGGGACAACAATCCGGAACCGAGGACGGAGCTTCACTACACCTCCCCCTTTGAGCTGTTGATCGCCGTGCTGCTCTCAGCGCAGGCAACCGATGTCAGCGTCAATAAAGCGACCGCCAAGCTTTATCCGGTCGCCAATACGCCGGAAGCCATGCTGGCGCTGGGTGTGGATGGCGTGAAAAGTTATATCAAGACGATTGGATTGTTTAACAGCAAGGCGGAGAACGTGATCAAAACCTGCCGGATGCTGATTGAACATCATCAGGGACAGGTGCCTGAAAATCGGGCCGCGTTGGAAGCGCTCCCCGGCGTCGGCAGAAAGACGGCTAATGTCGTGCTGAATACGGCATTTGGCTGGCCGACTATCGCCGTCGACACGCATATTTTTCGCGTGAGCAACCGTACCGGTTTTGCGCCCGGAAAAACGGTGGAGCAAGTAGAGGAGAAACTGCTGAAAGTGGTGCCAGCGGAATTTAAGGTGGACTGCCACCACTGGCTGATACTGCACGGACGTTATACCTGTATCGCCCGCAAGCCGCGCTGCGGTTCGTGCCTGATCGAAGATCTCTGCGAGTTTAAAGACAAGGTCGACGTCTGAAGGATTATCGTGACGGCCAAAGCTTAAAATGCTTTGGCCGTCACGAATAGCGCGCCGTTATTTGACGGGCAGCACGACGTCTTTAAACATCGCTTCGATTTCCTCATTTGACCGCAGCGCGATAGCGGTATCAACCACATCACGCGTCAAATGAGGGGCAAAGCGCTGAATGAAGTCGTACATGTAGCTGCGCAGGAATGTACTGCGTCGAAAGCCGATTTTCGTGGTGCTGTAGCTGAAGATGTCGTCGGCATTGAGCTTGACCAGATCGGGGTCCGCCTGCGGATCAACCGCCATATTTGCGATAACACCCACCCCTAATCCCAACCGTACATAGGTTTTGATGACGTCGGCATCGGTGGCGGTGAAAACGATCCGCGGTGTCAGGCCCGCGCGGTTAAACGCCGTGTCCAGCTCTGAACGTCCCGTAAACCCGAAGGTGTACGTCACAATCGGATAAGCCGCCAGCTCTTCAATGGTGATATTGCTTTTCGACGCCAGCGGATGATCGGGTTTGACCACCACGGCGCGGTTCCAGTGATAGCAAGGCAACATGATCAGATCTTCATACAAATGCAGCGCCTCGGTGGCGATGGCGAAGTCAGCCGAGCCCTTGGCCACCGCTTCCGCGATTTGCGTGGGCGAGCCTTGATGCATATGTAAAGACACGCGCGGATAGCGATCGATAAAGCCTTTGATCACCTCTGGCAACGCGTAACGCGCCTGCGTATGCGTTGTGGCGATGTACAGCGAGCCCTTATCCGGATAGGTATGCTCACCGGCGACCGCTTTGATGGCTTCGACCTTGGACAGCACTTCGCGGGCGATACGAATAATCTCCTGCCCGGCAGGTGTCACCTGTGTTAAATGCTTACCGCTGCGTGCAAAAATCTGAATCCCCAACTCATCTTCCAGCATCCGGACCTGTTTACTGATACCCGGCTGGGAGGTGTAAAGGCCTTCCGCTGTAGAGGATACGTTCAGGTTGTGATTAACAACTTCAACAATATAACGAAGCTGTTGCAATTTCATAATTTATCCCATTCTAAATTGAATAGTGCGCACGACATCTTATGTTTGGACGTTTATTGCAATGACAGACTAGTACATCAACTACAACGGCATAAATCCCCGCCATATAAATGCAATTTAATCATAAGCACATTTTTTATATAACTTATTTTTTACTTTGTTCGGAAAAAGTCGACTTATCAACGCAATTTTACCTTATGCCATGTTTTCCGGCTTCATGTAGATTACGCACCTCCCTCGCAAATCCAAAAAAAACCGACGCTTTTTTGACCTTGCACAGTTTTTGGCATGGTGAAAAACGAGGTACGGACCGTGTTTTACCTCCGGTCCCGTGAGGAAAAGGGGTCAGGAAAAGAAGAAACTCCGTCAAGCGAGGAGACAATACTCTGAGGCTTTTGTAAAATGTTAATGCCGCGTAAACAAATCAACGAATAACTGATGAAAAAATATAAACGACTCCGTCGAATCGCCCTCATTATCTTGCTGTTGCTGATCTATTTTAATCGCGACACCCTTAATCCATTTAAACCCGACTGTTCAGCAAAAAATCCGCAGGCTTCTCAGTTAGAAGCCTGTAAAAAACCAATCAAGGAAGTCGCGCCGGGATTTGAAATCTAACAACCACGCGCCTCATCGCGATTAGGGCGAAAACACGGTGAATAGAGATAGGCGAGCCTCAGCCGCGGCCCCTCGCTCTCTGGCGAATCACCTCAATGCTCTTGCCAAAAAACGAAGCTCCTCAGGAATAAATCCTGTCTCCAGCCTAACTCGCGTGGGATATCGATGGCGCATCAATGAATGAGACACCCAACGAGTGCCGCATGAAAAACCCCGGCAGCGCCGGGGTGAATGACAGCCTTGCCTGAAGGACTGCGCCGCGGCATGCCGTTGCCCTCAGCACCTGCATCGCCGTGCTTTTATCTCTCGTCTCGACCACAACACAACGACGTGATATCGGGACACATGCATGTCCGGTGCTGACGCGTACCCAAGCGCGGTTAGGCGGCCAGCTTCGCCAGTGAGAGATTAGAGATCTTCTCTCCGGCGACCGCCGCGTCGATACCCAACAGGGAACCGCCCGCGCCGCGCAGGTTCAGATTGCTGTTGCCGCTATCGCCTCCCAGCGCGCTTTTCACCATGCCAACGGCCTGTTTAAATTTATCCATACTTTCACTGGTCATCCCATCGTCGTCCGGCTTGCTCAACGCCTGCGCCCAGCTTTTGTCGTCTTGTACCGGCGACGACGCGTTATCCTTCTGGTACTCCGGCTTGCCAAAAATTTCAGGATATTGATCCATCAGTTGCCCGATGACCTTGGCCGTGCCGCGATCCTCTTTGTTAACGAAGTTGCGATCTACGCCATCCCGATGGGTATCGATATTATTCAGCGCCTGTAAACCGGCGCTTTTGCCCACGCCAGAACCGACGGCGTTCCCCAGCTGGTTGAAGTCCGACGTACTGCTCAGCCCCTGAAGACCGTTTCCCCCCAGAGAGAGCGATGACGGCGTACTCGTGCTGCTGCCTGCGTTATTCCCCAGCAGCAGCGTCAACGCATCTTTCACCCCTTGGCTATAGGCATCTCGGTTGCCTTCGGTCGCCTGACTGTCGCTCAGCAGCGATCCGCTATTGCTGCCGGACTGGCTGAGGGAGTTGACCGTATCGCTACCGAGCAGATTCTCCAGCGCCTTGGAAAACAGCTTATCGATAGCATCCGAATCCTGAGTATCGACGGGTGACTGCACACCTTTCGTGCCTGTGCCGCTGTTCTGTGAACCGCTCTGCGTCGCGTCTGACTGGCCTTGGTTGGCAAACATCAGGGATGTCAGCAGATCGGTCAGTTTATCAATAATGCTACTCAGCTGATCGGCGCTGGCACTGCTGCTGCCCTGCGTTCCCGTTCCGCCGGACAGAGACTGATAGCCTTCAACACCCGAGGCTTGAGATCCGAAATCCGCGCCGGGAGTGGTCTTGATTGAGATTTGAATCATGCTATTTCCTTATCCATTTGATGAGTCGTGGCGATGTCCTGCTATGACGTACGCAACGTCGCGTCATAACGCCAGTACCTACGGCGAACGCCTGTCCGGTACTGCTAAATGAGTGACTTCAGTCCTTGAACAGTTCCTTACCGTGATGATTTCATCGCGATCAATCCGATCTATTCACTTCCTCCCACTCCACACCCGCCAGTTGAAACAGCGCACGCACCACCTGCGGATATTCCACCGCCGGTTGCCAGAGCAACCACCCAATCGTCAGCACATTCGTTTCCCGCAGGAAAATGTGTGCGCCTTCGGTTTCGTCGTCCCGGTCATAGCGGCGTCCCAGAATCTGCCGCAACTGCCCGGGGTATTGCCTGCCCGGCTGGATCGAAAGCTCCAGCGCCCAGCCCCCGCTCTCACCGTATTGAAACCGCAGTTCTATTCCGGACTGCGGCTGCCAGCGGGTCGGCTGCTGACGGTTCATCGCGGCAATAAACGCCGCGCCGCTCTCAACGTCGGTTAACGTGCTGTCCGTCATGGCAGGGCGACCTGGGTAGAATCGGCAATACCGGTTCGCAGGTCTGGCTGCCACCAAATCACCAGTTGATGGTTTTCGGGCTGCGGACGGCAGGACACGTCCGCACACCGCGCCGGCGGCGTTTTAGCCACACAGGCGCTCAGCAACAGCGCAAAACAGAACAAGAACAGCTTGGAATACATGCTTTTCTCCTTAAAGCATTAGGGTTGGATCAGAGAAGGACGCGTCGGCGCGGTTGAACGGGCGGGCAGCAGCGCCAGATAGATTTCCGTCGACTGTCCCGGCGCCAGCGTGGTTCTTGGCCAGGCGGCAACCGCCAGCGTACGGCGACCGCCGCAGGTCGCCTCGTCAAAACGCAGTGGCTGGCGTCCGTAATTTTTCACCACGCCCACCGCCAGCGTGACCGCCTCATTGCTGTACCACTGGTGGCGGCCGCTTTCGTAGACCAGACCGCGCGCGCTTTGGCAGATCTCGTTGAGGCGGCTGCCGACGCTATCGGCATGAAATCCGGCGGGCGTTTGACCGCTGGCTAGATCGCGCAGTGCGTTCTCCACCATGCCGTAGAGATCGGTTTTGCTGTTGCGCTGCGTGACACGGCCCATCGCTTCCTGTAGCTGGCGGCGGTTATCCTGGGAAACGTAGCGGGTCGGATCGTTTTGATCGCCGATGAGATGCGGCGTGAGGATGAACAGCCGCTCGCGTCGGGACACCTCATGTCTCCGGGAGGTGAACAGCTTGCCGATCCACGGGATATCGCCCAACAGCGGGATGCGCCGGTCCCGGTCGCCGCTCTCCTCGACGTGAAAACCGCCCAGCACCAGCGCGCGATTTTCGCCAATTAGCGCCTGTGTGCTGACCGTCCCGCGCTTCACACCCGCAGCATTGCCTTCCGCGTTAGTCTCCAACTGACCGTCCTCGATATCGATCACCAGTTGGATACTGCTCTGATCGCCTTTACCGATGACCCGCGGCGTTACCTGCAGGCTGGTGCCCGCCGTGACCGGTTGGATATCGGCCACCCTTTCGCCAGTCGCGGTAATGAATGCGGTACGGCTGAAGTCCACAACCGCTGGCTGATTTTCGAGCGTCAACACCGACGGGTTTCCCACGATAGAAGCCGTGCCTTCCCCCTCCAGAGCCTGAATATCGGCGAAGAACCGTTTGAAATCGCTGACGAACAGCGTGCTGGAGCCGGACATTAGGCTGGCGCCGCCGGTGACCGATCCCAGTTTTCCCTGCCAGTTGGCTTCCAGCCGCGATAGCGCCGTGCGGTCGACGTCAAGGATCACCGCATCGATATTGACCAGATTTTGTGGCACATCGATGCTGTCGATGAGCTGTTGATACTCTGCGCGCCGTTTCTCGTCATCCCTGACCAGCAACGCGTTATTACGCACGTCGGCAGACACCTTACCCTCCAGCGTCGATTTACCGTCACGACTGCGGGGAGGCGTGCGCGTGGCCCAGCGCGTCAGCATGTTGCGGGCCTCGCCCTCCAGCGCTTTGTTGGCATCACCGCCCCCCGATCCGCCGCCCGCGGCGGCGTTGGTGGCAGCCGTGGCGCCAGCGGGCGGGTCACGATGGCCATCCATCAACTCGTTCAGGATGGTGGCGACGCCCGGGATCACCAGCGTCTGGTCGCGATAATGGATGGTGCGGTCAGACACGGCGGCGAAGCGCAGGGGAAAATTCATCACCTTGTGGCGCTCCTCCCGACTTTCGCGCTTACGGGCGAAACTGCTGACCAGATTGACGTACTCCTGAGGCCCCGTGACCAGCACCACGCCCTCCTCCGGCAGCTCTCCCCAGCCGAAGTGCGGATCGAGCAGGCCGATACCGGTCAACGCC
>NZ_CAMKXG010000176.1 GCF_946477055.1 Lonsdalea britannica | reverse complement strand
CCTGCGAATACTGCTCCAGCTCGCTTTGCTCCGGCGTGAATCCGCTGGTCACGTCCGGTGTCAGGCGGTAGGCCGGTTTTTCGCCCGTCCCCAGGACCTTCTGTGCAATCACCTGCCGGTCGATCGCATACGACAGCGCCTTGCGCACCCGCTGATCGCTGGTCGGCGCTCTTTGCGTATTGAATGCGTAGTAATAGGTGCCCAGCTGAGCGGGCGTATACACCTCGCCCGGCAGCGTCTTCAATAGTTTCTGATACTGATTTTTAGGAAACGATTCGGTGATATCGATATCGCCAGCCAGATAGCGTTTGGTCGCATTCGACTCCTGGCTAATCGGCAGATAGGTGACTTTACGCAGGACCGTGTGAGCATGATCCCAATAGTGCGCATTCGGCGTCAGCACCAGCTTTTCATTGACCACGCGCTCATCCAGCTTGAAGGCGCCGTTGCCCACCAGATGGCCGGGACGAGTCCAGTCAGCACCGTACTTTTCGACCGTGGCCTGATGTACCGGAAACAGGCTGAAGTTCGCCATCAGGTTGACGAAGTACGGCACGGGTCGACTCAGCATCACCTTCAGCGTGTGGTCGTCCATTGCGACGACGCCCAGTTGGTCCGGCGGCAATTTACCCGCCAGAATGGCGTCTGCGTTGACGATCCCAGCCAGACTGGCGAACCAGCTGAAGGATGAGGTGTTGGCAGGCGTCACCAGACGACGCCAGCTGTAGACGAAGTCTTTTGCGGTGACCGGGTCGCCGTTCGACCAACGTGCGTCCTCGCGCAGGATAAACGTGAACGTGCGGTTGTCGCTGGTCTGCCAGCGTTCTGCCACGCCGGGGACCGGATTGCCGTGTTCATCCTGATTCACCAGACCTTCAAACAGATCGCGGATCACCGGAATTTCCGGCAGGCCGACAGCTTTGATCGGATCCAGTGAGGCGGGTTCATCTTTGATATGGCGGACAACGTCCTGTTTGGCGTCCAGCACGGTTCCGGCGGGAACTTGCGCTGCATTGACAGCGCCTGTCAGCGCAGCCAGCAGTCCGACGCAAAGGGCGGAATAGCGAAATGGCATCATGTGTTCGGTCCTTAAAATAGCTGCTGCGCGGGCCGCAAAAAACTACCGGCCCCAACGATCCTGAAAACCTCCGTCATTGAGCACTGAGGTTAATCTTTCTTCTATGACGGTATTTTCTCTACGGAGGCCTCTGAAAAAGCAACATAAATACCCCTTCCGGGCGATGCATTATCATAGCCTGAAATCAAATTTTGCCTATCGGAATGACGCCAAAAACAGACATTCGTCGATGCAGCGCCAGCCCGCATCGTGCGTGGAGTGCGTGAGAAAGAGAATGTCGTGATGCCAGTCCGTTATTGCGCCGGTGAAAATGCTAAAGCGTGACTAAACCGAGACTTATGTCGAATTAAGTAGACTTACTTTTTTATACCAATGTTGATAATGTTGCCCTACACTGAACGCCTTGTTAACCACCTGTAATAAAGGACGCAATGATGTCAAAGAATGTACACTTCCAAGGTCAGCCGCTACCGGTTTCCGGCGAATTCCCCGCTGTAGGCAGCAAGGCCAAGGCTTTCTCACTGGTGGCAAAAGACCTTTCTGATATTCCGCTGAGCCACTACGCGGGCAAACGTAAAATCCTGAACATTTTTCCGAGCATCGATACCGGCGTTTGCGCGACCTCCGTGCGTAAATTCAACCAGCTGGCTTCCGAGCTGAACAATACCGTCGTACTGTGCGTCTCCGCCGATCTGCCTTTCGCTCAGGCGCGCTTCTGCGGCGCTGAAGGGCTGAACAACGTGGAAGTGCTGTCCACGCTGCGCGGCGCTGAGTTCAAAGAGAACTACGGCGTGGCTATCGCTGATGGCGGTCTGAAAGGACTGACGGCGCGCGCCGTCGTCGTGTTGGATGAAAATGACGTTGTGCTGCACAGCGAGCTGGTCGACGAAATCACGACCGAACCGAACTACGATAAGGCGCTGGCTTCCCTGAAATAAGCGGAACTCCCTGCCACAACATCCCGGCCATCGGTGCCGGGATGTTGTTCTTCCTCAGTCACTCACGATCTGAACCGCCCCCTTCCCCTGATACGCTTTAGACCGCACGTTGCGACGATGCATCCAGCATGCGCCTACCACCAACAGCAACATTAGGCTCCACTCCACGCCCAACGAGGCGATCAGCGCAATGTCATAACGCCCCTCCGTGGAATGCAGAAGATGAACCAGCACGGAACCTAATACGATTGGGCCCATGCCCATCGCCGTTTGCTGCAAAGTGGACAGCAACGCGCCGCCCGAACCGGCATGAGAAACCGGCACATCCGACAAAAAGATGCGATAAAAGCTGCTGACGATGAACGCCTGACCGAACCCGACCAGACAGGTCGAAGGCAACAGCGTCCACAGCGTCGGCGCGGGCCAGACCCATGCCAGCGTCGCCATCAGCAGCAGCAGACCGCTCATCTGGATAGCACAGCCGATAATCAGGGTAGGAATGTTGCCCACGCGCTCCGTGACCCGACCGCTCAGCAACGAGGAGATGAAATAAGCCACCCCCAATCCGATAAAGCTGTTGCCTGACTCCAGCGGCAAAAATCCCGCGCCGGACTGCAGGACATAGGCGACGATGAACATAAAGCCGCTCCAGCTGGAGAAGAACAGCAGCGCAATGGCGCAACCGAAACGAACGCTCGGCAGTCGGAACAGCGCGGGCGTCAGCAAAGGCTCCTGCTGCCGTTTTTCCTGTCGTCGTTCTACCCGCCACAGCAGCGGAAACAGCCCAAAACTGGCCAACAACGCGACGACGCAGCTTAACGGCCAGTGCCACAGAGGCCCCAACGCCAGAGGAAACAGCAGACATGACAAGGCCAGCGCCAGCAATGCCGTACCCGGCAAATCAATCGCCTTACGCTTTTCGCTGCGGGTATCCGGTACCCAAAACGGCGCGCAAATCAGAATAAGCAGGCAGAACGGTAAATTTACCAGAAAGGCGCTACGCCAGCCGTATCCGCCGATATCCAGCTTCAGCAACGCTCCGCCCAGAACCTGCCCGATAATAAAGGCCAGTCCGCCGATGGCGCTGTAGATGCCGAGCGTCCGGGCATGCCGACGTCCACTTAGGCTGACGTGGATCGTCGCCAGAATTTGTGGGATAGCCAGCGCCGCGCCAATTCCCTGCCATGCCCGCGCAAACAGCAGTAGCCATACCGACTGAGCGATGCCGCACAGCAGCGAGGCCACGCCGAACACGGCGACACCCGCCATAAAAATCCGCCGCCGCCCCAGGTTATCGCCCAGTCGGCCCCCCATCGCCAACGCGACGGCAAAGGCCACACCGTAAATCGAGACGATCAATTCGAGTTCAGCGGGACTCGCGGAGAGCGAATGGGTAATGGATTCCAGCGCGACGTTAACGATGGAAAAATCAATCATAGGCAGGAGTTGTCCGGTCAGTAATACCACCAGACCAATACGACTCAACCCGTGTGTCAGTGAACCTTGTTTCATTGTGTGCGCCCATTGTATTCATAATCCACGAGCGCTAGCATCGGGGTTAATTCAAACGGGTACCAGTTCTTGATTATCCTGGTATAAATTCCACCTGTCTGGCTCGGAGTCCTTGATATGTCAGAACTTACGACGGCCCCTCCTCTCGACAATACCGAACAAAACCGCAGGCTCACGCTGGGGAAATTCCTGCGCACGCGCAGGGAGAGTCTGGACCCGGAGCGACTGGGGCTGTCGACCCCGCGCAAGCGCCGTACGCCGGGACTGCGTCGCGAAGACGTCGCCCTGCTGGCCGATGTCGGGATTACCTGGTACACCTGGCTGGAACAGGGACGCCCTATCAAAACGTCGGCCAAAACGCTGCTGGCGATCGCCAAGGCGCTGCAGTTCAACGAGGTGGAGACCCGGCATCTGTTTATGCTGGCGGAACTGCCTTTTTCGCCGACGGTGCGCGCCAGCTGCGAGAAGATCAACGAAGACAGCCAGATGATTCTGGACCAGCTCAATCCCTATCCCGCCGTTATCGTTAACGCCCGCTTCAGCATTCTGGGTTTCAATCAGTCCTGGTGTCGGCTGCTTAACATCGATTTGAATCATATTCCGCACGAAGATCGCAACTGTATCTATTTGGCCTTTACCCACCCGGACTGGCAGAAAGGACTGGCGGACCTGCAGGAATTTCTGCCCAACATGGTGGCCATGTTCCGAGCGCGGCTGGTAGAGCATAGCGGCGAACCGCTTTGGGAAACGCTGTTGCAACGCTGCCTGAACGAATCAGAGCAGTTCCGGCAATTGTGGCATCAACGCTACGAGATCCAGGGTGTGATCAATAAGGTGAAGCGTTTCCAGCACCCGCAGCTGGGCGTCATTTCTCTGCGGCAGATTAACTGGTGGACGGCCAGCCATAACGGCGATCGGATGCTGGTCTATATGCCTGCGGAAGAGCAGGATAAACAGACGCTGGAAAAGCTGGCCCAGCTGGATTTTCCCGTCTGAGCCTACCAGTTGCCCTTTTTGACAAGCAGGAGGATGCACGATGTTTCCGTTAATCACGCCACGATTTTTTATTCGCCCATTCACCGCGGATGATATTCCGCAGATCGCAGAAGCGGTTCAAGAGTCCAGAGAGACCGTCGGACGCTGGCTATCGTGGTGTACGGATGAATACAACGTTCCCGAGATCTCACACTGGGTTGCTCAAAGCGTGCTGCGAATTCATGAAGGCATGGCATACGATCTCGGCATCTTCGAACAAACATCGGGCCGTCTGATAGGCTCCGTCGGCATCAACAGCATTCAGTCCGGCTATCAGATGGGAAATATCGGCTATTGGGTGCGCCAGTCCGAGCAGGGGCAGCAAGTCGCACTGGAAGCCGTGAAAGTCATTACCGCCTTCGGTTTCGAACAGCTGGGACTGACCCGACTGGAGATCATCGCAGCTGAACACAACCTGCCGAGCCGCCGCATAGCGGAAAAATCGGGTGCGCGTTTCGAAGGTATCGCCTACAACCGTCTGGTCATCCACGGCCAACCGACCGACGCCGCCGTTTATTCCCTGATCCCTGCGCGTTAAATCGCAAGAAAACGACGCGACCAGCTCGTCGCGTCACCTCACGCAATCAACGTGTATGAAAATCAAGGCGACCGCGCGGCTACAACCGGGCGCGGTGCTGACTTCTATGGCTGAGGTTGCGTGATGCACGCATAGAACAGCGGCGAGCCGTCAGAGGATGACGACAACGGCCCGACGCCGAAGCTGAAGGTTTAAGATGAGGACTCTTCGTCGCTCGGCGCTTTGCGCGCACTCAACCCATACTCGCGCAGCTTGTTGGCGATGGCGGTGTGGGAAACGCCGAGCCGCTTCGCCAGCTTACGCGTGCTGGGATAGCTCTGGTAGAGGCGAGTCAGAACGGAGCGCTCGAACCGTTTGGTGATGTCATCCAGTGAGCCTTCCAACAGCGTTTCGCTGTGCGCCAGCGCAGAAGAAAAGGCGGGCAAGTCGATGTCCTGCAAGGTCAGCTCGTCTCCTTCCAGCTGGGTTAACGCTCGATAGATGATATTTTTCAGCTGCCGCACGTTGCCCGGCCAGCCGTACTGAGGCAGGAGTTGCCGAACTTCGGGCGCAATGCGCGGATGACGCATGCCCTGTTCATCCGCAAAACGCGCGACAAACAGCTCGACCAGCGGCATCACGTCTTCCGGACACGCCCGCAACGGCGGCAGTTCCAGCGTCAACACGTTCAGACGATAATAAAGATCTTCCCGGAACTGGCCGCGCTGCACCAGCTCCATCAGGTTCTTCTGCGTAGCGCAGATGACCCGCACGTCGACGTGCAGCTCGTGCTCCTCGCCCACACGGCGAAACGTTCCGTCGTTGAGGAAACGCAGCAGCTTGGTTTGCATTTGCGGCGACATTTCGCCGACTTCATCCAGCAGCACCGACCCGCCGTTCGCCTGCTCAAAAAAGCCTTTTTTACCTTCCAGCGCGTTCGGATAAGCGCCCGGCGCATGGCCGTAAAGCTCGCTTTCCATCACGTCGTCTGGCAGCGCAGCGCAGTTCAGGGCCAAAAACGGCTGCCCGGAGCGATGGCTGCGTAAATGACAGGCGCGCGCCAGCATGTCCTTGCCGGTGCCGGTTTCGCCGACGATCAGCAGCGGCGCATCCAGCGGCGCCAGCTTACGCGCCCGCTCCATCACCTGACGCATCGTCGGACTGACGGCGACGATCGTGTCGAAAACGCGGTCGTCGTTCGCAGACAGGTTTTGTAACTGCTGCCCCATTCTCGCCGTGGATTTGAGCATCACCAGCGCCCCCGATGCGACCTTTTCCCCGCTGTCGTCATCCAGATAGACCGGCGTGACCTCCAGCAGGAAGTCCCGGCCGCAGACCACCACTCGCTCCGTCTCCGGTTTGGCGCCCTGCTCCAGCCAGCGGTTAAAGGCATAGCGACCGACCAGCTGACTGATGTTTAACTGAGACACTTTTTCCGCCGTCTGTCCAAACAGGGTCAGCGCCGCCGCGTTCATCATTTCGACGTGCCCTTTCAGATCAACGGAAAACACAGCTTCGGGCATAGATTCCAGCAGCGCTTTCAACGCCCGGTGCTCGCGTTCAGACGGCAAGAACGCCACCGTACGGACATCGCTGACGCCTTCCGTCCGCCGGATGTCCGCCATCAGCGCCTGAAAATCCTCGACGCGCAGCGAATCCACATGGAGATAAATGCGTCCAGCGGCGGCAATTTCGATACCGCGCAGATCGATGTTGCGCAGCACCAGCAGATCCAACAGTTCACGGGTCAGGCCCATACGGTCTTTACAAAAAACTTCCAGACGCATCAACATACCTTCTTCATCAGGCGCGCAGGGGGGGACGAAAACCGAATGATACCCTATTCGCCATCGTCGGATGAAGCAGAGTGTCAGCAAAAGTTGACACTTTAGTCTGACGTCGAGTTTTTGAACGGGGAAGGCGCACTCCGCTTCAGCAGACCAATAGCCACCCCCATCGCCAGCATCAGAATGGCGAGCGCAGATAGCAGCAGAAAACTGACGGCCCAGTTGCCGAACAACGTATGCAGCCCGCCGGTGACCAGCGGCCCGACCGAGGCCAGCGTATAGCCGACGCCCTGCACGGCCGAGGAGAAACGCCGGTTTTCATCCAGATCGCGGGCGTGGTCCATGATCAGCATGAAAATAGCGGTAAACCCGCCGCCCTGCGCGATGCCGCTCGCCAACGACCAGAGCGGCCATTGATGCGGCCAGTAATACATGCCCGCTGGCGTCAACATCCAGAATACGCCGACGATTGCCAGCAATAGCGCCCGCGATCTGGATGAAAACCGGCGTTTCTC
>NZ_CAMKXG010000175.1 GCF_946477055.1 Lonsdalea britannica | reverse complement strand
TTTCCCCGGCTATTTACCGGACCGATTGAAATGACGAACGCTCTGCCGCCCGTCATTTCGGGTATGGTGGTGGCCGCGCTGTATGGGCCTTCCATCCTCGGCGCGGCCGTCGCCGTCATGCTGGTCAGCTGGGCGCCGTTGGCCGCGCATACCGCCGCGTTGGTGACCGAAATTCACGCACGTCCTTACGTACGCATCGCGCCCGTTCTGGGGATGGGACGCCGTCAGTGCCTGATACGCTATATCTTGCCGGGCCTGCTGGGACCGCTCGTGCGCCACGCCATGTTACGCCTGCCGGGCATTGCGCTGGCGCTGGCATCGCTGGGGTTTTTGGGGCTCGGGCAACAGCCGCCCGCCCCTGAATGGGGACGAATTCTGGCGGAAGGCATGCCGTATGTCGAACGGGCACCCTGGAGCGTCGTTGCGCCGGTCAGCGCGTTGGTTCTGCTCTCGGTGCTGATGGTTTCGCTCAGTCACCTGTCACGCCGATAATGTTGTTACGTACGGCTCGAGGGATAAGCTCCCCGGGCCGTACGATCCCCCTCAGCAGCGCCGATATTCTCCCCACAGCGATACTCGCATGGCAGACTAAGTCCACCTCCCCACGCAGCTTTTCACGACACTGATTATCTTTGATATAGCTTTTATTTATTACGCGGATGAAACGACAGCGACGTAAGATGAATCACTCGCCAACCGAATAATACACATCCATGCCACTGATTTTTCAGATTGAACTACGATTAACAAGTGTCACACGCTAATGTGGTGACAAGTAATTGTGAGGGCGCGCAGATGGCTGTATCAATTGATGATCGGGTAAGAAACCCACAATGTCTGAGCGATGGGCCAGACTGGACGTTTGATTTGCTTCAGGTCTATCTGGATGAAATCGACCGGATCGCCAAGTCATATCGGTTAGACACCTACCCCCACCAGATTGAAATTATCACTTCCGAGCAGATGATGGATGCCTACTCCAGTATCGGCATGCCTATCAACTATACGCACTGGTCGTTCGGCAAGAAGTTCATCGAAACCGAACAGCTTTATAAGCACGGGCAGCAAGGGCTGGCGTATGAGATTGTCATCAACTCCAACCCCTGTATCGCCTACCTGATGGAAGAGAACACCATGACCATGCAGGCGCTGGTTATCGCGCACGCTTGCTACGGCCATAACTCCTTTTTCAAAGGCAACTACCTGTTCCGCAGTTGGACCGACGCCAGTTCCATCGTGGACTATCTGATTTTCGCCCGTCAGTACATCGCACATTGCGAAGAGCGCTACGGCGTGGTGGAAGTCGAACGCCTGCTGGACTCGTGTCACGCCCTCATGAACTACGGCGTGGACCGCTATAAACGTCCGCAGAAAATCTCGCTGGAAGAGGAACAGCTGCGGCAGAAAAGTCGCGAAGCCTACCTGCAAAGTCAGGTGAATGATCTGTGGAAAACCCTGCCGCGCCGCGAGCTAGAATCCGCGCCGGAAAAAACGCCGCGTTACCCGGCTGAGCCGCAGGAAAACCTGCTCTATTTTATGGAGAAGAACGCGCCGCTGCTGGAACCCTGGCAACGTGAAGTCCTGCGCATCGTGCGTAAGGTCAGCCAGTATTTCTACCCGCAGAAGCAGACGCAGGTCATGAACGAAGGCTGGGCGACCTTCTGGCATTACACCATCCTGAATCACCTGTACGACGAGGGCAAAGTCTCCGATCGCTTTATGATGGAGTTTCTGCACAGCCACACCAACGTGGTTTATCAGCCGCCGTACAACAGCCCTTATTACAGCGGCATCAACCCGTACGCGTTAGGCTTCGCCATGTTTCAGGATATCAAGCGCATCTGTCAGGAACCCACGGAGGAAGATCGCCACTGGTTCCCAGACATCGCTGGTACAGACTGGCTGGACACGCTGCATTTCGCGATGCAGAACTTCAAAGACGAAAGCTTTATCAGCCAGTTCCTGTCGCCGAAAGTGATGCGTGATTTCCGGTTGTTCACCGTGTTGGATGATGACAGCAATAACTACCTGGAGATTGCAGCCATTCATAACGAGGAAGGCTACAAGAAAATCCGTCAGGAGCTCTCCGCTCAGTACAACCTGAGCAACATCGAACCCAACATACAGATTTGGAATGTTGATCTGCGCGGTAGCCGCTCGATGACGCTGCGCTACATCCCGCAGAACCGGGCCCCGCTTGACAAGAGCAGCCATGAAGTGATGAAACACGTTTATCGACTGTGGGGTTTTGAAGTGTTTATGGAGCAGTTGAATGACGATGGTAGCGTAGAGCTTATTGACCGCTGCCCACCACGCAATCAGCCCTAATCGTTTAACCGATAAAGCAACGGGTAACCGCTTTGACAGGGTTACCCGTTTTTTATTCGCTCAGATCAGCGGCCGCCTCCGGCCAGATCGTGAGGAATGGCGCTCTGCATGCCATGCCAGATGGCGCCGCTCTCTTTACCATAGTCGCGCACAGTTTCCTGAACCTGTTCGTACCGGCCTTCGCGGCACAGGGTGCCAAGCTGGCGATAAAATTTCAGCGCCAGCTCGCGGGCGTCGAGATTAGAAAAATAGTAGCGAGCAACGCGGATGTACAACCCTCTCAACCCATTCAGAATCAGGCTGTAAATCGGGTTGGACGACACAAAAGCCAGTCCTCGAAATATCGCGTAATCCAGTTCCGCGAAAGCATCAGCGGTGTCGCTGACGGTATCGGCCTGCTGCAGAATTTCCAGCGCCTGCTCGGGATGTTGGCGCACCGCAGTCCGAATGAAAATACCCGCGATATTGGTTCGCGCAGACAGGAGATTATCGATGAGCTGCGGCACGCGATCATGGTCGAGACGCGCCAACGTTTCAAGAATGTTCAGACCGGAGGTTTCCCAGAAATTATTGACCTTGGTCGGCTTGCCGTGCTGGATCGTCAGCCAACCGTCGCGCGCCAGACGCTGCAGCACTTCCCTTAGCGTGGTACGCGTGACACCGATGAGCTCGGATAATTCCCTTTCTGCTGGCAGGAGAGTCCCAGGGGGGAATCGATTATTCCATATACTTTCAACAATATACTCTTCCGCGAATCCCGCCGGACTTTGCGCCTTTATAACCATAAGTTTATATTCCGTAGCGATGTTTACCCATGAAAGTAAACATCATCATAACAAACCCCTTTACCATCACATAGTTTCCGGGAGTGACAAATCAATCCAGTAGCAAACCCCCGCACACCGGCTCAGACAGCGACACTGAGGCTCACATCACCGAGAAATTCGTATCAAGGCATCATTTTATATTGTAAGAAGTTTTAAGGGAGAGAAAAATGCCGAGTTATGACATGGAACACATCCTGGGCAGCTTTTCTTTATTGGCGGGTCGTCAGGGTTGATTTATCCGCGTTTTTCGACATGCCGCCACCGTGGTGAGTGGAGCGCGCGCCGCTCTCGCCTGAGAATTTACAGCCTGACACATATTTGTTGTGATCGCTGCCGATATAACCCGCCTCGCAAGTCCATCCACCAGCCTATATCGTGTATAGTAACGCTTAGGTGAAAACATCCGGTTTTTTCTGATATCACCTTTAAAAACAAAAGAGTATGGGCTACACGGCGAAAGACTTCCGCCCTGACGAAAAGATGATTTCATCTCTCAGACAGTCATTATTGATGAGAGCACCACTCTTTGTGAGGACAGCGAAATTGATAGCGCTGTTATAATTCGAACGTTTTGCATGGAATACTTTTATGCTGCTGATGTTGCGATATTTAAACCGTTGCTCGCATGGCCGGACGGCCTGGCTGCTTCTGGCACTGACCAGCCTAATCTTCGAACTGATCGCGCTCTATTTCCAGCATGTGATGCTGTTGAAACCCTGCGTTCTCTGCATTTATCAACGTAACGCGCTGTTTGGCGTGATGGCGGCAGGACTCCTCGGCGCGGTGGCTCCGGGCAGCGTCGTCATTCGTTTACCGGCCATCGCCCTGTGGCTCTACAGCGCTTTCGAAGGCCTGCTGCTGGCGTTGAAGCATACCGATATTCAGCTTCACCCCTCGCCGTTCGCCACCTGCGACTTCTTCGTCAATTTTCCGTCCTGGCTGCCGCTGGACAAATGGATGCCAGCCGTGTTCAGCGCCTCGGGCGACTGCGCAGAACGGCAATGGCACTTTATGGGACTGGAAATGCCGCAGTGGATGATCGTGGTCTTCGGCGCTTATCTGCTCATGTGCGCGCTGGTGCTGGTTGCGCAGCTGTTCAGACCTAAACGCCGCGACCTCTTTCATTAATCACGCCCTCTTCCGCCCGGCTGCCAGTTAGCGCCCAGCCGGGCTGGTTTTATCCCGCATAACCATAGCCTCTCCTTCCCCCTCCCTTTCTTTTTTCCGTTGCCATTCTGAGATCGCCGCCCTGTCGCCGTTTCATCGGTTTTACCACTGGCAGTGATTGATAGCCTTTTAATTGCTTTCCTCTAACATCTTCCACCAACCTGACTATTGTCAGGCTAATAAAAACCACTATCCTTTTTTAGGCTCGAGTAGATGAAAAAAGCAAAAGCGTTTCTATTGATGGCTGCAGTTTTGGCCGTGTCCGTGAAAGGCTACTGTGAATCTGGCAAGGTCACAGGCAGCGAAGAAGTCAGAATCCCTGCAATCAAACTAATCAACGTCGAGGGTGATAATTCCAGCTTCGTTAAAGGCAGCATCCCTGCCCTGGAAAAAATCCCCACGCAGAAGTTTTGGATCAGCAACTCGACCGAGGACTGGGAAAAAAATACCCATGCCGCCCCGAGAAAACAGTATGTGATTACGCTGAAAGGCACGCTGAAATTCAAAGTCAGCAATGGCTCGACCTTCATTATCGCACCAGGCACCGTTCTGTTGGCGGAAGATCTGAAAGGTCCTGGACATAGCTGGGAAATTATTGACGGCAACGAATGGGTCCGCGCTTACATTCCGATGGAAAGCGATAAAGACTACTTCACGCCTGACAAATAACCCCATCTTCGTAGAAGCCCTGACATTCAGGGCTTTTTTATTACGTGACCCGAAAAATGAAGCGCTGAGCGTTT
The DNA here is from genome assembly GCF_946477055.1 of Lonsdalea britannica. GTDB lineage: Bacteria > Pseudomonadota > Gammaproteobacteria > Enterobacterales > Enterobacteriaceae > Lonsdalea > Lonsdalea britannica_A. The sequence continues at coordinate 2,399 of NZ_CAMKXG010000175.1, read as the reverse complement.
TCGCCCCTGTAACCCCATCGCGCCCCCCACTGCACTCCCCGACCATTTCCGCCCGTAAAGCGGCTTCATCCTGCGTAAATAACCCCTGAATTTATGCGCTATATTGAAAGTGACACTCCATCGCTACTCTATGGGACATATTGACCATGATTACTGCCGATCTCTATCTGCTGAAAGAAGTTACCGCGCTCCGCACCGTGATTGGATTCATGATTTCCATCATGAACGACGAGCAAAGGGAAAGCCTGCGAAAGCTGGCAGAAACGCGGGTGGTGAAGTCGGACTACGAGCATTTGTCCAAGCTGGACGATGAGGACGCTGCTGCGGTGGCGGAAGATATTAACGATATGATTGTGGAAACCATCAAATTGGGTACGGTCAAAAAAACCGACCAAGAGTAACCGCACGCAGCCGGATTCGCCGAACTTAATATCGTCGTAGCCGGGGTAAAAGCCGAAACCGTGTTCATAAAAATCTAATTCAAGGTCGACGCATAAAACCTCGAGATAAACCTGCACTCCGAATACCGATATTCCCGTGGCGAAAGACGTCGACCACGGGGACATCCCGGACCGCGTCTGAACAATCAGACAGCAGATTACGGCGGCTCCCCATCATCCACTAAGTTGATTCAGCGATATTCATGTTCTGAGTACTGTTTTATACTCCGAGTCCTGTCCAAACGCCGCTCTGCGACGTGCCATAATGCCCCGCCTGTTTCACTGCACTGACTGTGATCCTCCACCAACCTCTTTATTGGGAACCCGCATGGATTTGATTGATAAGTATTTGCCTGCCTATCATTTTAGCGAAAACCATTCTCTGGACGTCGCAGCAACACCGGAACATATCATGGCCGCCGTGCTTAACTATCGACCTGATAACGATTATTTATTCCGGAGTGCAATTACCCTGCGCGAACTGCCAATCCGACTTTTTGACCGAATGAAGGGCAAAGGTTTTACGTCTCGAAAACCCTTCAACATGGACAATTTCACGATGTTAGAACAAAGAAGCGATCAGGAAGTTGTGTTTGGATTGGCGGGAAAGTTTTGGCGATCAGATTACGGTCAAACCACACTCGTTGATGCCGCAGATTTTCTCGCCTTTGATGAATCAGGCTCAGCCAAACTGGCCTTGAGCTTCACCATTGAGCGATTAGACAACACCTCATCTCGACTGAGAACAGAAACACGGGTGCTCTGCCTGGATAACACCGCACAGCGTAAATTTGCCCCCTACTGGTACTTGATTAGACCAGTAAGCGGATTGATCAGACTGAGGATGCTGAAATCAATTAGCCAAAATGCTCAGCACGAGGCGAAGGTCTAATCACAGGCGATCGGCAATTCTTACACAGTGCATACGAATGAAAGGGAGTGATTGCAGAGGTTGCAGCATTTACGAAAAGAAACGACAGGCAATAGCGAAGATCAGCCCGGTATAGGGCGCAAAACTTACGGATATTGCCCCACCGCTGCCACAGGCCTGAAACCCGCAGCAGCTTTCCTTATAGAGTTCTTAATCTTACCTAGCCCAATCAGGTTTATTCAGAATATGGTCCTGCCAGTCGACGACATCACGTTCGCGAACGGCAATGTTACGCACCGAGATACGCTCTTGATGCATTGCCTGTTTTGAACCGGCAATCAGCGGATGCCAGCTCGCCAGACCTTTGCCTTCGTGGATCCGGCGGTAGGCGCAGGTTTCCGGCAACCACTCGAACGACAACAGATTTTCCCTTGTCAGCTTGATGCAGTCCGGCTCGTATTCGAAGCGGCGCGTATAGTTGCGGCATTGGCAACTTTTGATGTTCAGCTGATTACAGGCGACATTGGTGAAGTACAGCTCTTCGGTATCAGCATCAATAAGCTTATTCAGGCAACAGCGGCCGCAGCCGTCGCAGAGGGCTTCCCACTCTTCGTCAGACATTTCAGCCAGCGTTTTATGTTGCCAAAAAGGTAATTGATTCATTGCAATAGTATCCAAGGTGACGGGAAACAGCCCGTCTAACAAGTTTAACGAGGTAGTTAAATAAGAAGAAGCCACCTGCCACACTAGACAGATGGCCTATGTATGACTAGATCACGCGGGTTTCCAGCGCTTTATCGTTCAAAGCTATTTTCAGCGTATCGCCCGACAGCAGCGGCCCGACGCCCTGCGGTGTCCCGGTCAAAATGATATCCCCTGCGCGCAGGGTGAAAAAGCGGCTCATATAAGCAATCAACGGTAAAATCGGCGTGATCATGTCACCCGTATTTCCCTGTTGCCGGACTTCGCCGTTGATGCTCAGCGTCAGATCCGTATTCTGCGGTTCGCCGAATTCCGCGACAGGGATGAAACCGGATACTGGACATGAACCTGTCTCTTATACACATCTCCGAGCCCACGAGACTAAG
>NZ_CAMKXG010000174.1 GCF_946477055.1 Lonsdalea britannica | reverse complement strand
GCGTGGTTTGAGCCTGAACTTCCGGCGCAGTATGTTCATGCGGCAGAACATGCGGTGCGGAGAATCCGTGGCTGGCGCTGACGATCGCCTGTTCCGGGGAGACCTGCGCCACCTGCTGAAGGGCCGCCTTCATGTGGTTGATCGAATCCTCGGACAGCGAGGTTTGATCCACGACGACAATTCCCAGCCGGGTTGTTCCGTCATCAAGCAGAATCACGCGCGCAGCCAGCGGGTCGTGCTGCCCGACGAAACCGTCGATAGGGTAAAGGCTGGCAGGGATATCGATGTCCGCCCGGCCCGCGCCAGCCGTGAACGGCGCGGCCTGAGCCAGCCCGCAAAGCATCATCATTCCCATTGCCAGGGAGTGGCGTAGAAAAGTTGTTTTCATCATCGGTCCATCGTATGGCCGCGCACGGCGGCGCTCACTCGGTACGTGGATAGTGTTGCCGCCACCGGGCAGGGCGGCGAGCGACAACCCATCCGTGGGGTGATTGTGCGGCAATTGTGCGGCAAACGGCCTCAACGCGGTGTCAGGCGTGACTCAGGATAACGTGAGCACCTGTAACCGGGCTGTTGCCTTCGTGACGTCACACGCCATGTCCCTATAAGTCCGACCGCCGTCGGACGCGCGCGTTCCATCACTTGCCCTCGATTTTCACGCGCTTAGGTGCGAAACCGTAGCGCGAGGTTAAACCCGGCCTCTGTCGGCACCTGAATACCGTTTTCGTTCTCAACAAACGGCAGATTCCCGGCCAGCAGGCTCTGGCGCGTCTGGTCGAGCGAGCGGGTCTTGAAGCTGAGCGCCGCCATTCGCGGCTGACCGTCATAATCGCTCGGCAGCGCGCCAAATTCGGCGCGGGCCGCTTCGGCACTCAGGAAACGCACCCGCGTTTGTCCTGCCTGCAGGCTTAATTCGCCGTTGGTGCCGGAGGTCAATACCGCCGAGTCAAACAGTCGGCGGTAGACCGCGGCGGCGTCTTCTGGCCGCTCGGCGGCAATCACGAACTCCGCGATCTCGACGACGCCGTTGCGGTGTTTACGCCACGCCGGCTGCCATACGGCTTCCGGGGTCAAGTGCTGACAGAAAAAGCTGACGCCGTTCGCAATGGCGTCGGCGCGCAGTCGGGCGATGCGGAAGCGCGCTTCTATCTGACTGCCGTCCGGCAGCGTGACCGGTCGGGAAAAGGACGCTGGCGTGTCCCCGTCGAGCTGCTGCTGTTGCAGGTGCTGATAGACGGCGTCCGCGTCTGAGGTCTTCCATACCAGCCCGCTGAGGCCGAGCGGGGACTGGCAAAAGTCTTTGCCGGTTTCGGGCTCATAGCCCAGCAGTTCCAGATAGGTCTCGCCGAAGATCGCCAGATGGTTGCTGGAGCCCATCGTGTGATGGCCGCGCTCGCTGAGTTGAAAACCGAGACGCCGAAACAGCGTGCTGGCTTCATCCAACTGGTCGGCGACGTTGATGATCACATGGTCGACCACGGGGGGTAATTCAGGCATACACCATTCTCCCTGTGTTAAAAAGTGAATCGCGGGGCGCGCCCGCCGCCCCATTGTAACAGCGTTGCGGCGCGTTATGGGGGATGAGTCTCTGCGCTAACGGACGAAAAATTCCCTCGTAACAGGGCGGCGAAAAACCGGTCTGCCGGGGTGCCACGCAGGGACGAACGCCGTGAGAGCGAAGCGCGCTGCGCCAGCGTCGGGACTCTCTCCGTCATCAGGGCGGCGGCGGCGTATTGCAGGTCGGTTGAGGCTCCGTGCAGAGGCTAACATCCTGTTCCCTGTCATTTTTCCTATGCTACGCTGAAGTCTCTTGCACCGCTGAAATCATAAGGAAGCCATATGACGGGAATCTCTCAATTGTTCGAAGCCGTGGGGTTGGGGCTGGTGTTGTTATTGCCGCTGGTCAACCCGCTGACGTCGGTGGCGCTGCTGCTAAGCCTGTCCGGGAACATGACCCGCAAGGACATTAGTCAGCAGTCTACGATGGCGGCGTTTTACGTCTTTTTGATCATGATGGTGGCGTTTTACGCAGGCCAGCTGGTCATGAATACCTTTGGTATTTCGATTCCGGGGTTGCGCATCGCTGGCGGGCTGATTGTTGCCTTTATCGGTTTCCGCATGCTGTTTCCTCAGAAGTCGCATATCGAGACGGCGTCGGCGGATCAAAAAGTGCCGGACGTCACCAAAAAGGATTCGGAAAACATTGCGTTTGTACCGCTGGCCATGCCGGGAAGCGCCGGGCCGGGGACGATTGCGATGATCATCAGCTCGGTGTCGACGCTGAAAGCCAACTCGCTCGGATTCGAACAGTGGGTGCTGATGGTGAGCCCGGTGATGACGTTTATTGCCGTAGCTCTCATCCTGCTGGTGTGCCTGAAAAGCGCGGGTTTCATCATGCGTTTGATTGGAAAAAGCGGTATCGACGCCGTTTCGCGACTGATGGGTTTTCTGTTGGTCTGCATGGGCGTGCAGTTCATTATCAACGGGGTGATGGAGCTGATCGCTTCCTATTGAATCCGCTGCCTGAGGCCCGTGAACGGGGAGCGCGCGTCGGCCGGTTTACCGTATGACCGTGTGCCGTGACAGACGCTGCGTTCTGCGCGGCTGCCACCGTTTTTTGCCGTTGGCGCTCGGTCGTTGTCGCGGGAAGTTCAATTGCCGAGACAACGCCTGGGCGAAATGAGAACGTGGGTGAGGGCGGTCGAAGTTTCCTACGGCGAAGGGTTGCCCCCGACAATGCCCTCAACGCTATCCCATCGTCTTGTCGTCCTCCGCGCTCTCTTGTTGATGCTCCTCGCGACTTGTCCCCTCGGCCGACGCGCTTAGTTCCAGGCGTGACGGGGAGGGTTAACCCGGTTGAGATAGTAGTTGCCGACGTGAAAATACTTCCAGCGAACCGGGTCATGCAGGGTGTGGGTCCGGGCGTTGCGCCAGTGGCGGTCAAGATTGTATTCGGCCAACGTGGCGCGGGTTCCGGCCAACTCAAACAGCTTGTTGCCAGCCAGCAGCGCGATTTCGGTGGACAGCACCTTGGACTCGGCGGTGGCGACCGCGGCCGCCGCGACCGTCTCTTCACTCGGCGTGGCGACGGCGACGTCAATCAGGCGTCCGGCGCGTTCCAGCAGCGCTTCGGCGGCGTGCAGGCGGATAGCGAGATCGCCGACGGCGGCAATGGTGAACACATCTTCTGCGGCAGTCTGTTTATCGCTGTCGATCCAGGGCCGTGATTTTTCCCGTACGAACGCCAGCGTGTCGGCGATCGTGCCACGGGCGATGCCGACGTCCACGGCAGACTGAATGATCTGCGAAATCGGGCCGGACGGGGTGGGGCGATCGAAGGCCCGCCAGGCGGGAATGACGCGCTCAATGGGGGCCCGCACATGATCGAGGATGACGGTGCCGGAGGCGGTGGTGCGCTGGCCGAAGCTCGACCAGTTGTTGATCACCGTCAGCCCCGGCGCATCGCGATCAAATACGACCAAATGCGGCCGCCCTTCCTCGTCGATGGCGACCGTATGAACGATGTGCGCCAGCAGCGCGCCCGTCGCATAGAACTTCTCTCCGGTCACGACGACCTCATCGCCTTCGCGACGGAGCGTGGTTTTAAAGTCGGCCACGGTAGCGCCGCCTTTTTCCGAAAAGGCGTTGCCCCAGCGGATGCCCCGCAGAATATCGGCCAGCAGCGTTTTTTTCTGACTTTCAGTGCCGTCGGTCAGCAGATGCGCGACCCCCGCCAGATGGTTCTGCGGGATTTGACCGAGAGCGGAGTCCGCCGCGGAGATAATCGCGATGACCTGCGCCACCGTGGCGTAGGAGACGCCAGCCCCGCCGTAGGCGCGCGGAATGCTGATGCCCCAGAGTCCGCTTTGCGAAAACGTCTCCAGCTCGGCAATCGGCAAAATGCCTTCGCGGTCACGGCGGGCGGCGCCCGTAGCAAACTGCGCGGCCAGCCGTTCGGCGACGGCGATGGCCTCCTCGTCGCTGGCGATGATGTGCGCAGGCGACGTCGGGCGGGGGAGCGGCGTAAAGGGGGCGGAAGCATTGACCCGGACTTCCGGCTGAGTGGCGGTCACGTCGATGGTGGACATAAGCATTTCTCCTCACAGGCGAAGGCGCAACGGCGCCGAGGCCCTCATCCTAGCAATCGCAGCGCCGGGTCTTATAGACGAATTCCGGATAACCTTATTTGTCAGGTATCTGTTTTTTATAGATAAAAAAGAGATTAGCTTATGTCGCAGCCGACGCCTTTCAGGAAAATGGTCAGCGCTTTAATAACATGCGTGGTGCGCTCATCGATCTCCTCATGGTCGTGTCGCACAGGGATCAGCGCGCCGAAGACGAGGTTCATCAGCATCCCGGCATAGACCTTTGCTTCCTCTTCATCCTGCAGCGGCAGCTTGCCGCGACGGGCCTGCGCCAGAAGCCAGTCCATCAGCGCCTCACGGGGGTGAAATCGTCCGCTGGCGTAAAGGGTGTCGGATGTTTCCGGTGCTTCTACCGCAGCCTTCATAAAGACGCGAATGAAGTCCAACCGACGTTGTCCTGCCGCGTCGTCCATATCCAGACGAAAAATTTTTATCAGTGACGTCAGCATGGGCAGGTCCTCAGCCTCCGGCCGAGGAAGATCCAGAAACAACCGCTGATTTTTCTCGACGACCGAATAATAAATCTCGTTTTTGTTGTGGAAGATCGCATACAGGTCACGTTTCGAGACTGCCGCCGCGGTGGCGATCATGCTGGTGGTCGTTCCCGTGAAGCCATGCTGGCGGAACAGGCTGTCGGCGGCGTCGATAATGTGGGAGCGCCGTTGTGACGGGGTGTGCGCCATGCCATCAGGCGAGGTCGGTGGCATCGTTTTCATCGTAAGGCTTCCTCTTCTCATGCCGTTGACAGGGCTGAATCCTGAATCAATACTTGGTACTCAAGAGTACCATGGAAACGGCGTCGTTTGCCGTCGTCCTGTCCAGGCAGGAGTGCGGATCGCCCGCGGCGGTGACAAGAGCGAGCGCCGCCGCGGTCATTAGTACCGCCTGGCGGGTAGCGGCTCGGCGCTTTCGGCTATGCCAACTTGTTGAAAGGAAACAACCTATGTCTAATCGCTTGGCTCTTCCCGTGTTACACCCGACCTCCCTCGCGCTGGGCGCGATACTGTGCATTGGCTGTCTGCTGGCGCCAGCCCGTGCGGCGGATCAAGACCTGCTGCGCGTCGGCGCCGCCAAAGTGGATATCACGCCGACCACCCTGAAAGAGATGAACCCGATGGGCGGGGATTTCGTCGGGGTTCACGATCCGATTTATCTGCGCACGCTGCTCATCAATAGCGGCGGCGGCAAAGTGGCGTTGGTTTCGGTGGACAGTATGGAGGTGGGCGACACGACGGCGGTGCGTCAACGGATTGAAAAGGATCTGCAAATCCCGTTCGCCAATATCCTGATCTTCGCCACGCACGACCACAGCGCGCCGCGGGTTGGAAATGTCTCTCCGGGCGCGTTGGCGCACGAGGGAACGACGACGTCCTTGGCCTGGAGCGAAGGCCTCTACAGCAAAATGATCGAGGCGCTTCGTCAGTCTGAACAGCAGGCGAAACCCGCACGCTTTGGCGTGGGGAAAGGGATGGTTAACGTCAACGTGAATCGCGACGAATATACCGCCGACGGCTGGATTATCGGCGTGAATCCCACCGGTCCGTCCGACAAAGGGCTGTGGGTGATGAAGTTCGACACGCTGGACGGCCAACCTATCGCGCTGCTGACGAACTATGCGGTTCACTCCGTGACGACGCTCGGTATCAAGCAGATCAGCGGCGACCTGGCCGGGGTGGCCGCCAACTATGTGGAGAAAACGCTCGGGGGGAACGCGGTGTCGCTGTGGTCGGCGGGAACGATCGCGGACCAGAATCCGAGGATCTTCCGCGCCGGTTTGTCGGACACCGATGAGAAAGACGCCGCGTTTGCCTGGAATGCGGCTGAGACTCAGGGTCAGACGGTGGGCGAGGCGATTGTCCGCGTCGCCCGCGGCATCAAGCCCGAAGACATGACCCGTCGGGTGAACCTTTGGGCAGAAGAGACCGTGGTGAGCTGCCCAACGCAGCAAGGGACCGAGACGATGCAGAACATGAACCAAACTCAGGTCGAGAACGTGAATCTCCGCCTCGGTCTGGTCATGTTGAACGATACGGCGCTGGCGGGGGTGTCGGGCGAAGTGATGACCGGTATCGGCTATCGACTGGCGCAAAGCTCGCCGCTCAGCAAAACGATCCTCACGTCTATCGTCAACGATCGCATCGGCTATATTCCGGACGACGCCTCTTACGCTAATCAGATCTTCGAAGTGAAGGCGAGTCCGCTGAAGGCAGGCTGTGCGGAAGATGCCATCGTCAATAACTTCACCACGATGATAGGCAACGCGTTGCAAAGGCAGAAATAGGCGTGCGTCGAGGGGCGTGGACGGCAGGTTTACGCCCCGTTTTCTCCGAGGGGCCGGGGAAGAGACGTGGTATGACCGGTGCGGACACGATATCCGTGCAAGCTGCACAGCGCGCTGCGGGGTTTTGCCTGTTGTGCGGTGCCTCTGGCCGGTTTTCGTCTTTCTGCGTAGTCTTGTCTAAAGTTTATGCATAGGCGATACCTTTTCACCGTCGCGTGCGTCGCCGACTCGCCACCCTCACTATAAGGACCTCTGCCTCGTGAAAAAAATAGGATTTTTGTCGTTTGGCCACTGGACGCCTTCGTCTCAGTCGGCAACGCGTTCGGCGGCGGATACGCTGCTGCAATCCATCGATTTGGCCGTCGCTGCGGAAGATCTGGGGGCGGACGGCGCCTATTTTCGGGTACACCATTTCGCGCGTCAGCTCAGTTCGCCCTTCCCGCTGCTGGCAGCCGTAGGGGCGAAAACCCATCGCATTGAGATCGGCACCGGCGTCATCGATATGCGTTACGAAAATCCGCTGTATATGGCGGAAGACGCCAGCGCGGCGGACCTGATTTCCGGCGGGCGTCTTCAACTCGGCATTAGCCGTGGGTCACCTGAGCAGGTTATCGACGGCTGGCGCTATTTCGGCTACCAGCCTGCGGAGGGAGAAACCGACGCGGATATGGCGCGCCGCCATACCGAGGTGCTGCTCGATGCGCTGCGCGGAGAAGGCTTCGCCGAGCCGCATCCGCAGCCGATGTTTCCCAACCCGCCGGGACTGCTGCGCCTCGAACCTTTTTCAGAAGGACTGCGCAATCGAATCTGGTGGGGCGCTGGCTCGAACGCCACGGCGGTGTGGGCGGCCAAACTTGGCCTGAATCTGCAAAGCTCCACGCTGAAAGACGATGAAACCGGCGAGCCGTTCCACATTCAGCAGGCCAAACAGATCCGGGCGTATCGTGAAGCGTGGAAAGCGGCGGGACACGCGCACGAGCCTCGCGTATCGGTCAGCCGCAGCATCTTTGCGTTGGTCGATGATCGGGACCGTGCCTACTTCGGCGGTGGAGGACAGGATGCCGATCAGGTCGGGTTCCTGGATGATAAAACGCGCGCGATTTTCGGCCGCAGCTATGCCGCCGA
>NZ_CAMKXG010000173.1 GCF_946477055.1 Lonsdalea britannica | reverse complement strand
AGAAGGCCGACCTGTTCCAGTTCATCGACGAACTGTTTACCGGCCTTCATCGGTCCAATAGTGTGAGAGCTGGACGGCCCGATGCCGATTTTGTACATGTCGAAAACGCTTATCACGCACTACTCCTTTAAACGTCCGTCGAATGCCTTTATTAGGCGGCTAAATATGGGCGCTATTGTAGTGGCAATCCCCGGTTCGAAGGCGTCTTTTCGCATGAAATAAACTTATTTAATGCCGCCGTAAAGACCACAAAAATCTAATGCAGGAAAGGGGAAGGCGGCAAGGTGTACCGCGGTTATGCGAGTTACCCGGATTAAAAACCGTCATTACGTGAAGTGGTGCTGAACTGAGACGGCGCACCGTGGTATCGAACGTGTTCCCGACGACGCCCGCAGGGTCGGTTGAATGATGAACACGCCTCGTTCACGATGTCCGCACCACGCGTAAAGCCAGTACAGGCGCATCGTCGTCGAAAGGGAAAAATACCGGATGAGATGAGGGCCGAGTGTTGGCGCTTAAGGCGCCGCGACCTGCAACGCGAGCTGGCGAATAATCGTCGCGGTCAGTCCCCACACCCACTGCTGTTGATAACTGCGTAGATAAACGCGATGTCGGCGGTGTTCGCGCTCGATCTCCAGCGAATGATAGCGGTGCAAGGCGAAAGCTTCCCGCAGCGGCATCTCGAAGAGGGCGGCCACTTCGTCCGCCTGCGCCGTCAGCGTGATGTCGGGAGGCAGCAGTCCCACGACCGGCGTGACTTGAAAACCGCTAACGCTGTCCAGCGAGGGCAGCGTGCCGAGCACCTGAACGCGGGACGTCGGGATCGCCACCTCTTCATACGCTTCCCGCAGTGCAGTGGCGATCAGGGAACGATCTTCCAGGTCGGCCGCGCCGCCGGGAAAGGCGACCTGACCCGCGTGTGTGCGGAGGTTCGCGGCACGTCGGGTTAACAGCAATGTGGGTTCGTGACGGCGAATAATCGGCACAAGTACGGCCGCCTGTCGCTGATAGCAGCTGGGTGGCGTCGCTTCCGGCGTTTGGAGTTGAAAACGGGTGATGAACTGCGCCAAATCGAATGGCGGATCGGCCTCAGCGGTCGTCGGAGGGGTTTGCAGGATCATGTCTGTCATGTCAGCTCCTCGCCAGATCGCCATTAATCATGAGACAACAGTAAAGGCAGAATACGTCCGACTTTATCGAACGTTTCTTGATATTCCGCCTGCTCCTGACTGTCGGCGACAATCCCGCCGCCGGCCCAACAGTATATCGAACCTCGGTCGGTGACGAGCGTGCGGATGGTGATATTGGTATCCATCGTGCCGCAGATGCTCAGGTAACCGATGCTGCCGCAATAAGCGGTCCTGCGCTGCGGCTCCAGCTCTTCGATGATCTCCATCGCCCGGACTTTCGGCGCGCCGGTGATAGAGCCGCCGGGGAAACAGGCCCGCAGCAGGTCGGTCGCATGCAGCTCTGCGGGCAGTTCCGCTTCAATGGTGCTGACCAGATGATGCACCGCCGGAAAGGCTTCTACCACAAACAGCTCCGGCACACGGACGCTGCCGGGGGCGGCCACGCGGCCGATATCGTTGCGCAGCAGATCGACGATCATGAGATTTTCCGCGCGATCTTTGGTGGATGCCGCCAGACGTTCCGCTTGTCTGACGTCGTCTGCGGCGTCAGGCAGTCGGGGCAGCGTGCCTTTGATGGGGCGAGTCTGAATATGATGGTCGTTCAACCATAAAAAACGCTCCGGCGACACGCTGATGACCGCGTTATGCGGGAGTCGGATAAAGGCCGAGAAGGGCGCGCGATTACTGGCTGAAAGACGCAGGAACGCCTGCCACTCGCTGCCTTCATAACGGGCCTGAAAGCGTTGCGCCAGATTGACCTGATAGCAGTCTCCGGCGTGCAGATAATCCTGAACCTGACGAAACTTTGCGCCGTACTCTTCACGCGACATGCTGGCCTGCCATGCGGAAGTCAGCGTAAAGGCGTCGTTAGGCGTATCCTGTTGCGCTTTGAGCCAGGCGAGGCGAGGCGCCGGATCGCCTTGAGTGATCAGCGTGAGTCGGCGCTGATGATGGTCGGCGATCAGCGCCCAGTCATACACACCGACGGCCATATCCGGAATATCGATATCCTGCGCGGCCCGCGTCGGCAGGCGTTCCACTCGACGCCCCAGATCGTAGCCGAACAGTCCCAACGCGCCGCCCTGAAAAGGCAGCTCCGGCGTCGGGGTTGCGTTCAGACCTAATCGCTCTAACTGGTCTTGCAGCAGCGCGAATGGGTCGGCTGATGAAGTCTGAACGTTGCCGTCTTCGGCTATCTCCGTGGTGTCGCCGTGGGTCTGTAACGTGACGCGCGGATCGGCGACAAGGATATCAAACCGGTTGTGCGTATGTTCAGCGGTGCCGGAGTGCAGCAGCATCGCCCAGGGCTGCTCGGAGAGCGGGGCGAATTGGGTCAACAAAGCGTCCGGTTGGTAAGGCAGAGCATGGTAGACTAACGACATTGGCATATAGATTTTCGGGCGATCTCATACGGGTAGTGACCGGAAGTATACCGGTCGCGTGGACACGAAGGCATCACAAAATGCAAGCGTACCACACTCGTGAGACGTGCGACGTCGATGATGCCGGGACGATCCCGCCAGATTCAGGAGAGAAAAATGTTTGCAGGTATTCCGTCGCTCACGCATGAACAGCAGCAGCAAGCCGTCGAAGAAATCCACCGCTTGATTTCGGAAGGAATGAGCAGCGGCGAAGCTATCGCCCGTGTGGCGGAGGCGCTGCGTCAGGGACATCAGGGAGAGCGTGTTGTCGCGCGCTTCGAAGATGACGAAGAGGATGCCGGGCAGCAAGAGTAACTGATGCTCGACGCGGTCCGGACGCGGCGGATCATCGTCTGGCAACGATGTGATGTGTTGTCAGGCGGTGGCCTCAGGCGTCCGGCGCGTTGTCTCCCCATCGGTTCGACGCGTCGACGAGGAGACACTTAGGGCCTGTCAGTCCTTTATTCTATGATGAGGGTAAGTGACGCGGCTACCCCTGGAGATAAAGCGGACAGCGCTCAATGATGTTCGGCCTGATACCGAGAACGCCCTCGCCGCGAAGGCGATAGACACTGCCTTCCGTCAGGTTAATCAAGCTGATGACTTTATGCGTTTGGCTGGGTAATCGCTGTGTCAGCATGGACTTCTTCTCTTTTGTTCATAGATGCAGCTGATACGGTCGTTGATGGCCATAAACGGCGGTGCGGAAGTTAAACGCACCGGTTGGTATACGGACGAATCGTTTTGATGCCAGCACATGATCAGCGAGCGATATTCACAGATAAAAAAGAACGCTCTGTAGCGGACTTCATCCTCTCCTTTCCTTGCACTCCATGACATGTCTTGTACGTGATTCACATTGCCTTCCAGCAGGAGATCGCTGCCTTTTGCCTGACGACGCCACTGTTCATCGAGTTGTTTGACGATAAAATGGGAAGTGTTAGTAGGGGGCGACGTAAAAAAACGTCTGTCCCCGGTCTTCGCTTGAGCGAGATATTTCAACGACAATCTGCTTACCGGATGATAAAAAGCGAACAGGTTGCTCAGACTGACTGACGCGCCTATCCCCGCGAATATACCGACCAACGCTGCGATCGTGGCAAGGGCGGGGGAAGAATGAAAAAAAACGTACAACGCGATGACGGCCAGCAACGTTATCGCTAATGACACACTGCTTTGAATCAGCATCGGCCCCACTTTTTGAGACGCGCTTTCAGGTTCGAGTATCAAACCGTTGTCATCGGCAATCCAATGTATCCAGTAACTTCCATCCCATAATCGATGGGCGCAGATGTACCAGTTTCCCTGAGGGGATAGGCGTTCAAATTGTTCGGGGTTGCTGTAGTTAGCTTTGTGAGTATAAAACGTATGGCCTTGGTGAGTGAGGCGCAAATAATATCCGTTGGAGCCTGCGTTGGGTGTGAAGGGTGTGCTGGGAATCGTAAAGGTATAAACATGGCTCAAAATCAAAATCCCTGATTTATCGTTATCGAACGTCGCCATTTTACCTTTTCGTTTCAGAGGAGAAAACCTCCCGCCCTAGCGCTAACTATGCCTTCCACGTATTCATCATGTCCGAGGAAAACACAGGAATAGCGTCTGCGGCGCGTGCTTCCAACGACGGCGTACCAACATATTAAGGTGGAGGCAGGGGGACGAGCTTGGCATAATCCCCCCACTCGCATCGGAGCCTCCGGTGCCGATCTATTCCCCAGCAAAGAGAGAAAGCGTGGCTGCAGCAGCAAACGAGATCGATGATTTTGCCCCCGAGGGCGCATTGGCAAAGGCCATCAAGGGATTTAAGCCTCGAGAACCTCAGCGGCAAATGGCGGCCGCCGTTGCCGACGCCATCGCCCGACAGAAGCCGCTGGTGGTTGAAGCGGGAACCGGAACGGGAAAAACCTACGCTTATCTGGCGCCCGCGCTGCGCGCCGAAAAAAAGGTGATTATCTCCACCGGTTCCAAAGCGTTGCAGGATCAGCTCTACAGCCGCGATCTGCCGACCGTGGCGCGTGCGCTCAACTATCCCGGCAAACTGGCGCTGCTGAAAGGGCGCTCCAATTATCTGTGCATTGAAAGGCTGGAACAGCAGTCAATGACCGGGGGGGATCTTTCCAAAGATAACCTGCGCGAGCTGGTCAAGTTGCGCAGCTGGTCCTCGCTGACTGACGACGGCGACACCAGCGCCTGCCGCGATGTGCCGGAAGACAGCCATATCTGGCCGTTGGTCACCAGCACCAATGACAACTGCCTCGGTAATGACTGCCCGCACTATAAAGCGTGTTTCGTAGTCAAAGCGCGTCGCCGGGCGATGGATGCCGATGTCGTGGTGGTTAACCATCATCTGTATCTGGCGGATCGGGTGGTAAAAGAGAGCGGTTTTGCGGAGCTGATCCCCGACGGCGACGTCGTAATTTTCGATGAAGCCCATCAAATTCCCGACATCGCCAGCCAATATTTCGGTCAGCAGCTGAGCAGCCGACAGCTGTTCGATTTGGCGCGAGATATGATCATCGCCTATCGCACCGAAGTGCGTGACGCGGCGCAGCTACAGAAAAGCGCCGATCGGCTGTCGCAAAGCACGCAGGACTTTCGCCTGGCGCTCGGCGACCCCGGTTATCGAGGCAATCTTCGTGACGTTGTCACGGATGTCGGACTGCAGCGCGCGCTATTGCTGCTCGATGATGCGCTAGAGCTGTGTTACGACGTCGCCAAACTCTCTCTGGGGCGCTCCACGCTGCTGGATGCCGCGTTTGAACGCGCCACGATTTATCGTCACCGGCTAAAGCTGCTGCTGGACGTGCAACAGCCCGGTTATAGCTACTGGTATGAATGCACCAGTCGTCACTTCGTGCTGGCTTTAACGCCGCTGTCGGTATCTGACCGCTTTCATGAAGTGATGAAAGAGAAGGCCGCAAGCTGGATCTTCACCTCCGCCACGTTGTCCGTGAACGAGAAAATGGATCATTTTACCGCCCGACTGGGGCTGGAAGAGGCGGAAACGCTGCTGCTGCCGAGTCCGTTCGACTATGCCCGTCAGGCGCTGCTGTGCGTCCCGCGTTTCCTGCCGGAAACCGCGCGCCGGGGTAGCGGTAAACAGCTGGCGCAGATGTTGACGCCGCTGATTCAGGCTAATCAGGGGCGCTGCTTTATGCTGTGTACCTCGCATTTGATGATGCGTGAACTGGCCGCGGAGTTTCGCGCCAGCCTGACGCTGCCGGTCTTGCTGCAAGGCGAAACCAGTAAAACCCAGCTGCTGTCGCAGTTTCTGGCGGCGGGCAACGCGCTGCTGGTGGCGACCAGCAGTTTCTGGGAGGGCGTGGACGTGCGCGGCGATGCGCTGTCCTGCGTCATCATCGATAAACTGCCGTTCACCTCGCCGGACGATCCGCTACTCAAAGCACGCATGGAAGACTGCCGCCTGCGCGGCGGCGATCCCTTCAATGAGGTGCAGCTGCCGGACGCGGTCATTACCCTCAAGCAGGGGGTGGGACGGTTGATTCGCGACGTCGACGATCGCGGCGTACTGGTGATTTGCGACAATCGTCTGGTCATGCGTCCCTACGGCGAAGTCTTTCTCAATAGTTTGCCGCCCGCGCCGCGTACGCGAAGCCTGCCGCAGGCGGTGGATTTCCTGACGCGCAAAGCGTAACGGCGTTCCGACTCTGTGCTATCATGCGCGCCGTTATACGTTTATTTCCCGCCTGAGGTTGGCATGTCTACGCGAATTTTAGCGCTTGATACCGCAACGGAAGCCTGTTCCGTTGCGTTGTGGAATGAAGGTGAAGTCCACGCATTATTTGAAGTTTGTCCCCGCGAACATACCCAGCGTATTTTGCCGATGGTTCAGCAAGTCCTGAGCGAACAGGGCCTGACGCTGAGCGATATGGATGCGCTGGCGTTCGGCCTTGGCCCCGGCAGTTTTACCGGCGTGCGTATCGGTATCGGTATTGCCCAAGGGCTGGCGCTCGGCGCCGACTTGCCGATGATCGGCGTTTCCACGCTGGCCACACTGGCGCAGGGCGCATACCGCCTGACCGGCGCGACCCAGGTACTGACGGCGATTGATGCCCGCATGAGCGAAGTCTACTGGGCGCAATATCGCCGCGACGAACAGGGATTCTGGCGCGGTGAAGAGACGGAAACCGTTCTCGCGCCCTCGCAGGTGCAGACACAAACGGCAGCCCTCAACGGTGAATGGGCGACGGCCGGCACCGGCTGGCAGACGTACCCCGATTTAACCCAACCCGCCGACGCGGTGTTGCACGATGGCGACTATCTGTTGCCGCAGGCGGAAGATATGCTGCCGCTGGCTTTGCAACAGTATCAGTCAGGCGCGACATTGCGCGTTGAGCAGGCTCAGCCGCGCTACCTGCGTAATGAAGTCGCCTGGAAAAAATTACCGGGCCGCGAATAACGGATAACCGCAACTTATTGCATGGCTTATAGTCTAATAATCAGGCTATTAAACGAGAGGCATGCTATGTCGAGTGAACGGCAGTGGAGTCGTCGGGTGAAACGCGTTGTCTGTAGATCGGGCCGCTACGGCCTGCTGTTGCTTTCGCTGAGCGCGCTGAGTGCGTGCGTGACCGTCCCCGAGTCCTTACGAGGGACATCGGCGACGCCGCAGATGGACTTGGTCCGGGTGATGAGCGCGCCCGCCGTCTACGTCGGCCAAGAGGCTCGGCTGGGGGGTAAAGTGGTGGCGGTGAGCAACGAGGCGAATCGCACCCGTCTGGAGATCAGCAGCATGCCGCTGGATGAAGGCGCCAGACCGATCTTAGGCGCGCCGTCGGAAGGCCGTTTCGTGGCCTATGTTAACGGTTTCCTGGAACCGACGGATTACAACCAACAGCTGGTCACCGTTGTGGGGCCTATCACCGGGTCCGAATCGGGCAAGATAGGCAACCGCCCGTATCACTTTGTCGTCATGCAGGCCGACCGCTATAAACGCTGGCGTGTCGTGCAGCAACTGGCGCCGACCGCCGGGATGTATGATCCCTGGTGGGGCTATCGCGGCCGCCCCGGCTGGGGACCTCGCTGGGGCTGGGA
>NZ_CAMKXG010000172.1 GCF_946477055.1 Lonsdalea britannica | reverse complement strand
TTTTTCTTCCGGCGCGTTATCGATCTGGTCGAATGCGCGAGCAGCACCGCCGTAGGTTTTAGCCAGTACGGTAGTGATAGCTGCGGTCAGAGTAGTTTTACCATGGTCAACGTGGCCGATAGTACCGACGTTGAGATGGGGTTTTGTACGTTCAAATTTTTCTTTAGACACGGCGATATTCCTTACTCGAATGCCCCCTCCGCACGGAGAGGGCACGGGATCAATATGTTAAACCCGGATTATTTACCACGGGCTTCGATAACGGTCTGAGCAACGTTGTTCGGTGCTTCAGCGTACTTCAGGAACTCCATGGAGTAAGAAGCACGACCCTGAGTCTGCGAACGCAGGTCAGTAGCATAACCAAACATTTCTGACAACGGAACCTGGGCACGAATAGTCTTGCCGGTAGCGGTGTCTTCCATACCTTCGATGATGCCACGACGACGGTTAAGGTCACCGATTACATCACCCATGTAGTCTTCTGGCGTTTCTACTTCAACCTTCATTACCGGCTCAAGCAGAACAGGCTTCGCACGTTTAAACGCTTCTTTAAACGCGATGGAAGCAGCCAGCTTAAACGCCAGTTCAGAGGAGTCGACGTCATGGTAAGAACCGAAGTGCAGACGCACTTTGATATCCACAACAGGGTAACCCGCCATCGGACCAGCTTTCAGCTGTTCCTGAATACCTTTGTCAACGGCCGGGATGTATTCACCAGGAATCACACCACCTTTGATTTCGTTAACAAATTCGTATCCGTCACCACCTGGCTCCAGCGGCATCATGTCGATAACGACATGACCGTACTGACCACGACCACCAGACTGTTTAGCATGTTTACCTTCAACATCCTTCACGGTGTCACGGATGGTTTCACGGTAAGCAACCTGCGGTTTACCGATGTTAGCTTCCACGTTGAATTCGCGACGCATACGGTCAACGATGATTTCAAGGTGCAGCTCACCCATACCAGCGATGATGGTCTGGTTTGACTCTTCGTCAGTCCATACGCGGAATGACGGGTCTTCTTTCGCCAGACGGCCCAGAGCCAGACCCATTTTTTCCTGGTCAGCTTTGGTTTTCGGTTCTACGGCGATAGAAATAACCGGTTCCGGGAACTCCATACGTTCCAGGATGATCGCGTTATCAGGATCACACAGCGTATCACCAGTAGTTACGTCTTTCAGACCGATAGCAGCAGCGATGTCGCCTGCACGAACTTCTTTGATCTCTTCACGCTTGTTAGCGTGCATCTGTACGATACGACCAAAACGTTCGCGAGCTGATTTCACAGAGTTCAGCACGGTATCACCGGAGTTAACCACACCGGAGTAAACGCGGAAGAACGTCAGGTTACCAACAAACGGGTCGGTAGCGATTTTGAACGCCAAGGCAGCAAACGGTTCTTTGTCATCGGAATGACGCACAGCCGGAGTGTCTTTACCATCGTCCAGAATACCGCTGATCGGCGGAACTTCTGTCGGCGCTGGCAGGTAATCAATAACCGCATCCAGCATTGCCTGAACACCTTTGTTCTTGAACGCAGAACCACAGGTAACCAGAATGATTTCGTTGTTCAGAACGCGCTGACGCAGTGCTTTCTTGATTTCTTCTTCGGTCAGTTCTTCACCGCCGAGGTATTTATCCATCAGCTCTTCAGAAGCTTCAGCAGCAGACTCGATCAGATTCTGGTGCCATTCCTGGGCCAGTTCTTCCATGTCAGCCGGGATGTCTTCATAAGTGAAGGTGACACCCTGATCTGCTTCGTTCCAGTTGATGGCTTTCATTTTCACCAGGTCAACAACACCAGTGAAGTGCTCTTCAGCACCGATAGCCAGCTGAAGCGGAACCGGATTCGCACCCAGACGGGTTTTGATCTGGTTTACCACTTTCAGGAAGTTCGCGCCCATGCGGTCCATTTTGTTAACGAACGCGATGCGCGGAACATGATATTTGTTAGCCTGACGCCATACGGTTTCAGACTGCGGCTGAACACCACCTACCGCACAGTAAACCATTACCGCGCCATCCAGTACACGCATGGAACGTTCAACTTCGATAGTGAAGTCAACGTGCCCCGGGGTGTCGATGATGTTGATACGATGTGGTTCATACTGCTTGGCCATACCAGACCAGAAGGCAGTCGTCGCCGCGGAGGTGATAGTGATACCACGCTCCTGCTCCTGCGCCATCCAGTCCATGGTGGCAGCGCCGTCATGAACTTCACCGATTTTATGGTTCACACCTGTGTAGAACAGAATACGTTCAGTGGTGGTGGTCTTACCGGCGTCGATGTGTGCACTGATACCGATATTACGGTAGCGTGCAATGGGTGTTGTACGAGCCATTTGTTTCCTCTATTCCTAGGGCGTTCAAAGTAGTAAAAAACCCAAACGGGTTAGCCTTTGAGGCGCCCGCTGGGTTATTAACATCTACGCCGGTATTACCAGCGGTAGTGAGCGAACGCCTTGTTGGCTTCAGCCATACGGTGAACGTCTTCACGTTTTTTAACAGCAGTGCCTTTGTTTTCTGCTGCATCGGAAAGTTCGTTCGCCAGGCGCAAAGCCATGGATTTATCACCGCGTTTACGAGCAGCTTCTACGATCCAACGCATTGCCAGGGCATTACGACGAACCGGACGTACTTCAACTGGTACCTGATAAGTAGAACCACCAACACGGCGAGACTTAACTTCGACAGTCGGACGCACGTTGTCCAGAGCTACTTCAAAGGCTTCCAGGTGGTCTTTACCAGAACGCTGAGCCAGGGTCTCCAGCGCGGTATAGACGATTGCTTCTGCAGTAGATTTTTTACCATCTACCATCAGGATATTTACAAATTTGGCCAGTAATTCAGATCCGAACTTAGGATCCGGCAGAATTTTACGCTGACCAATGACGCGACGACGTGGCATGGAAATACTCCGTTGTTAATTCAGGATTGTCCAAAACTCTACGAGTTTAGTTTGACATTAAAGTTAAAACGTTTGGCCTTACTTAACGGAGAACCATTAAGCCTTTGGCTTCTTCACGCCGTATTTGGAACGGGATTGCTTACGGTCTTTAACACCTGAGCAGTCCAGCGCGCCACGAACGGTGTGGTAACGCACACCCGGCAAGTCTTTAACACGACCGCCGCGGATCAGGATCACGGAGTGCTCCTGCAGGTTATGACCTTCACCACCAATGTAGGAGGTAACTTCAAAACCGTTAGTCAGACGAACACGGCAAACTTTACGCAGTGCGGAGTTCGGTTTTTTCGGGGTGGTGGTATATACACGAGTACATACGCCACGTTTCTGCGGGCATGCTTCCAGCGCTGGAACGTTGCTTTTAGCAACCTTCAGAGAGCGCGGTTTGCGTACCAGCTGGTTAATTGTTGCCATTCAAAAAGCTCCTGGGTTTTGCTTCGTAAACACGTAATAAATCGTCTCGTACTCGCGCAAGGCAAAGTATAAGGACGCAGAATTTTAGGGCTGCCCGGATGAGGAGTCAAGAAATATACAAAAATACCACTACCAGGCCATCTGTCCGGAATGCTGGGCCGTCAGTTTAACAAAGTCATTATAGCCAATTAACACCACCTTGCTCGAAATTTGAGCAACCATTCCTCGCGCCATAACATCTTCTTTCAAGGCATAAACGGGAACGCCTACCGCCAATATCGGCCTGAGCATCGCAGCATTGGCCAGCGCCCCTGAGACCCCATCCTGAAACAGAAGAACGGCGTCTTCGCTTCCGACATTGCGCAGCATGGCATCCAAATCGATCTGGTAGGGGGAGCGAGACAGCGTATGCAACATAGACAACTCTCTAGAAGGTGAGGACGGTATCGTAGGTTTTCAACGTCTGGGCCAATAATTCTGGCGACTGTATTTCCACCGGTAGCACCCACTGAGTGTCTTTTGAAAGACCGCGCTGCTGCAAAGCCTGTTCGCAAACATAGCACTGCTCAACGTCGTACAGCGGCAGGACACCAAAGGTCGCGATGTAGTCGCGCATGAGAATAACGTCTGGCTGCTGGCTTGGCAGGAGCTGCAAGACACCGTCAGCGACGAAGAACACGCCGATGTCTTCCGTCAACGCCGACATCGCCAAAAGCGCATCCAACCCTTCTCTGCCTGAAGCGCTGCCGTGGGGGGAATGGGTAAAAACAAAAGCGACACGTTTCATAGCATGAGCCCCCGTTAAAACTGTACGACCCGGTCGCAGGTCAGTACGGATTGAGCCAGTTCGCCCAGACCACTCAGGCTGAATCCCGGTTGCAGATTCGCGCCAGCCAGTTTCAGCTGAGTCGCCTGCTCGCTATCGGTGACACCGCGACGCAACGCAGCCGCGACGCAGACGTTCAACGCGATTTGATGCTCCTCGTGCAGTTGTTGCCAGGCGCGCACGACGTCAAATTCATCACTAGCCGGTGAGGTCAATTGGTTCGCGTTGAGCACGCCTTCCCGATAGAAAAAGACGCTTTTAAGCTGATAGCCTTCGGCCAACAGCGCCTGTGCAAACTGCAGTGCGCTGCTAGACTGCTGGGTGCCGTATGCCGGTCCGGTAACCAGCAGACAGTAGGTCAACATTAGCGATCGTGCCCGCTGAGGTCGCCGCTCTTGAACTGGCGGATATAGAGATACACGGTGTGCTTAGAGATATTCAACCGATCGGCAACCTGATTGATGGCATCCTTGATATCGAAAATCCCTTTCTCATAAAGGTTGAGCACAATCTGTCGGTTCTTGGCGTTATTGGAAACGTTGCGGTCGTTGTTCACTTCTTCAATAGTGAACTCCAGCGTTTGCGTGACCAGGTCTTCCACTGAAGAGGCGAAGTTAACGGAGGATGCCACCGCTTTAATCTCAGGCGGCATAAATGTCTGCATGATTTGCGAGAACGGCACGTCCAGATTCATGTTGATACACAGCAGCCCAATCACACGTTGTTCACGGTTACGAATAGCGATAATGATTGATTTCATCAGCATGCCGCTTTTGGCGCGAGTGAAATACACTTGTGACACGCTGCTATCTTCACCGGCCATATCATGCACCATCCGTAGCGCCATATCGGTGATAGGCGAACCAATCTTACGCCCGGTATGCTCGCCGTTCGCGATACGTACCGCGGAACATTTTAAATTTTCCAGCGAATGCAGCACGACTTCGCAGTGTTCACCGATTAGCATCGCTAAACCATCAACGACGGCTTCATACGACTTCAGGATTTCGTAATCCGTTTGGGAAAACGGACGTTCATCCAGCAAATCAAGGTCATTCGACTCTGCTGAAAGAAGCGAACTAGACATGGCAAACACCACCTTCAATGTCATTCAATTTATCGTATTGACAGGAGGGATAGTCTAACAAAAGTCCTCTCTCTCGTCCCTGAAATTCGCGGCGTCATACCGAAAGGCTGATGCGATAAGACCGCCATGATACCTGCATTCATCAGCCTTTTTCGCCCGACAAAGGCAGATGTAACAAACGGGGGGATCAGCTAAGGATTGGCTACCGCGCTGGAGCAGTATAACGTCTGCGGAGGTTTTTGCCGCCTTTATCACATGTAGGAGAAAGATCGTTGAGGCGCATCACGGTGCCTCAATCCAATGACGGAAGATAAAACGCCATTCCGCATGTTATGTCGATGGCTGACATCACCGTGAACGTGGGCGATAGTTTGCTTCTGCTTATCGAAATTCACTATTTGCGACAAACGCTTACCATCAACTCTACGTCACGTTCACGCGAGGTGGGATTTAAAGGTACTCAAACCTTGGCACCCACAGGCGCTGCTCTCACACATAAAAAAACCGCAGGATGACCTGCGGTTTTTCGTGGTAAAGCGTTTGTATTACTTAGCGCTTGGCTGAGCTGCTTTCTCGTCAGCTGGTTTTTCAGCTTTAGCAGCATCGGCCGCTTTAGCTTCCGCTTCAGATTTGATATCCAGCAGTTCTACGTCGAATACCAGCGTAGAGTTGGCCGGAATACCCGGTACGCCGGTTTCACCGTAAGCCAGTGCCGGCGGGATGACCATTTTAATCTTGCCGCCTTTCTTCAGGTGCTTAAGACCTTCGGTCCAACCCGGAATGACGCCGTCCAGACGGAAAGAAAGTGGCTCACCGCGTTTGTAGGAATTGTCGAACTCAGTACCGTCGACCAGCGTACCTTTGTAGTTCACCACGACGGTATCACTATCTTTCGGCGCAGCGCCCGTTCCTTCCTTCTCTACCTGATAAAGCAGGCCGGAGTTGGTTTTCTTCACGCCTTTTTCTTTGGCGAAGGTATCGCGGTATTTAGTGCCTTTGTCCGCGTTCTCTTTCGCATCTTGCTTCATTTTGGTCTTAGCCGCTTCTTTCACACGGCCTTCAAAAGACTGCAGCGTTTTTTCGATTTCTTCGTCAGACAGTTTGCTCTTGTCAGCAAACGCGTCCTGCACGCCTTGGATCAGCTGTTCTTTGTCCAGCTTAATACCCAATTTTTCTTGCTCTTTCAGGGAATTATCCATGTAACGCCCCAGAGAGGCACCCAACGCGTAAGCCGCAGCCTGTTCATCGTTGTTGAATTTTGCTGTTGTCGTACTCGTCGTGCTGCTATCGGACGCTTTTGCTGTCTCCGCGGCCATTGCGCCGGTATTCAGAGCCAGTGTCATCGTGGTCGCTAACAGCGTTACTTTAAACAGTGATTTCATCCATCTCTCCAGCATCCGAGACCCGATAGATCCCGGTAATCATTTAAAAAGTCGAAACTACTATAGCTGCGTGTACGGAGACATTACAACGAACACACCACTATCTTCGATAAAATTCCCTTATGCGCTTATTGCGCCCTACTCGGACCATTTTTACTACCAGAAGTTTCCGCTTTCTGACAAACTCTACCGCTGACCGTCTGGGAGGAAGTCACATGTCGCAGCAATTACTCGAACAGCGCCTTGAACTGCTGGAAAGCCGCATCGCATTTCAGGAGATAACGATTGAGGAGCTGAACCAAACCGTGGTCCAGCACGAACTGGAAATGGCCAAGGTGCGTGAACAGCTGCACTTATTGGTTGATAAACTGAAAGCGACGGCGCCGTCACTGATTGCCTCGCAGTCTGAAGAAACACCGCCGCCGCACTACTGAAATGCCGGGCTAAGCCTTACGCCACTGCCGCGGACTGATGCCGAACCAACGGCGAAATGCCCGGGAAAAAGCACTCACCTCCGAGTACCCCAGTAAAAAAGCCATTTCAGAAATTGAGAGCTGTCGCTGCTGCAAATAGTGCGTCGCCATTTCGCAGCGCACCTTTTCCACCAGCTGAGTGAAATTGATCCCCGCATCTTTCAACCTCCGCTGCAGCGACCAGCTCGACAAACCGATATTTTCCGCCACCTCTTCCAGCGAAGGCTCTCCCTGCGAAAGCACCTGACGCAGCTGGGCGCGCGCCATATCCACCACGCTCTGTTGCTGCACGTCGCTGTTCAACTGCCGCAGAGAATCTTGCACCACCAACAGCAGTAACGGATCGTGATCCGGCATGGCTTTGAGCAAATCGCGCTTGGGGATCAACAGCGAGTTGAATGGCTGATCGAAGTAGACCGGGGCATCAAACACTTTGCAGTGCTCATGCCACTGTTC
>NZ_CAMKXG010000171.1 GCF_946477055.1 Lonsdalea britannica | reverse complement strand
TTAGTCTCGTGGGCTCGGAGATGTGTATAAGAGACAGCTATAAATACAATCTTTATCGCCGCGCCCTGTTCGCCACCACTCGTCTGGAGCTGGCTGACGACTGGAAGCTGATCCTTGGCGGACGTTACAGCAGCTATAACTACGACTACTACTACCCGTCCAGCAACGGTCGCCTGCATGTGCGCGATCAGTTCACGCCCTACGGCGGTCTGCTGTGGAACTTCGCTCCCGACTATACGTGGTATCTGAGCTACGCCGATATCTATCAGCCTCAGAGCGAAAAAGACCGCAACCACAACATCCTGCCTGCCATCACCGGCACGAACTATGAGACGGGGATCAAAGGCGAATTTTTCGATGGCGATTTGAATGCGTCGCTGGCGCTGTTCCGGATCATTCAGTCCAACCGGGCGATGGATGACCCGTCTTGCGATGAGGAAGGCGACAGCTGTTCCGTGGCCAACGGCAAGGTCCGTAGTCAGGGCGTGGAGATGGAAGTGTCCGGCAAGTTGGCGGACGGCTGGCAGGTGTTCACCGGCTACACCCTGACCAACACCAAATACCTGAAAGCAGCCGAGGGCACGGAAGGCACGAACTACAGCACCTATACGCCGCAGCATATGTTCAAACTGTACAGCAGCTACACGCTGCCGGGCAGCCTGAACAAGTGGACCATCGGCGCAGGGATGACCACCCAGTCAGACACAAATACGCGTTATCTGGTACACCAAGGCGGCTATACGCTGTTCAATGCCAACGTCAGCTACAAGTACAACAAGCACCTGAGCTTTAATCTGGTGGGCAACAACCTGACGGACAAAGATTACTACCGGACGCTCAACAACCGTCATCGCGGCGGCTACAACTACTACGGCGATCCGCGTAACTTCATGCTGACGGCGAAGTGGGACTTCTGATGACGTTGATGACTCACTCTTTTAACGTGTTACGCCATGCAGACGCTTAAACGTTTTTATCAACTGGTCGCGCCGCTGTGGTTATCGGCGCAGGCGATAGTGTTGTGGCTGCTGTTGCTGGTCGTGATCGTGCTGACGCTGTCCGTCGTCGGCATCAGCGTCCTCTACAACAACTGGAGCAAAGACTTTTACGATGCGCTGGCGGATTTCTTCCAGCACGCCTCGGTCGCCGATCTGATCTGGCGCTATCTGGGCTACACCGCGCTGTTCGTCCTGGTGATTATCAGCGGCAACTGGCTCAAGAAAGCGCTGATATTGCGCTGGCGCGACATGATGACCCAGCACTATGAAACACAGTGGCTACAGGATCATGCGCATTATCGACTGCAACAGGATCCCTCGGGGACGCCGGACAACCCGGACCAACGTATTGCTGAGGATATCCGACTGCTGTGTGAGCAAAGTCTGGATCTGCTGCTGTCGCTGCTGAAAAACGTCGTCGGCCTGCTGTCCTTTATCGCCATTTTGTGGAGCATCTCCGGCGTACAGACGTTCACGCTCAGTGGACATACCTTCACGATCCACGGTTATCTGGTCTGGATCGCGCTGAGCTACGCACTGGTCGGCAGCATACTGACTCACGGACTCGGCTTTCCCCTGCATCGCACCAACC
This sequence comes from Lonsdalea britannica, assembly GCF_946477055.1. Classification (GTDB taxonomy): domain Bacteria; phylum Pseudomonadota; class Gammaproteobacteria; order Enterobacterales; family Enterobacteriaceae; genus Lonsdalea; species Lonsdalea britannica_A. Next base: position 6,067 of record NZ_CAMKXG010000171.1, on the reverse strand, counting down.
ATCAGATGCAGAAGGTCGAGGCGGACTATCGTGCCAGCCTGATCCGGGTCAACAGCCACAGCGAACAGATCGCCTTTTATCAGGGCGATGAAATCGAAAACCGGCGGCTGCGCGACCGTTTTCGCGCCATTCTGACCACCGGCTACCGCCTGATGGGGCAGGAATTTCGGCTGGAAATCTTCACCGTCAGCTATTTTCGTTTCAGCCTAATCTTGCCGGTTTTCGCGGTGCTGCCGCTGTATCTCGCCCATCAGGTGTCACTGGGCGCCATCATGCAGGCCAGAACCGCCTTCGGCTACGTGCTGGACGCCTTCGGCTGGTTCGTCGACAGTTATCGCCAGTTGGCGCGCTGGTCTGCCACGATTGAACGTCTCTGGCAGCTGCAACAGCGGTTAGAGGCGCTGCCGACGACGACGACGCGTACGCCTCAGGGAGAAGCGCTGCAAATTCACCAGTTGACCGTGCTGCGGCCACAGGGCCGGGCGTTGCTCGTCCCCTGCTCCGCGAAGGTGAAACCGGGCGAGTGGTGTAGCCTGCAAGGCGCCAGCGGGATCGGCAAAACCACCCTGTTGCGGGCGCTGGCGGGGCTGTGGCCTTATACGACCGGCCGCTGGTATCTGCCGGCGGGCCCCGTCCTGTTTTTGCCGCAGAAGCCCTATCTGCCGCCGGGAACGCTGCGTCAGGCGTTGTCCTATCCGCAAACGCAAACGTTCAGTGATGACGTATTGCTGGCGGCGCTGGACGATATGCATCTGGGGCATTTGAGCACGGAACTGGATGCCGATGAGCCGTGGGCGCAAAGGCTGTCCGGCGGTGAGCAACAGCGGCTTTCCCTCATCCGTGCGATCCTGATGAAGCCAACGCTACTGTGTCTGGATGAAGCGACCAGCCAGCTGGACGAGCAGACGGCGATAGAGATCATGAAACGGCTGCGCCGACATTTACCGGGCACCATCGTGCTCTCGGTCACGCATCAGTCGGTGCTAAATCCGCTGTTCGAAACTCAGATCCATCTTCAACCAGCACCTTAGCCGTAATTCTTACGAAGCCGGGTAGCCGTTGTGCAGGCTACCCGGCCGTCAGTCTCTCCGGATTCAATCTCAACGCGTCAGCCACACAGACCGGCCCCTCACATCCCGCGATAGATTTTCCGCGCGCGGGCTTTCATAATCGGTAGTCAATCATCAGGCTTCGCCAGGGACCGATCGCCTATTTCACGTTCCGGCCCCGGCATTCATGCACACTTGCCGTCAGCGCGCGCCCGGCAGTTTTTCTCCAGGAAATGAAGCTATGTCTCAGTCCCCGTCTGCGGTCGATCAACCATCGCGGCTGATCGTTTTTTTTATTCTGACCCTCCCGCCGCTGCTGTGGGCTGGCAACTTCATCATTGGACGAGCGGTACGCAACGAGATCCCGCCGGTCACGCTGACGCTGGTGCGCTGGCTGATCGCGCTGATCTGTATCCTGCCCTTTGCCTTGAAATACATCCGGCGCGATGCCGCGCGCTATCGGGCCTTTCCCCTGCGTATCGTCGCCATTTCCCTCAGCGGGATCGTTGCCTTTAGTCTGCTGACCTACATCGGACTGCATCACACTTCCGGCACCAATGCGCTGCTGCTTAACTCCTGTATTCCGGTGTTAATCATGCTGTTCGCCGGGCTGTTTTACGGCCAGCCGCTGAGGCTCTCTCAGGCGACGGGTCTGCTGATTTCATTCTGCGGCGTACTGGCCATTATTTTTCACGGGGATCTGGCCGGGTTGCTGTCGCTATCCTTTTCATCCGGTGACCTGATGCTGCTGGGCGCGATGGCCAGCTTCTCGCTCTATACGCTGTGGCTGAAAAAAATCCCGCCCGAGGTTAGCCGTCTGGGGCTGCTGGGCGTGCAGGTGATTATCTCGCTGATAGCCATCTTTCCCCTATGGCTGTGGGAAAGTCGCAGCGGCGCGAGCGCGGTTTGGAATCACACCACCGTGTCGGCGGTCCTTTATCTGGGGATCTTCCCGTCTTTTATCGCCTACCTGCTGTTTGGCCGCGGCGTAGCGCTGATCGGCGCGGCGCGAGCCGGGCTGACTATCCATCTGATTCCCGTGTTCGGCGTGGCCTTATCGGTGCTGTTTCTGGGCGAGAAAATCCATTTTTATCATCTGGCCGGGATCGCCACCATTCTGGCGGGCATCTCGCTGGCGAGCCGCAAATCCGTCACGCGATAGCCATGTCAAAAGCGGAATAAAGAAGAGGAATCGGGCAGGAGGTGCTGCATAAAACACAGGCGCCCCGCCGAAGCGGAGCGCCTGTGGGAAGTGCGGTCCGGCGAAAACCGGACCGCGCTCATGACGAACAGGATTAGTCTTTGTCACCCAGCAGAACGGATTCGAGCGCGATTTCGATCATCTCGTTGAAGGTCGTCTGACGCTCTTCCGCCGTAGTAACTTCCTGAGTACGGATATGGTCGGACACGGTGCAAATCGCCAGCGCTTTCGCGCCGAATTCCGCCGCCACGCCGTAGATGCCCGCCGCTTCCATTTCCACGCCCAGCACGCCGTATTTCTCCATGACGTCGAACATCTGCGGATCCGGCGTATAGAACAGATCGGCGGAGAACAGGTTACCCACGCGAACTTTAACGCCGCGCGAGTTGGCCGCGTCTACCGCATGACGCAGCAGATCGTAGTCGGCAATGGCCGCAAAGTCGTGATCCTTGAAACGCATACGGTTCACTTTGGAATCGGTGCAGGCGCCCATGCCGATAACGACATCGCGCACCTTCACGTTTTCGCTGACCGCGCCGCAGGAGCCGATACGGATAATTTTTTCCACGCCGAACTCGGTGATCAGTTCTTTCGCGTAGATAGAGCAGGACGGGATGCCCATGCCGTGTCCCATCACCGAAATACGGCGGCCTTTATAGGTGCCGGTGAAGCCCAACATGCCGCGCACGTTATTCACTTCTACCGCGTCTTCCAGAAAGGTGTCGGCGATATATTTTGCGCGCAGCGGGTCGCCCGGCATCAGTACCACGTCCGCGAAATCACCCATTTCAGCATTAATGTGAGGCGTAGCCATCCTTATTGTTCCTTTTTCATCAGCGTAAACATTCGTTGTTCCGTCAGCCCGCAGGCTTACAGCATAGAGGTTCCATAGTCCATCGGCGACACGCCGAAATAGCTCGCTACGGTCTGCCCGATATCCGCGAAGGTGGGGCGATGACCGCGCGAGCCCGGCTGCACCTGCGGACCGTAAATCAGTACCGGTACGTGCTCACGCGTGTGATCCGTACCTGGCCAGGTGGGATCGCAACCGTGATCCGCCGTCAGGATCAGGATGTCTCCCTCACCCACTTTCGCCATCAGCTCAGGCAACCGGCGGTCGAATAGCTCCAGCGCGGCGGCATAGCCAGATACGTCGCGGCGATGGCCGTAGGAAGAGTCAAAGTCGACAAAGTTGGTAAACACGATCGTATCGTCGCCAGCGGCGTCCATTTCTTTCAGCGTTGCATCGAACAGCGCATCCAGACCGGTCGCTTTGACCTTTTTGGTGATACCGACGTTGGCATAGATATCGGCGATCTTACCCACCGACACCACGTGGCCCTTTTTCTCATCCACCAGCTTTTTCAGCACGGTAGGCGCTGGCGGCTCTACGGCTAAGTCGTGACGGTTACCGGTGCGCTGGAAGTTGCCCGCTTTATCCCCCACGAACGGACGCGCAATCACGCGGCCGATGTTGTAGCCGCCTTCGGTCAACGCTTCACGCGCGATTTCACACAGCGCGTACAGGTTATCCAGCCCGTAAGTTTCTTCGTGGCAGGCGATTTGGAATACCGAATCCGCCGAGGTGTAAAAGATCGGCTTGCCGGTCTTCATGTGTTCTTCGCCCAGCTCATCCAAAATCACCGTTCCGGATGAGTGGCAGTTGCCGAGATAGCCCGGCAGGTTGCCGCGCTCGACCAGCAGGTCCAGTAGCGGCTGAGGGAAACTGTTCTTCGTGTCGTGAAAATAGCCCCAGTCAAACAGGACCGGGACGCCAGCGATTTCCCAATGACCCGACGGGGTATCTTTCCCCGAGGAGATTTCGCTGGCATGGGCATACGCCCCGACAATGTCAGCCTGCGCATCCAGACCTGCTGGGAAACGGCCCGATGATGCTTCCGCCGCCTTGCCCAGACCCAGGCGACTCAGATTCGGTAAAGACAGCGGTCCCTGACGCCCTTGATCGGCGCGGCCTTCTGCACAGGCCTGCGCGATGTGGCCCAACGTATCCGAACCGACGTCTCCAAACCGCTCGGCGTCGGCGGCGCTGCCGATACCAAACGAATCCAGCACCATAATAAATGCACGTTTCATGTCACTCTCTCCTGCGTTCTTTTCTGGGGCCATGCTCCACACACTATTCGACAGCGTCGGCATCTGAGATGTTCAACCGGCGATAAATCATCGGGTGCACCTCCGATGCCCGGTCGCTCACCGTCACCGCTGCCTGAATTTGCTGTGCGGCCTGCTGCCATTGCACTTCGGTATTGGCATGAATAATGGCCAGTGGACGCTGAGAATCCACGTGTTCTCCCAGGCTAACCATGTCGCTCAATCCCACGCTGTGGTCAATAGTATCATCTGGTCGCAGGCGCCCACCACCCAGTGATACCACTGCCATACCAATGGCGCGGGTATCCATAGAGGCAACCACGCCTTCTCGTTCGGCGAAGACAGGTTTACTCAGCGTGGCGGGCAACAGATAGCGCTCATACCGTTCGACGAAATCGGTCGGACCGCCCTGTGCGGCGACCATACGCCCAAAGACCTCCGCCGCCCGGCCGTTTTCCAGCACCGCCATGAGCTGTCGTCGGGCATCGTGCGCCGAGTCGGCCAGATTTCCCGCCACCAGCATCTCTTCGCACAGCGCCATCGTGACGTCGAACAGCCGCGGATTGCGCTGCGCCCCGGTCAGGAAGCGTACGGCCTCCCGGACCTCCAGCGCATTGCCCGCGCTGGATGCCAGCACCTGATTCATATCGGTCAACAGCGCGCTGGTTCGGCACCCGGCGTGATTAGCGACGCCGACGATCGCGCGCGCCAGCTGTTCTGACTCCGCGTAGGTCGGCATGAACGCCCCGGAGCCGACTTTGACGTCCATGACCAGCGCATCCAGTCCTTCCGCCAGCTTTTTCGCCAGAATAGAGGCGGTGATCAGCGGGATCGTATCAACCGTCGCGGTAGTGTCGCGCGTGGCATAGAAGCGACGATCCGCCGGTGCCAGCGAATGCGTCTGCCCGATAATCGCGACCCCCACCTGCTGAATCATCTCGCGAAAGCGATTATCGTCGGGGTAGATATCCAGGCCGGGAATGGACTCCAGTTTGTCGAGCGTACCGCCGGTATGCCCCAACCCTCTGCCGGAGATCATCGGTACATAGCCGCCGCAGGCAGCCACCATCGGTCCCAGCATCAGCGAAGTGACATCACCCACGCCGCCGGTAGAATGTTTGTCTACCAACGGTCCGTTCAAATTGAGGGATCGCCAGTCCAGCACCGTGCCGGAGTCGCGCATCGCCAACGTCAGCGCCACCCGTTCATCCATGGTCATATCATGGAAATAGATCGTCATCGCCAGCGCCGCAATCTGCCCCTCCGACACGGTATTATCGCGAATACCATTGACGAAATGGCGGATCTCCTCCTCGCTGAGCGGATGTCCGTCACGTTTCTTACGAATAATTTCTGGAATCAACAACAAGGTAGCGCCTCCAACCCGTGCTTTCGCACTCTCTCGCTGTACTGACCGGGATGCCCGCCGACAGCGTCAGCCAACGGTGATGACTAATAATCGCTGCGTGCCGTTTCGGTATCGCGCCCCAACGTGTTCAGCAGGCTGCCTAACAGTCCTGAAGCCCCGAAGCGGAAGTGCCGCGCATCCGCCCAGCCCGCGCCCATAATGCTATCCGCCAGTTGCAAATAGCGTGCCGCCTCTTCTGCGGTGCGCACCCCGCCCGCGGCTTTGAATCCCACCCGATCGCCGACGCCCTTGTCTTTGATCACGTTCAGCATGACTTCCGCGCTGTGCAACGTCGCG
>NZ_CAMKXG010000170.1 GCF_946477055.1 Lonsdalea britannica | reverse complement strand
AGATTCGCCTTAGTCTCGTGGGCTCGGAGATGTGTATAAGAGACAGGTATTTATAGCGTGAGGTGTAGTCCGGCCAGTTCGGTTCATCCAGCGCATCCGGCTGCCAGGCGTAAATGTTGACGGCGGGATTGCGTGGGGTGATGGAGCCGAACCGGTTGTCGAAGTTTTCTTTCTGGTAATCCCCGCCGATCAGCAGCTCATGGTTGCGCCCAAAGAGTTCGAACGGGCCGCTGAGGCTCAGGTTGTATCCCCACTGATTGCTGCGGTTGTGTCGCTGTATGGCATTATTCAGCGCGCCAGTGCCGCTGCTGTCCACGCCCTTGGTGCCGTTGCCGAATATGCCGACGAACTTCCCTTCCGCATCGGAGTGGGTGTAGTTCAGCGCGCTTTTCAACGACCAGTCGTTCTCGAAGTGGTGCTCGAGTTCAGCGAAGGTGTTCAGCTTTTCAAATGTAATCCGGTTCCAGCTGGCGCCGAGAAAGGTCGAGTGCGGCAGGTCAAGACTGCTGTAGTCGGTCGCCATCGGCAGACCGTACAGATTGGGCACCGTATGGGTTTTCTGCCAGTTAATGCCGGTCGTCAACGTGGTATCGGGAGTGAGATCCCACGCCAGCGTGCCGTAGAGCACCCGGCGTTCGCTATCGACATAGTCCACCGAGCTCTGTTTATCCTGAAAAACGCCGACGAAGCGGCCGCGTACGGACGCATCGTCATTCAGGGGGCCAGAGACATCGACCTCATTGCGGTAGTTGTCCCAGGAACCTGCGCCCGCGCTGACGTAGCCCTGAAAATTATAGGTGGGTTTTTTACGCACCAGATTGACGGTGCCGCCTGGCTCTCCGCTGCCCTGCGTCAGGCCGGAGGCGCCGCGCAAGACTTCCACGTGGTCATAGATCGCCAGATCGGGCGACTCGCTGGAGGCTTCAGCGGCGCCCATATCCGCGATACTGTTCTGGAAAGAGGAGCTAACGCCATCCTCCTTCACGTTATCCATGCTGAAGCCGCGTGACTGGAATTTCACCTGATAAGAGCTTTGATTGACCACGTTGACGCCGGTGGTCTGACTCATCGCGTCATCCAGCGACGTCATATTCTGTTCGTTCATTCGCTGGCGGGTGACGACGCTGACCGACTGCGGTGTCTCTCTGGGGGACAGCGCCAGCCCTGTTGCCGCGCTCATGCTGCGCGTGGTGTAGGAACCGGTGCCTTCGGTCATGCCCTGGTGATTCACCTGCGCGACCACCACCAATTCGTCCTCAGTCGGCGTTTTTTGCAGCAGGAAGCTGCCGTCCGCCTGTTTCACCGCCTGCAAACCGTGGCTTTGCAGCAGCGTCGTCAGACCCTTCTCCACACCGTAATCGCCGTTCAGCGCTTTGCCGTTCAGGCTATTGGTCAGCGATGAATTAGCCGCGAGATCGATGCCGGACTGGCGCGCGAATTGATTAAGCTGTTCGCTTAGCGCACCTGCGGCAATGGAGTAGTGCTGCACGGGGGCGTTGTCCGCCGCGCTGGCAGGCGCAGCATGGAGAACGAGAGCCGGTGAGCCCAGTACAAAAAGACGGGCGGCCAGAGCCAACGGCCGGAGAGCGCGAGGTGGTGCGGTGAATAACATAGGAATAGCCTTTAATACCCAGAGTCAAAAGAAATAAAGCCTGTTTTATAGTGAATCGAACGAGCGGTTAAAAAGGGAACCGAGACGGAAGAAATTATTAAACTTTTTTTTCTACCGTCACCCACCAGGAAAAGCGTCGATTAATGCGGATCGGCAGCGCCCGGGATATCATCTCCAGCGCCCTGTCGGTGTTGTCCAGCGGGAAGGTTCCCATCAGGCGCAGAGCGGCGATATCCGGCGCGCAGGACAGATGGCCGCGCCTGTAGCGCGACAGTCGGGCGATCACCTCGCCCAACGGAGTATCGTCGGCGCTCAATTTCCCCGTGCGCCAGTCGGCGTCGAGGCTGTCCAAACGATCGAGCGTTCCCTGACCGTCGGCGGTGAAACGCCACTGCTGGCCGGCGGTAATGCGGCGCATGCCGCTCTCCTGTCGGGGCGTGACGGCGACGATACCGTCGTACACGTTGAGCTGCGTGCTCTCGTCCTGCTGGCTGACGCTGAAACGCGTGCCGAGCGCCTGCATCCTGCCTTGGTCGCTGACCACGATAAACGGCCGCTGTTGGTCAGGCGCGGTGGCGATAAATATCTGGCCGGAGCGCAGAATCAACTGCCGCTCTGTGGTCGTATAGCGAATATCCATCGCGCTGGCGGTGTCCAGCCAGATGCGCGACCCATCGCTCAGCGTCACCTGCTTGATCTCGCCGGTCACGGTGCGATTGTCGGCGGCCATCGCCAGCAGCGACCCGCGCAGCGGGGTATAGCGGTAGCCCATCCAGGACAGCAGCGCACCGGACGTCAGCAGCGCCGTCAGCTTCAGCGCCCGGCGACGGCTGACGCGCGGCGAGCGCAGAAGCGCATCCGTGCTCGGCTGATGCAGCTCGCCCCGCAGCGGTTGAAAGCGCTGGCTAATCGTCTGCACGTAGATCCATGCCTCTCGATGTTCGGCGCTTTCATCCAGCCAACGTTGCCAGCGGCGGTGCAGTTCACTGTGCTCACCGTCTTCCTCCAGCAACTGCGCATACCAGTCCGCCGCCTCTTGCAGAGACTCAAAACCGGGCTTGGTCGGTGGGGACGGGGGAAAAGGCATAGAATAATCGACCTGATTGAATTAACGGGACCGGGTCGGCGGTTCGGCGTCGGATTCTGTTTCGAGAAGAATGCAGTGCAGCATGGCCTGCGCCATATATTTTTTCACCATACGTTCAGACACTTTTAGCACCGACGCGATCTGCGCATAGGTCATCCCCTGAATTTGCGACATCACAAACGCCGAGCGCGCTTTTTCCGGGAGATGACGCAGCATGCCGTCCACTTGAAACAACGTTTCCAGCACGATGGAGTTCTGTTCGGCCGACAGGGAGGTGTCCGCCGCATGGTGCTGCAACGATTCCAGCCAGGCCTGTTCCAGCGCCTTGCGTCGCCAAAGGTCGACGCACATTCCCTGCGCCATGACGCTCAGATAAGCTCGGGTGCCGTGGTGACTGTCGAACTCGCGGGGTTTCATCAGTAACTGGAGAAAAACGTCCTGCGCCAGATCGGATGCGTCGCACCGGTTTCCCAGGCGTTTACGCAGCAGGCTCTGCAACCAGCCGTGGTGCTGCTGGTAGAGCTGACAAAAATCAGGCGTGGTCGGTACGTTAACCGCAGACATAATGAATATCGAGTTCCTTCAGTCCCTGAATATAAAAAGAGGTCGGCATTCTAATTGAGAATAATTTCCATTTCAATTTTTATGCCAAGATTGGAAGCATTCGCTACTCACCCGCCAGTAAGTGTCTGACAGGGATTATCCCAGGGGCAAAGCCATAATGATGGCGTCTTCGCGACCTTCTGCCGTGGGGTAGTAATTCCGTCTGATGGAAACCTCATTAAAACCCAAAAACTGATACAACGCGATAGCCTGTTGATTTGACGCGCGGACTTCGAGCCACAGCGTCAGAATGCCGCGCTGTTCCAGCTCGGCGATCAGATGTTCCATGAGCGCACGGCCGTAACCTTTACGCTGATGTTCGGGATGGACCGCAATATTGAACAACGTGGCTTCATCCAGCACGATCTGCGTGATCGCGAAGGCGACCATCTGCGCGTCGTTGCTGAGCTTGATGTTGAAGTAGCGTTCGCCTTGATTGCTGAGAAAGGTTTTTTCCGTCCACGGAAAGGCGTGGCTTAGGCGCTCAATCTGAAAGGCTGTCGTCAGATCGGCGGAGGTCAGGGTAGAGATCGTGTTCATAGTGACAAATTTGCCGCCACAGCGCGCGCTTGGCGTCCGGGTTATGGTCAAGCTCGGACAACGCCGGGCTGGTAAGCTGCACGCCTTGCGGCGGCTGCATGGGAGTTGCGCCCAGCCACCAGGCCGGGCAATCGCGGGTGTCCGGCAACATTTCCACCTGCTGCGGCAGCAGGCTGTAGATCTGTTCGGGGGTCAATTGCAGACTTCTGAGCACATCCTGCAATAGCGGATCATCGATTGCAGGGAGCGGATCGGCGACGATCAGCAGGCGCACTGTCGACGGCAGGCTGATGGCGATTTCGCCCTTCAGCGCGGCGGGGCGGCGCAATGTCCACTGCGTAATGCCCAATTGCTGTAGCAGCCTGTCCCGATGTGATGTCATGCCTTACCTTGTCCGGAGCGCGAGTATGCGCCGCTATGCTAGCAAACCCATCGAACATGCGGCAACAAACCTCTATAATCGTCGCTCAGTTAATTGAGGAGTTTGAAGCCTGATGTCCGCATTTACCCCCGCCAGTGAAGTGATACTGCGTCACAGCGATGATTTTTCCACCCGCCGCGTGCTGTTTGCCGGTGATTTGCAAGATACCTTGCCCGCCCAGTTTGAGGCGGAAGACGTCCGCGTGCACACGATGCAGTACCACCACTGGCAGCAGCTGAACCGGACAATGGGCGATGCGGCACATTTCGCCCTGCTGGCCGACGCTGACATGGTAGCGGGCTGCGACACCCTGATTTATTACTGGCCGAAAAGCAAGCAGGAAGCCCAGTTCCAGCTGACTAACCTGCTGTCGTTGTTGCCCGTCGGCTGCGATATTTTCGTGGTGGGCGAGAACCGCAGCGGCGTACGCAGCGCGGAAACGCTGCTGGCGGACCTGACGGCGCTGACCAAAATCGACAGTGCGCGTCGCTGTGGTCTGTATCACGGCCGTCTGGAACAGACGCCAGCCTTTGATCTGGCGCGCTGGTGGCATGAATATGATGTCGACGGCGTACCGGTATGTACGTTGCCGGGCGTGTTTAGCCGCGATGGGCTGGATAACGGCAGCCAGCTGCTGCTTGGCACGCTGGAACCGCATTCGAAAGGTAAAGTGCTGGATATCGCCTGCGGCGCGGGCGTTTTGGCCGTGGCGTTTGCCCAGCGTGCGCCGAAAATTCGTCTGACGCTGAGTGATGTGAACGCGGCGGCGCTGGAAGCGAGCCGGGCGACGCTGGCGCGTAACGAGCTGGAAGGCGCCGTCATCGCCAGCAACGTCTACTCGGATGTCGCCGGTCGTTTTGACATGATCATTTCCAACCCGCCGTTCCACGACGGAATGCAAACCAGCCTGCACGCGGCGGAAGCGCTCATCCGCGGCGCGGCGGCGCATCTGAACATCGGCGGCAAGCTGCGTATCGTCGCCAACGCCTTCCTGCCCTATCCGGCGCTGTTGGATGAAACGTTCGGCAGCCACGAAGTGCTGGCGCAGAACGGCCGTTTCCGGGTGTATCAATCGGTTATGGGACGCGGCGCCAAATCCAAATCGCGCGCTTAAATCGGCATGATTCCCCTGCGGCGAAAAGCCGCGGGGGTTCCAAGCGCAGAAAGTCAGTCGTTATTGATGGTGTTCATGCCTTCTACGCCATAGCGCTCGCCTGCGGCGGCCTGTAGCGGAAACAGGGTGTCGATGGCGGCCAGCTCCGCGGCGGTCAATGTCACATCCAACGCGCCGACGTTCTCCTCCAGATAGCGGCGTCGTTTGGTGCCGGGGATCGGTACGATGTGTTCCCCTTGCGCCAGCACCCAGGCCAGCGCCAGCTGCGCGGGCGTCACGCCTTTTTCCTTCGCCAATGTCTCCACATGTTCGACCAGACGCAGGTTGCGGGTGAAGTTATCGCCATGAAAACGCGGATTTTTGAGACGAAAGTCGTCGTCAGCCAGCGTGTTCAAATCACGGATAGCGCCGGTCAGGAAACCACGGCCCAACGGGCTATAGGGAACGAAACCGACGCCTAGCTTGCGGCAGGTCGGCAGGATGTCTGTCTCCACATCCCGAGTCCACAATGAATATTCGCTTTGCAGCGCGGTGATGGGATGAACGCGGTGCGCGCGTTCCAGCGTGGCGGCGGAAACTTCGCTCAATCCGATGAAACGAATCTTGCCCTCTTTCACGAGGTCGGCCATCGCGCCTACGGTGTCTTCAATCGGCACCGTGGGATCGACCCGGTGTTGATAGTAAAGATCAATTGTCTCGACCCCAAGCCGCTTCAGGCTGCTTTCCACCGACTGACGGACATACTCCGGTCTGCCGCAGATACCGCGTTCGTCCATATTGACGGCATCGCGCACGATCCCGAACTTGGTCGCCAGAAAGACGCGGTCGCGTTTGCCCTTAATCGCTTTTCCCACCAGTTGCTCATTGGTATATGGCCCGTACATGTCGGCGGTATCCAGCAGCGTGATGCCCAGTTCGAGCGAGCGGTGCAGGGTGGCGAGGGATTCGTCGGCATCCTGATGGGTGGAATAAAAATCGCTCATGCCCATACAGCCCAGTCCCAGTGCGGAAACCTGCGGCCCTGTCGGCCCTAATGTTCTCTGTTGCATGCTGATGTCCTCGATAGAAGATAAGAATGCCAGTGTGGTTGTTTGCGTAATGAAGATAAATCACGCGTTTTATGCAACACTGTTTGCAAATAACAAACAATCCCGTGGACGTTGCTCATGGATCAGATACAGGCGATGCGCGTGTTCGTTCGCATCGTGGAAACGGAAAACTTCAGCCGCACGGCCGAGAGTCTGGGGCTTCCACGGGCGACGGTAAGCCAGACGCTTAAACGACTGGAGTTGCGACTGGGCGTCCGGTTGGCGGAGCGAACAACGCGTCAGGTTCGCATTACGGATGAAGGGCGGCTTTATTATCAACGCTGCATGCAGCTGTTATCGGCTTTCGATGAAAGCGATGCCATGTTCACCCAACAGCGGAAGCAGCCCAGCGGGCAGGTGCGCATCGATATGCCGCACTCGATGGCCCGTGAGTTGGTTATTCCTGCGCTTCCGGCGTTTTATCGTCAGTATCCGGGCATCCGGCTGGTGCTAAGCGCCAACGACGCGGCGATTAATGTCCAGCGCGAGGGTGTGGATTGCGTCGTGCGGGCATGGCAGCTTGAGGATGATTCGCTCTCCGCCCGTCAACTGCCGTCGCTGCCGCAGCTCTCCTGCGCCTCCGTGGATTACTGTGCTGCGCACGGCATTCCGTCCTCTCTGGCCGAGCTGGCCGGTCATCGGATGGTGGGCTATTTTTCTTTGCGCAATCTGCATCGCTATCCCCTCGAGTTTGTTCAGGAAGGGCAGTTGCTTACGCAGAGTCTGCCCACATGGGTGGACGTCAGCGGGGTAGATGCGTATATCGCCGCCGCACAGGCCGGTCTGGGGATTATTCAAGGGCCGCGCAGGAGCCTCCGACCGCTTATTGAACGGGGAGATCTGGTGGAGATTCTGCCGGACCTGCCGCCTCCGCCCATGCCGCTTTACATCATGTTCCCAGCCGGACGCTTCCTGGCCCCGCGGATTCAGGTGGTCGTAGACTGGTTGCAGGCATGTATTGCGCCTGCTCCGGTTGATTGACCGCCGCTTTTTGCAGCAAACCCTCGCGCGGAGGGGAAATAATCATTGACCTCGGCCGTAAAATCTCTAGAATTCGCCTCCGTGGTGACATTGCGTGACGTTATGTCCCTGGTTTGCGAAGGTGGCGGAATTGGTAGACGCGCTAGCTTCAGGTGTTAGTGCCTTAACGGGCGTGAGGGTTCAAGTCCCTCTCTTCGCACCACCTCACCACACTGATTTGTATTGCACAGTACCTGCGAAGGTGGCGGAATTGGTAGACGCGCTAGCTTCAGGTGTTAGTGTCTTAACG
>NZ_CAMKXG010000169.1 GCF_946477055.1 Lonsdalea britannica | reverse complement strand
AAGTCGACGTTCCCTTGCTCGGTGCGCGGCAGGTTTTCCAGGTCCAACGTCGACACGCGGAACATTTCACCGGCACCTTCGGTATCCGAAGCGGTAATCAATGGGGTGGAAACCCAATTAAAGCCCTGCTGATGGAAAAAACGGTGGGTTGCTTGCGCCAATGTGTTGCGCACACGAGCGACTGCGCCAATTAGGTTGGTCCGCGGACGCAAATGCGCCACTTCGCGCAGGTATTCAATGCTGTGACGTTTGGCGGCCATAGGATAAGTATCTGGATCGTCAACCCATCCAACGACGTTTACGCCAGTCGCCTGCAGCTCGAAGCTCTGGCCCTGACCGGGCGAGGCAACGACTTTACCCGTGATTTCCACGGAACAGCCGGTCGTCAGGCGCAGAATATCACTCTGATAATTCTCAAGATTATTATTAACCACGGCCTGTAGTGAATCAAAGCAGGAACCGTCATAGACGGCAATAAAGGAAATACCGGCTTTAGAATCTCTCCGGGTACGTACCCAGCCGCGCACGGTGACTTCGTTGTCAACGGCGACACGGCCTTGCAGTACGTCGACTACAGGCACTACGCTCATAACATTCTCTCTTTGAATAAAATATGTTTAAAAAACAGTAAACGCCCCAGCTCAGGGCAGCATTGCTATGTTACTTGCCGGTATGCAGGACACAAGTAGAAATCACCGGAATGCAATAAGTTTTGTGCGTTCCGGCGTTGCTGGATTAAAGATTAAGCGATGGTCTGTGGGAACTGGCGTATTAACTTGCCTTACGTACCTGCGGCAGGTCAAAAGCTTCACGCAATGCGCTGACGAACGCCGGGTCGTGGCAAATGGTTTTTCCGGGGCTGTCAGATAATTTCGCCACCGGTCGTCCGTTACATTCGACCAACTTGATGACGATATTTAGCGGAGTGACGCCTGGAATATCACAGGTAAGGCGTGTGCCGATGCCAAAAACGAGATCAATGCGCTGCCAGAAATGGCGATATAGCGCGATTGCTTTTTCCATATTCAGGCTGTCGGAGAACACTAACGTTTTCTCCATCGGATTTATGCCCAGTGAAAGGTAATGAGCGATTGCCTTTTCGCCCCACTGAATCGGGTCCCCTGAATCGTGACGCAAGCCCTGATATGCTGTTGCGAAGCGCGGGTCAAAATCTCTGAGGAACGCGTCCATGGCGATGCAGTCGGTCAGAGCGATACCGAGTTGGTCAGGATATTCCTGCAGCCAGGCATCCAGCGCTGCGCGCTGGCTGTTTTCGAGCGTTGGGCTAATTTGTTGATGCGCCTGAAACCATTCGTGGGCCTGGGTTCCTACCGGCGTCAGCTGCAGTCTCCGCGCGAGATCGTAATTGCTGGAACCAATCAGGTAAGGAAACTCATCTTTCAGCGTACGCACGATGTTGAATTGCACATCTCGAGAGAATCGACGGCGTGTGCCGAAATCCATCAGCTTGAAACGCGACAAGTCCATGCCCGCGCTCGCCGTCTTGAACTTGCTGAGCGTTTGACGCAGTTGTGTGAGGGCATCGTTCACGCCGACCAGCGGAGTGCGCGAGCGGTGAACGACTTCGCTGACGACCGACAATAAAGGCACTTCCCACAGAATCACCTCCCGCCAGGGACCCGCGATGCGGATATCCAATCGGCCTTGATGATTGCTGATATGAACCTGTCGGGGATTAAAGCGAAACGTCTTTAGCCAATTCAGGTAATCCGTTTTGAAGAAAGGCAGCGCCGAAAGATAGTCAAACTCGTCCTCGCTGAGCGCCAGGCTGCCCATGGCTTCAACCTGTGCGGAGATCTCTTCCGCATACACACCTAGTTTTTCATCACCGCGGCAGCGGAACTCCGCCGCCACCTCAACATCGTAGTACTGATGATAGACGGCCTGCTGCATATGCAGTTTGTAGGCATCAGTATCCAGCAACGAGGTCAATATCGGGGAAGGGTTAGAAGTCATAATGCGTTACAGCATCCTCGTTCAACGCAGTTAAGCGGTTAAAACGATGACGGAAGGGCTCGGAACCTTCCCAAAATCGTCTGTTTGTTCGCGCTATATCACCATAACGGGCGGATTTAGGCGAGATTCAAATGTGCGATTGTGAAAATAAAGTGTTTATTTTTTTGCCGTTTTTAACATTAGTGTTTGAAACCAAATGTTTTTTATACTAAACAAAAATTTGAAAAAAAACGTGTTGCGCACGATTCAGAAGCGAGAAATAGGGAATGTTTGCATTCCGTCACCGAGATCCCTTTAATAGAGGTAACAGCTTGTTCAATAAAGAATCTGTGTGTGAAAAAACCGCATTTTGATGCGTTGTTTTGACGGTTCGAAGGGAAATATCAAACACTGAATTAGCCTGTTGGTACGTCTATATTGAAAGACTCGGTGGTTTAACTCAGTTTACGCACCGTCGAACAGCGCAGCCGCATGCTGAGAAAAACAAGCGTCCTTATTGAAATGGCGCTTCTGAACGCCGGCGGGCCTGATTGCATGACCTGTCGCCATTACTGTCCGTCACTAAGGTAACGATTTATGAGCCAGCAACCCCAAGTAAAATACCGGCACGACTACCGCGCGCCGGACTACACCATCACCGATATTGCATTAGATTTCGATCTGGGCCCGGATAAAACGCGAGTGGTCGCTACCAGTCAGGTTATTTTGCAGGGCGAAACCGGCGCGCCTTTGCGGCTGGACGGTGAAGGATTGCACCTGATCGATATTCTGGTGGACGGTCAACGGTGGACAGAGTATCAACAGCTTCCCGATGGCCTGGAACTCAACGGGCTGCCAGCCAAATTCGCGTTGCAGATTGAAACGGAAATCAACCCGGCGGCCAACAGCGCGCTGGAAGGGCTGTATCAGTCCGGCGATGCGTTGTGTACTCAATGCGAGGCCGAAGGTTTCCGCCAC
Organism: Lonsdalea britannica; assembly: GCF_946477055.1. GTDB lineage: Bacteria > Pseudomonadota > Gammaproteobacteria > Enterobacterales > Enterobacteriaceae > Lonsdalea > Lonsdalea britannica_A. The sequence goes on along the minus strand of NZ_CAMKXG010000169.1, from coordinate 4,967 downwards.
ATCACCTATTACCTTGACCGTCCCGATGTACTGGCGCGTTTCACCACCCGAATCACGGCTGATAAAAATCGTTATCCCTACCTGTTGTCGAACGGCAACCGCGTCGCGCAGGGCGAACTCGCCGATAACCGTCATTGGGTTGAATGGCAGGACCCGTTCCCCAAACCTTGTTATCTCTTTGCCTTGGTGGCGGGCGATTTTGACGTTTTACGCGACACGTTTACCACGCGTAGCGGCAAAGACGTCGCGCTGGAACTGTACGTCGACCGCGGTAATCTCGATCGTGCCGATTGGGCCATGACGTCGCTCAAAAATGCAATGAAGTGGGACGAAACGCGTTTTGGTCTGGAGTACGACCTCGATATTTATATGATCGTCGCCGTCGACTTCTTCAATATGGGGGCGATGGAAAACAAAGGACTGAACGTCTTCAATTCCAAGTACGTTCTGGCTAAAGCGGAAACCGCAACCGATAAAGATTATCTCAATATAGAAGCGGTGATCGGACACGAGTATTTCCACAACTGGACCGGCAACCGCGTCACCTGCCGCGACTGGTTCCAACTCAGCCTCAAAGAGGGCCTGACGGTCTTCCGCGATCAGGAGTTCAGCTCCGACCGGGGGTCGCGTCCGGCTAACCGGATCGACAACGTTCGCGTCATGCGCGGCGCACAGTTCGCCGAGGACGCCAGCCCAATGTCGCATCCTATTCGACCGGATCAGGTCATTGAGATGAATAACTTCTATACCCTGACGGTTTACGAAAAAGGGTCTGAGGTTATTCGCATGATGCATACGTTGTTGGGAGAAGAGAAATTCCAGGCCGGGATGCGGCTGTATTTCGACCGTCATGACGGCAGCGCCGCAACCTGCGACGACTTTGTTCAGGCGATGGAAGATGCGTCTGGCATCGATCTGACGCAGTTCCGTCGCTGGTATAGCCAGTCCGGAACACCTGTGCTGACGATCCAGGACGACTACGATGCGGCGAATGAGCAATATCGTTTGCAGGTTACACAAAACACGCCGGTCGGTCATGACAAGCTGCGTAAACAGCCGTTGCATATCCCGCTGGATATCGAACTGTACGACCACGAAGGTCAGCCGATTCCGCTGGTGCAAAATGGTCAGTCAGTCGGTTCCGTGCTCAGCGTGACCGAACCCGAGCAGACGTTTGTGTTCGAGCAGGTGCCATGTCAGCCGGTGCCTTCTCTATTAAGAGAGTTTTCAGCGCCGGTGAAAGTCAACTACAGCTGGGGCGACGAGCAACTGACCTTCCTGATGCGTCACGCGCGCAACGCCTTTTCGCGCTGGGATGCGGCGCAAAGTCTGCTGGCTAGCCACATCCGTCTAAACGTAGCGCGCTATCAACAGAAACAGCCGTTATCGCTGCCGTTGCATGTGGTTGACGCTTTCCGCGGCGTTTTGTTGGATGATTCGCTGGACCCGATGCTGGCCTCGCAGATCCTGTCGCTGCCTAGCGAAAATGAAATCGCGGAACTGTTCGATATCATCGATCCTGAAGCGATTTCCGCCGTTCGTCACGCGTTGACCCAAACGCTGGCGCAGGAAATGGCAGACGAGCTGCTGGCGGTGTATCGCGACAATCAGACGCCGGCTTATCGCGTCGATCAGGACGACATGGGGAAACGCGCGCTGCGTAATGTGTGCCTGCACTATCTGGCGTTTGGCGACGAACAGCAGGCGGACACGCTGGTGAGCCGTCAGTTCGAACAGGCCGACAATATGACAGATTCTCTGGCAGCGTTGTCGGCGGCGGTGAGCGCGTTATTGCCATGCCGCGATGCGCTGCTGGCGTCATTCGACGAACGCTGGCATCAGGATGGTCTGGTCATGGATAAATGGTTTACGCTTCAGGCGACCAGCCCAGAAACCGACGTCCTTGATCGTGTTCGAGCGCTGTTGAAACACCGCTCTTTCAGCTTGAACAACCCGAACCGTTTGCGGTCATTAGTGGGTGCCTTTACCTCAGCCAACCCAGCGGCATTCCATGCTTCTGACGGCAGCGGCTACCGTTTCCTGACAGAAATGCTGGTCGATCTCAATACGCGTAATCCGCAGGTCGCCGCCCGTTTAATCGAGCCGTTGATCCGCTTGAAACGCTACGATCACGGGCGTCAGGAACAGATGCGCAAAGCGCTCGAAACGCTGAAAGTGTTGCCTAATTTGTCGGGAGACTTGTTCGAGAAGATCACGAAGGCATTAGAAGCCTAAGCGTTTATGTAATCGTCGCCCCAAGCCTATCGCTGGCGTCGCCGTCATCTAAACTGGCGACGCGTAAAGGATTATCACAGAAAGGCGAGGGGCGTTTCATCGCAGGATAGTCGAGGCAATGTTGAAGCACGAAAGCAGGGCTTTAACGCACCGCAACGTTTTGACGATGATGAAAAACAGTGACGCTTCGCACGAAAAAATATCGGTTTATGTCACTCTGAAACAGCCGCTCGCCTGCCAAAGGGAGCGGCTGTTTTTTTCGTCTTATGACAAAGACTAGAATGCGGCCCGAGTCAAAGATGCGTGATGCTCGTGTTTGGCGGGGGTCAGAATGCGCTCCAACACGCTAGCTTCCAGCTCGGCCAGTTTCGCCGAGCCCCGGCGCCGAGGACGCGGTTGATCGACCATAATATCCAGACCGATCTTGCATTCCTCAATCAAGATAACGCGGTCTGCCAGTGCGACCGCTTCGCTGACGTCATGGGTGACCAGCAGGACGGTAAAACCTTGTTCCAGCCAGAGTGATTCGATCAGTCTCTGCATTTCAATACGCGTTAACGCATCCAGCGCGCCCAGCGGTTCATCCAGCAGCAGTAGACCGGGGCGGTGGATCAATGCGCGAGCCAGCGCCACACGCTGTTTTTGTCCGCCGGAAAGGGCGGCTGGCCATTCGTTTGCACGCGAGGCCAGTCCCACGGCCGCCAGCGCATCCTGTGCAGCAGTGCGCCATTCACCCAGCAGCCCCAGCCCTACATTATCAATCACTTTCTTCCAGGGAAGCAGGCGAGCCTCCTGAAACATCAGCCGGGTATCGGACCGAGATTGGCTTAACGGAGCGCTGCCGGCCAGAAGTTCTCCGGATGAGACGGTTTCCAGTCCGGCGAGCAGGCGCAGCAGAGTACTTTTACCGCATCCGCTGCGGCCAACGACGGCGACAAACTGACCCGCCGGGATAGGCAGCTGAATATCCTGCAGGATAGTGCGTTGGCCGTAACGTTTGCTCACGCCATTGATTAACAGCGGCATACCTGCGTTAAGACGCGCCGGTGAGGATAGCGAAGTAAGATTCATGCAGGTTCCTCCTTAGATTGATAGGCGGGGTGCCAGCGTAGCCAGACGCGCTCCAACAATACGGTGCTGACGTCAGCCAGCTTGCCCAGGCAGGCATAGAGAATAATGGCGACCACCACGACATCGGTCTGGAGAAACTCGCGGGCATTCATCGCCAGGTAACCAATTCCCGAGCTGGCTGAAATGGTCTCCGCCACAATCAGCGTCAGCCACATCAGCCCTAACGCGAATCGGACGCCGACCATGATGGAAGGCAGCGCGCCGGGCAGCACGACCTGCCGAAACAGGCTGAATCCCGACAATCCATAGCTGCGCGCCATTTCCAGCAAACCGCGATCAAGATTACGGATGCCGTGATAGGTGTTGAGATAAATAGGAAACAGGGTGCCCAGTGCGACTAAAAAGATTTTGGCGCTTTCTTCGATGCCAAACCACAGGATCACCAGCGGAATCAGCGCCAAATGTGGAATATTGCGCAGCATCTGGACAGAGGTATCCAGTAGACGTTCGCCCGTGCGGGAAAGTCCGGAAATAAAGCCGAGCAGCAGGCCTAGCGATCCGCCGATGGCGAAACCGATCAACGCGCGCCAGGTGCTGATCGCCAGATGTTGCCACAGCTCGCCGCTGACGGTCAGCCGCCAAAAGGCGGCGACGATGGCTTCGGGAGAGGGCAAAATTCGGGTGGACAGCCAGCCGGTTTGCGACGCCATTTGCCAGACGACCACCAGCAAAAGCGGTAGCGCCCAGGGCGTGAGTCGATAGGCCGCCTGTCGCCATAGCGTTTTCATGAGCGATCCTTAGCTTTGCGCGGCCTGAAGTGGCACATAGTTATTGCCGATCACTTCGCCCAGCGCGGGCAACGTTCGGTGCGCAGGCACATCGGGGACCGCCACGTCCAGATGGGGGAACAGCAGCTCCGCCACGCGGTAGGCTTCTTCCAGATGCGGGTAGCCGGACAGAATAAACGTGTCGATACCGAGGGCCGCGTACTCCTGAATGCGCTCTGCAACCGTCTCCGGCTCGCCCACCAGCGCCGTCCCCGCGCCGCCGCGCACCAATCCCACGCCCGCCCAGAGATTAGGGCTGATCTCCAGTTTGTCGCGTTTACCGCCGTGCAGGGCGAGCATACGTTGTTGGCCGACAGAATCGTAACGTCCCAGCGCTTGCTGGGCCTTGGCGATGGTGTCGTCATCCAACTGGGAGATCAGTCGGTCTGCCGCTTGCCAGGCCTCGCGTGTGGTTTCCCGAACAATCACATGCAGACGAATGCCGAAACGCACCGTGCGGCCTTGGGCCGCGGCTTTGGCGCGCACCTGTTCGATTTTCTCTTTGACCTGCGCCGGGGGTTCTCCCCAGGTGAGATAGAGTTCGACTTGCTCGGCCGCCAGATCCTGTGCGGCGTCGGAGGACCCGCCAAAGTACAGCGGCGGCCTTGGCTGTTGCACGGGCGGGAAGATCAGCCGGGCGCCTTTAACCTGAATATGCTTGCCGTCGAAATCCACGGTCTCACCTTCCAGTACCCGCCGCCAGATATGGGTGAACTCGGCGGATGCTTCATATCTCTCTTCGTGATTGAGGAACAGACCCTCGGCGGCCAGCTCGTCGAGATCGCCGCCGGTCACCAAATTGAACAACGCGCGGCCGTTGGAAAGACGGTCCAG
>NZ_CAMKXG010000168.1 GCF_946477055.1 Lonsdalea britannica | reverse complement strand
ACGAGATTCGCCTTAGTCTCGTGGGCTCGGAGATGTGTATAAGAGACAGGCCCCCACCTGTATAGCAATGGCGTATCGCCGCCAACTCGGCGAGCTTGTTGTGCTTTTCATTGTCCTCTTCTCGGGTCACCCTGTCTCCGTCTCTGTCCCTACTCACATTGATACCGCACCGTCGTTCGGCGCCCCCTCCGTGGCTTAAAACGCGGCACCGCCCGCAATATGCGCGTCGCGTCGCCGCAACATCGACTGAATATTTCAATGCCTCTCGGGCTTTTTGACGGGCGTGAGTGCATCACGCCCGTTATCACGACATAATCAAAATATAGGTTTACACCTATATCGTATTTAACCTATAGTGATGAGGAGGTCGTGTGTGGGTCATTGAAACAACAGATACATTTGACGCTTGGTTTTGTTCGTTATGCGATATCGACCGGGCCTGCGTACTTGCGGCGCTCATTGTGTTGCGGGAAAAGGGACCGATGTTGCCAATACCCTACGCCGATACGGTCAAACGTTCCCGCTACAGCAATATGAAAGAGCTGAGAGTGCAAAGCCGGGGAGATCCCATACGCGCTTTTTTCGCCTTTGACCCGCACCGTACCGGTATTTTGCTGTGTGCAGGCAATAAGGCCGGTCATGAAAAACGCTTTTACGATGAAATGATCCCGCTGGCCGATCGGGAGTTCACTCATTATCTTAATCGATTACACAAGAAGGAGTAACGCTATGGGCAGAACGCTGGAACAGCTTATTGCGGATGAAAAACCGGAAGTTGTCGCGGATGCGCGGGCAATGGCCACGGATATGCTGCTGAATATCCACCTTGCCGAACTGCGTGAGAAGGTACAGAAAACACAGGTGGAGATGGCGCAAACGCTGGGCCTGAAACAGCCGACCGTCGCGGGGATGGAGAAACGGGGCCGGGACCTGAAACTGTCCACCCTCAAGCGCTATGTCGAGGCTACCGGCGGCAAGCTGCGGCTTGATGTCGAACTGCCCGACGGTTCGCACTACGGATTTGTGCTCTAAGCGGTGCCGGTCACCGCTTTCTCATTTCGCTGCAATCGGCTCAAACCGTGCTGTCGCCTGCGGGCCTCAGGGGATGCCCGGTTTTTCAGCTATACCACGTCATCCTAAGGCCATGCTCCCCCGACGGTGATACGGTTCTCCCTCGGTCATGCTTTTGTTGTTCTCTGCTTCCCGGCGTGAAACCCACGCGCGACTTTATGCGGCTTCATTCTGGTGCGAAACATCCACCGGTCGCACCAGGATCGTCTCATCCTCGTCCCTTCCGTGCTGCTCAATATTCGTGAACTATCGAATAAAAACAAATTAATCTATTTATTTTTCAATGCATTAAATTTAAAGCCACTTTTATTTTGTGGTTTTGGAATATCCCTTGCTTAGTGTTTGGTACGCACGTTTCTTTTGATGCTGTTGCATAGAACGGATGTGCCAAACGAGCGAATGCCACATCACGGAACGTCAGGTATCACGATGGCAGGGGGGAAGGATGAATAACGCGCTATCTGCACCAGATAAACATCCCAGCACGTTGATGGAGCTGCAAACCGCGATCCGTCTCATATACGGCAGCTTATCTCCGGCGGAAAGGAAGCTGGTGGATGTCATTCTGGATCATCAGCATCACCTTGCCAGCTATAGCGCCACTGAATTAGCTCAGCTGGCGGGCGTTTCCAAATCCACCGCCGCGCGCGTGTTTCGTCGCCTTGGCTTTCAGGATTTCAATCAGTTCCGCATGAAATGCCGCGAGATTGAACCTATGGGCTATTCGCCGCTAAGCAATCTCGAGCAGCGGACGTCGCACCCAAAGACGCTGCGTGAACGGCTGGATGCCCACATTGAGCGCGAGCGTGAAAATCTGGCGGGCATGCAGCAAGACAGCCTGTCGGCAGCGTTGGGGCGTGCGGTCACGCTGATAAGCGGCGCGCGTCGCGTCTGGGTACTCGGCTTTCGCAATAGTTTCGCGACGGCGTTTTACGCGCAGTCGCTGTTTTCTCACATGTTGAGCGATGTGCAGCTGGTCAACGATCCGGCGGCCAGATATGCCGACGTGCTGGCGGACATCCGCCCCACGGACGTGCTGTTCGTCGTGGACTTTCCCCGGCAGGTGCAGCTGCTTGCGCCATTGGTCAGCGTTGCGAAGCACTATCAGGCTCGCATTGTCGCGCTGAGCAACACCCTGGTTTCTGATGTCTGTGCGCTGGCCGATGTCGTTATCCCTTGCGCCGCACGGCACGGCGATATTTTTGATTCCTACACCACCGCCATCAGCATGGTGAATTTCATCGGCAACGAACTGGCCGCCGGTTGTTCCGACAGGGCAAGCCAACGCATGCAGCGCATGGAAGATATCCATCGACAGATTGGCGATCTGTACCCACTGGATCCGCCCTCGACGGCAGACCACAAATGCCGGGATTAGTCCTGTTAACCATTGATTTTCCAGCTTGAGGACATGCGTAATGTTGATATCCCTCTTTGCAAACGTGCCCAAATGGGGTTGCCTGGCGCTACTGTGCCTGTCCGTCGTGGCTTCACCGGCCTATGCGGCAGACCCCGTCAAAGTGAAATTCTCGCTCGACTGGCGTTTCGAAGGCCCCTCGGCCTCGTTTTTGATGGCGAAGGCCAAGGGCTATTTCAGTCAGGAAGGATTGGACGTACAGATTGACTCCGGTAACGGTTCGGTTGGCGCCGTCACCCGGGTCGCGACCGGGACTTATGATATGGCCTTTGCCGATATCAACGCCTTGATCGAGCAAGAGTCCCGGCATCCCGGTACGGGCGTTAAGGGCATTTATATGGTGTATAACGCCACGCCCGCCGCCGTCTTTTTGCTAAAAAGCTCTGGCGTGACGACCCCGGCGGCGTTAGCCGGCAAAACCATCGCCGCCCCGGTATTCGACGCCGCACGCAAGTCCTGGCCGGTCTTTGCGCAAAAAAACGGGTTAAACAAGGATGCCGTTACGTGGCAGTCCGCCGATCCCACCGTGACCGCCAATCTGCTGGTGCGTAAGAACGTCGATGCCATTTCGGGATTCTCTTTTACCAATCTGTTGAATCTGGAGGCGCGCGGCGTCAAGGCGGACGATCTGGTGGTTTTCCCCTATGCGCAATACGGCGTTGACCTCTACGGCAACACCCTCATCGCCAGCAAAACGATGCTGGAACAACATCCGGACATCCTGAAAGCCTTCCTGCGCGCCTTCAACAGAGCGATGCAGGAAACGCTGGCCGATCCCGTCAGCGCGGCCAGCTTCGTGAAAGAACAGGATGCGTTGATCAATCTGCCACTGGAAACGCGGCGCCTGCAACTGGCCTTTGGGCAGCTGGTCGTCACCCCAGAAACCCGCAAGAACGGCTTGGGTGATGTGGATACCGACCGCCTGAACCGGTCCATCAGCGATGTGGTCGCCGCGTTCGCGTTGAAGAATACCCCAACGGCAGACGCAGTATTCACGCGGGCGTTATTGCCCGAACGCGCAGAGCGCTCCGTGCGGTAAATCGCAAGCTGGCCTGATTTCAGGGGAGAACGTGTATGAGTTTCGTGAAATTCGACAATGTCAGTCTGGCCTATCAGCACAGCCAAACGCTGGCGATTGAAGAGATTAACTTCAGCATTGATGAAAATGAGTTTGTGGCGCTGGTCGGCCCTTCCGGGTGCGGCAAGTCGACGTTCATGAAGTTGACCTCTGGGCTGATTTCACCCACCCAGGGCTACGTTTTCGTTAACCAGCGGGAAGTGGCGGGGCCGCAGAAATGCGTCGGCATGGCGTTTCAGGCTTCGAACCTGTTGCCTTGGCGCACCACGCTGGAAAACGTCATGTTGCCGATGGAAATCGTCGAGCCTTACCGTTCAACGCGACATAAAAAAAAGCGGGAGTACGAAGCGCAGGCGCGCGCCTTGCTTAAACGCGTCGGGCTGGAAGGGTATGAGGACAAATTTCCGTGGGAGCTATCCGGTGGGATGCAGCAGCGGGCCTCCATTTGTCGCGCGCTGATCCACAAGCCGCGTTTGCTGATGCTGGATGAACCGTTCGGCGCGCTGGATGCGTTCACCCGTGAAGAGCTGTGGTGCATGGTGCGTGACCTGTGGCAGGACGCGCCTTTCACGGTGGTGCTGGTCACTCACGATCTGCGCGAAGCGGTTTTTCTGGCGGATACCGTGTACGTCATGAGCGCGCGACCCGGCCGCATTATCGCTCGTCGGGAGATCAATCTCCCGCGCCCGCGCGACCTCCAAATCGCCTACACCGATGAATTTGCTCGCGATGTGCTCGCATTGCGCGAACACATCGCTTCTCAACATCATGCATAACGGGACGCCTATCGTGATACCGCGACATACGTTAATCAAACTGGCCCCCTGGGCGCTGCTGCTGTTCATCGGGGGCGTCTGGCAGGCGGTGGTGGTGGGGCTGAATGTCCCGAGTTACCTGTTTCCCTCGGTGAGCGACGTTTACCGCTCATTGATTGCCGACTGGCGTCCCATCGCCGTCCACTCTTTGCAGACCCTGTACACCACGCTGGTGGGATTTGTGCTGGCGGTGGTCTTCGGCCTGGTCTTGGGCGTGGCCGTGGGCGCCTCCACGCTGGTGTACAAATCGATATATCCCCTCTTGGTCGGATTCAACGCGATTCCCAAGGTGGCATTTGTGCCGGTGCTGGTGGTGTGGTTCGGCATCGGCACCCTACCGGCTATCGCCACCGCGTTTCTGATCTCCTTTTTCCCGGTGGTGGTCAACGTTGCCACCGGGCTTGCCACCGTGGAGCCGGAGATGGAAGACGTGCTGCGTTCGCTGGGTGCATCCCGCCTCGACATTCTTAAAAAGGTCGGCTTGCCCCGGTCACTGCCGTATTTCTTCGCTTCATTAAAAGTGGCGATCACGCTGGCCTTTGTCGGCTCGGTGATCTCAGAAACGGTGGCCTCCAATCTGGGGATTGGCTACCTGATGATGGCGGCCAGCTCCAACATGAATATGGCGCTGGTGTTTGCCGGGTTAATCGTCATCGGCGCGATGGGGGTCGTGATGTACGAACTCTTCGCTCTGGTTGAGAAGCGGATGACGCATTGGGCGCATCGTTGATGCAGCACGGTCAACAGAAGGGAGAAGGTGAAGTGATGACGAGCGAGTTACAGATTAACGGCGAACGCCTGATGGCGTCGTTGCATGCGCTGGGCGAGATAGGCGCACTGCCGCAGGGCGGCGTATGCCGACTGGCGCTCAGCGATGAAGATAAACAGGGGCGGGATTGGACCGTCGCGCGTATGCAGGCGCTGGGATTGGCGATTTCGGTCGACGCCATCGGCAATGTCGTGGGCGTCTATCCCGGACTCACCGATGCGCCGCCGGTGATGATGGGGTCGCATATCGATACCGTGGCGACGGGCGGATGGTATGACGGCAACTACGGCGTGCTGTCCGGGCTGGAGGTGATCGCCACGTTAAAAGAGAACGGCCTTCGCCTGCGTCGACCGGTGGCGGTGGCGTTCTTTACCAATGAAGAGGGCGCGCGTTTTCAACCCGACATGATGGGCAGCCTGGTGTATCAGGGAGGACTCGCGCTGGAAACCGCGCTGGCAACGCGCGGCATTGATGGCGTGACCGTGGGCGAGGCGCTGCGTCGCATTGGCTACCACGGCACGGCCTCCGTAGGGGAAAACCACGTCGACAGCTATTTCGAACTGCACATCGAGCAAGGCCCGGTGCTGGATGAAGAGGAAATCAGTATCGGGGTCGTTGAGGGCGTGCAGGGCATTTCCTGGACCGAATTCCAACTGCAAGGCGTCTCCAACCATGCGGGCACCACGCCGATGCGTTTGCGGCGGGATGCTGGCTATGTCGCGGCGCAGATCGGCGTGTTTGCCCGCCAGCTGGCGCAAGCGCTGGGTGGCGATCAGGTAGCGACGGTCGGCCATGCGGTGTTCAGCCCGAATCTGGTCAACGTGATCCCCGACAGGGTGACGCTGACGGTGGATCTACGCAACACGGATGCTGATGCGTTGCGCGAGGCGGAACAGCGCCTGTGGGCGTTTGCCGAGCAGGCGGCGGAAGAGGAAGGGATCGCGCTGCGGCGTCAATCGCTGGCCCGTTTCGAACCAACGCCGTTTGCGCCGGAGATGGTGGCGCTCGTTGAGGCGCAGGCGCGCAAGCGCGGACTGGCGTTCCGCCGCATGCCGAGCGGCGCGGGGCATGATGCGCAGATTATGGCGGAGATGTGTCCGGCGGGAATGATTTTTGTCCCGAGCGTGGCGGGATTAAGCCACAACACGCAGGAGTATACGGCGCCAAAGGATTTGATTGCGGGTGCGAACGTGCTGCTGGGCGCGGTTGTCCAGCGCGCCGATCGCGTCTGATACCGCATGTTTTAGAGGAGAAAGTACTCATGGGGCGTTATGTCAATGTCGCTATCGGCCAGTTAGGGCCGGTCAACAAAGTGGATTCCCGTGCCGCCGTGGTGGCGCGTCTGATGAACCTGATGCGGGAAGCCCATCAGCTGGGCGCGGATCTGATTGTTTATCCCGAGCTGGCGCTCACCACTTTCTTTCCGCGCTGGTACATCGAAGACGAAGCGCAGCTGGACCGGTGGTGTGAAACCGCGATGCCGGGAACCGAAACCTTGCCGCTGTTCGAACTGGCGAAGACCTTGCAGGTGGGGTTTTGTTTGGGCTACGCCGAGCTGAGCCGGGAGCAAGGAGAAAAGAAACGCTTTAATACGTCGATTCTGGTGGATAAAAGCGGCGAAATCGTCGGCAAATACCACAAGGTTCACCTGCCGGGACACCGTGAGCACGAACCCTGGCGCGCGTTCCAGCATCTGGAAAAGCGCTATTTCACGCCCGGCAATGAATTTCCGGTGTTTGACGCCTTTGACGGTCGGTTCGGCATGGCGATCTGCAACGATCGTCGCTGGTGCGAAACCTATCGCGTGATGGGGCTACAGGGGGTGGAAATGGTGCTGATTGGCTACAACACGCCGGTACACAACGCGCCTGCGCCGGAACACGATGACCTGTCGCTGTTCCATAACCAGCTGTCTATGCAGGCTGGGGCCTATCAGAACGGAACCTGGGTCGTCGGCGTGGCGAAGGCGGGGACGGAAGAGGGGGTCGATCACATCGGCGGCAGCTGCATTATCGCACCCTCGGGCGAAGTGGTCGCCCGCTGTGTCACCAAAGGCGACGAAGTGGCCATCGCCCACTGCGATCTCGATTTCTGCCAGATCTACAAACGCACTACCTTCAATTTCGATCTGCATCGTCAGCCTCAGGCTTACGGCCTTATCACCACGATCAAAGGCGAAGCGCTGCTGGCTGACGGCAGTCCGCGTCACCCATGAGGTTAACAATGGAAGAAACAAAAGACGGAGTGGACATGCAGACCGTGGGCCGCGAAGTCCCTCGCGTTGACGGTCTGGGCAAAGTGAAAGGCAGCGCGGTGTATGGGGACGACATCGTCATGAAAGAGATGTTGTACGGCGTGTGCCGCTATGCCGATATCGCCGCGGGTCGGGTGGAAGAGGTTGACCTGAGCGCGGCATTAGACGTGCCGGGCGTCGTCAAGATCGCCACCTGGCGCGATGTGCCCGGCGAAAGTCACATCGGCGTGGTAATGGCGGACTACCCGCCGCTGGTCAAAGACAATATCGCTTTTCGCGGCGACGTGATTGCCGTGATTGCGGCTGAAAGTTATGAGGCCGCCTGTCTGGCGGCGGATAAGATCCGCGTGCGCTATACGCCGTTCGAACCAATCACCGGCGTCGAGGAGGCGCTGAAGCCGGATGCGCGGTTGATCCACCCCGGCAGCGCCAGCAACGTGATTAACCATCACCATACGATCAAGGGCGATATCGACGCGGGGTTTGCCGCCTCCCGTCACATCTTTGAACGAGAATATGAGGTGGGGTATCAGGAGCATGCCTACATTGAGCCGGAATCGATCATCGCCTGGCTCGATGATAACGAACAAATCA
>NZ_CAMKXG010000167.1 GCF_946477055.1 Lonsdalea britannica | reverse complement strand
CCTTGGCGGAGAACGCCAGCGTCAGCAACGTCGAGAAACGACCGGGGAACGTCTCATGCAACCAGTCGAACTCTTCATCGTTGATGATCCCCGGCCACAGGCTGTTCGCCCGCTCCTCGCTCATGACCGTCTCGACATCCAATCCGACGTAGGAGGCCGTATCCTGACGCATGTGGGCCGCGCAGAGCGCGCAGTCTGCGTTATGGCTCAACGACCCAACGATAAAGTCGGGCCACTGCGGCGAACGATCCTCGCCGTTTTTCAATGTGTATCGCTCAACCCCCAGGCGTTCAAGCACCCGGCGGGCGAGATAACGTCCGGCCAGATACTCAGCCCGACGCTTAGGCACTGAGCGTGCAATTTCTGCTGTGAAAGGAATCCCCGCACGAAAGAACAAATCATCACGATAAGTCCGCAGGGAGAAATGGCAGCGAGCCCCTACCCCAGGGTAAATAGCTTCGCTGTCAGCCTGGTGGAACGTAACCCACTCTATATCTTCTATAAAAACAGAAAGCATATTCGTTAACTCTTCAAGCGGAACATAGTGCATATGCCACTAGTTCACAGTACAGAGAAGCAGCAGCGCCACCTCCCTGTAAAACACTACTCACAAAGCCAGAAAGAAACCGGCGATACTGGCGCTCATCAGATTCGATAGCGTTCCTGCCGCAATGGCTTTCATTCCGAAACGGGCAATGTCCTGACGTCTATTCGGGGCCATGCTGCCCAAGCCGCCGATGAGAATGGCGATAGAGGACAAATTAGCGAAGCCGCACAGCGCAAACGAGACAATCGCTTTAGTGTGTGTAGACAGCACCTGTAAACCGGAGGCCGCGACAATATCGTCAGGCTTGAGGTAGGGGCTCAAATTCAAATAGGCCACGAATTCATTAACAACCAGCTTCTGGCCGATGAACGAACCGGCAACGGTCGCTTCACTCCACGGCACGCCGATCAGGAATGCCACGGGGGCAAAAATCCAGCCCAGAACCAGCTCGAGGGACAGCTGAGGATAATCGAACCAGCCTCCGATTCCGCTGAGGATACCGTTAAGTAAAGCAATCAAAGCGATAAAAGCCAGTAACATTGCGCCAACATTTAGCGCCAATTGCAAACCTGACGCCGCACCGCCCGCCGCTGCGTCGATCACGTTGCCCGGTTTCTGTTCTTCACCGTCGAAATTCTGCACCGTATCGCGGTCATGCGTCTGTTCCGTTTCCGGCATGATCAGCTTGGCAAACAGCAGGCTGCCCGGCGCGGCCATAAAGGAAGCGGCGATCAGATACTCCAACGGCACACCCATCTGCGCATAGCCCGCAAGAACGGAAACGGAGATAGAGGCCAGCCCGCCGCACATGACGGCAAACAGTTCGGATTGCGTCATACCCGCAATATAGGGACGCACCACTAACGGCGCCTCCGTCATGCCGACGAAGATATTCGCGGTGGCGGAGAGAGATTCGGTGCGCGAGGTCCGCAATAGCCACTGTAGGCTGCCGCCCAGCAGGCGGACGACCCACTGCATGATGCCGAGGTAGTACAGCACCGCGATCAGGGAAGAGAAGAACACAATCATCGGCAGTACCCGCAGCGCAAAGACAAAACCGCCGCCGCCGAAAATCTCGAACATTTTATCCGAGGCCAGACCGCCGAACATAAAAGCGATCCCGTCATTGCCGTAGCCGATGACGTTACCTACGCCGGACGTGATGCTGGCCAGGATCTGACGCCCCAGGGGAACATATAGCGCCAATACGCCAATACAGATCTGGATCAAAAAAGCGCCTAGGACCGTACGAACGCTGATAGCCTTACGGTTATTAGACAGCATGATTCCGACCAGGATTAGTACGGCCATCCCCACCAGACTCATCAATATTTCCATGGAAAATCCCTTTAATAGAGAAAGTAATAAACAACAAAGCCTATGCTACTGCCAGGGTGCGTCCCTTCTCTTTAGAAAACTTAACAAACGGAGAAGTGGGCCGACAAAAGGCATATCGGCAGCAGCCAACGATGCATACAACATTAAATGAATAAAAACGTCAAATATTCTGAAATATTGTACATTTTGGGATAAAAGTGCATTATTCCTCCTCTTTCTACCCACTATTCATTACGTTACCTATTGTCATAAAACAATAAAACGTCATATCGCAGCCGCGAATAGAGTGGGTCAGAAGAGGAAAATGGATAAGTCTGGCGGGAAGAAAAAGGGACTATTCCGGCATTATCAAACCGGATGTTAAATTTTTTTGTCGCTTATAACATGTGATTAGAATTCATCCATCTCAGAAAGCTGGAATAAACGCTGCGAATTTGTCCAGAGGGCCGCGACTAATTGCGTCGATGTTTCTTCCCGCAGTTCACACAACGACGCGAATACGTCGCGTAGGCGTTCCGGCCGATTGGGCGCCCCCTGATGACCCGATACAGGCATATCCGGCGCATCCGTTTCCAATAACAGAAATTCCAACGGCAATTTCGCTATCGCTTTGCGTGTTTTGCTGGCGCGCGGATAGGTGATAGTGCCGCCAACGCCGATATAAAAGCCCTGCCGGATAAACGCCATCGCCTGCTCATAGCTGCCTGAAAATCCATGCACCACGCCCGTGCGCGGCAACGGATATCGCCGTAGTATCGCCGCCAAACGGTCATGTGTCCGCCGGGAGTGCAGGATCACCGGCAGATCGTGACGACGAGCCAGCGCCAACTGTTCGCCGAGAAAGTGGCATTGGCGATCGAACTGTGGATCGTCCATATAGAGATCCAATCCAATCTCACCGACCGCGACTACGCTTTCCCGATGCGACTGCAGCCGGGCGTCCAGCAACGCTAAATCCTTTTCGTCATGACGATCAATATATAACGGGTGCAATCCCAGCGCCGCATGCAAACCAGGCCACCGTTGGGCAAGTTGCAGGATGAGGTCGAAGTGATGGGCGTCTACCGCAGGGATAATGATATCGGTAATGCCCGCGTCCTGAGCGCGTCGCAGGCTGTCAGACTCGTCATTCAGAAACAACGGAACGTCAAAATGGCAGTGGGTATCGATCAGCGGACCCGGCGTGTCAGAGCGTCGGTCGGTCTGGCTGGCAGTTTGTTCAAAACCCGGCGTAAGCATATGCGGCCTCCATGCTGAATGAGAGGAAGTGAGGATAGCAGTTACCCGCCCTCAGCGACATGTGCCTGCGACAGACCTGTCCGCCGGCCTTTTATCGGATGGGAGCCAACGCAAGACGCAGCCTATCGGGATAACGCGAAAGACAGGCAGCCTTATCCGTTGGATATAAAACCGGCCCGCACATCCTTATGGATGCCGGGCCGACGTTAACCGACGTGATAGAGCACAGACTGAAGTTCACGTCCTCAGCGACACCTACAGGCCGCTATCGCTATGGACGCCTGCGTCCCATAAAGAGACTGATCAGGAATAGAATGATACCAATCACGAAGACGATTTTAGCTGCACTCGCCGCGACACCCGCCAGTCCGCCGAAACCCAGCGCGGCGGCGATCAGCGCTACAATCAGAAAAATAATACCCCAACGAAACATACGCTCTCCTTCAATATCGGGTGATTAAAGTGATGTTGTTGCAGCCAGCGTCTTAGAACGCAACGCGGCTATCCGACGGGGCAGAACCATGAGCCCGAAACCGCGCTCATTGGTCTGATGGCGCCGAAGCCGCCCTGAGCGAAGATACCGTCGGTGAGTCGTCCTGACAGGCGCGGCGGCGAGATAGCCGCCGCGCAGATGTGATCGCGGGTTACCCGAGGAACGGCATAACCCGGAGTCGGAGCTGAATTAGGATTTAACCGTCAGGTCATTCTTGACGCTTTTGACCCCTTCAACAGTCTTGGCCAAACTTTCCGCCTGAGCAGACTGTGCCGCCGTCGATACCTGACCGGTCAGCTGCACAATGCCGTCATGCGTTTCAACTTTGATGTGGCGAGACGGAACGATGCTGTCCGCCAGGAATTTCGCTTTGACTTTGCTGGTGGTTACCGTATCTCCGGCATAAGCGCCGACGGTCTGGGAACCTTTTTCATCTTTGACCTGCAGCTTATCGCTGACGGACTTCACGCCCTCGGTCTTGCTCGCGATGCTGACCGCGTGCGCGGAAAGATCCTGGCTTGCGACAAAACCGCTCAGGGTTACGACGCCTTTAGACGTCGCGACGGAGATGTCGCCGCTATCAATCGTTTTATCTTCCAACAGCGCGCTTTTCACCTTGGCGGTGATGGTGCTGTCATCCAGATAATTTCCTGCAGAAGTCATGGAGCTATCGACTTTCTGTCCGGTGGTGTCGGCCACGTTCTTCACTTTCTGGCTGAACGTTTCTTCTGCCATCGCCTGACCGCCCAGCAACATAGTACCCAGAACAACGGCCATTACTGATTGTGCAATCTTGGTCTTTTTCATCTAGATCTTCCTTTTTGTTGCCACTGTTTCACTGCACGGAATGTGCTCATAAAGAGTCAATCACGGGGCTAGCGCATCGTAGCCGGCATCGGCCACTAAATAGATTGTCATGCCGCAAATTACCAACACATCAATACAACTCGCTGCCTCTCGTTAAATTAACAGTGAAACAAACTAGAAATGTCGTACACATAGTTAACTATAGCCGACTGCGGATAAAAACCCAGACCACCCGATGAAAAAGACAGCAAATTCGAGAGATTCAGATTTGTCCGTGCGGTAAAACGAGGTCTGACGTGGAGGGAATGGGAGTTAATTATTTGAAATATATTGATAAAATAGCAAAAAGCCAGGCGTGAGCCTGGCTTATGTCATCTGCGTAAATCTTAAGCAGAAAATTAATGTTCGCGCGTTTTATGGAACTGTACGTCAGGGTAACGTTCCTGAGTCAGATTCAGGTTGACCATGGTGGGCGCCACATAGGTCAGGTTGTCGCCGCCATCCAGCGCCAGATGCTGTTCATTCTTACGCTTAAACTCTTCCAGCTTTTTGACGTCGCCGCATTCTACCCAGCGCGCGGTCGAAACGTTGACCGACTCATAAACCGCTTCCACGTTGTACTCCGTCTTCAGACGGGCAACGACCACATCAAACTGCAGTACCCCAACCGCGCCCACGATCAGATCGTTATTGATCAGCGGACGGAACACCTGCACAGCGCCCTCTTCAGACAGCTGAACCAATCCTTTCAGCAGCTGTTTCTGTCTCAGCGGATCGCGCAGACGAATGCGGCGGAACAGCTCAGGGGCAAAGTTCGGAATACCGGTGAACTTCATGTCTTCGCCCTGCGTGAACGTATCGCCAATCTGGATGGTGCCGTGGTTATGCAGGCCGATGATGTCGCCGGGATAGGCCTCTTCTACATGGGAACGGTCGCCCGCCATGAAAGTCAGCGCGTCCGCGATCGTCACATCTTTGCCGATCCGCACCTGACGCAGCTTCATGCCTTTCTCATATCTACCCGACACGACGCGCATGAAAGCAACGCGGTCGCGGTGTTTCGGGTCCATATTGGCCTGGATCTTGAACACGAAGCCGGTGAATTTCTCTTCCGACGCGACCACTTCACGCACGTTGGTTTTACGCGGCATCGGCGTCGGCGCCCAGTCGACCAGCCCATCCAGCATGTGGTCCACGCCGAAGTTACCCAGCGCGGTGCCGAAGAAGACCGGCGTCAAATCGCCGCTCAGGAAAGCCTCTTCTTCGAATTCGTTGGACGCGCCCTGTACCAGTTCCAGCTCTTCGCGCAGCTGGGCCGCCAGCTCTTCGCCGACCGCGCTGTCCAGCTCAGGGTTATCCAGCCCTTTAATAACGCGCAGTTCCTGGATGGTGTGCCCCATTCCGCGCTGATACAGGTAGGTTTCGTCTTTATAAAGGTGATAGACCCCTTTAAACAGCTTGCCGCAGCCGATAGGCCAGGTGATGGGCGAACAGGCGATGTTCAGCTCGCTTTCCACTTCATCCAGCAGCTCCATCGGATCGCGAATGTCGCGGTCGAGCTTGTTCATAAAGGTCAGAATCGGGGTATCGCGCAGACGGGTAACGTCCATCAGTTTACGTGTACGATCTTCCACCCCTTTCGCGGCATCGATCACCATCAGACAGCAGTCGACAGCGGTCAGCGTGCGGTAGGTATCTTCCGAGAAGTCTTCATGCCCCGGGGTATCCAGCAGATTGACCAGGCTATCCCGATACGGGAACTGCATCACGGACGTCGTGATGGAGATACCACGTTGTTTTTCC
Source organism: Lonsdalea britannica (assembly GCF_946477055.1). GTDB lineage: Bacteria > Pseudomonadota > Gammaproteobacteria > Enterobacterales > Enterobacteriaceae > Lonsdalea > Lonsdalea britannica_A. The sequence continues at coordinate 1,775 of NZ_CAMKXG010000167.1, read as the reverse complement.
ATTTCCATCCAGTCGGATTTGGCGTGATGATTAGAGCCGCGGCCTTTTACCGTACCGGCGGTCTGGATCGCCTGTCCGAACAGCAAAACCTTTTCCGTGATGGTGGTTTTACCGGCGTCAGGGTGGGAAATAATGGCAAAAGTCCGTCGTTTCGAGACTTCGCGGGCAAATTCACTTGGAGACATGTTGTTCAGGCTTCTTCAGGTTAGCACCCGGCGTCAGCATCAGATCGCAGCGATGTCACGTCAGGCAGAGCGGAAATCAATCGTTAAGCGGGGCATTTTCTCTGATTTACCAGTCATAAACAATCAGTGACTGAAAGACGCACCTTTTCTTTACCGTTTATCAGCCCCACGGCGGCGAACGAGCCTATGGTCAGCCGCGAGCGCTGCGGGAAACATTTTTATGAAGCATGACGCCATATAAAGGAGTCCGCCGGCGGTCAGCGACGAGAACCAGGCTCGTGCGAAGCATCACCATTTTCGTCGTCGTTATCCGGATCGTCATCCTCAACCGGCGTATTGGCGGTCAACAGATAGGGCGACTGCTGCCAGCGGGAACGGCGGTGCTGCAACAGCGTTCGCGCAAGAATAATGCCGATGGCCAGCGCGAGCAGGATCATCAGCCGAAGAATATTGGTCGTGTTGTCCACCTGTTTGGCTTCAGTCGCCAGCACATGAGTGTCCAGCGTCACGCGGAGAAAGCCAATCGGCCCGTCTTTACCGTTGATCTGTTCGACCAGTTGATGGTTGAAGTAGCTACCGGCCCGATTGCCATCCAGCGCCAACCGGTCGCGTAACGGGATCTGCTCCCCGGCCCGCGATATCAGCGTACCGTCCAGCGCATAGATGCCTGCGTCCAGAATCCGGCTGCGATCGGTCAGATTGCGTAACACGTCGTGGATCCGCTGGGTGTTGTCATCATTGCCTTCCAGCAACGGGGTCAGGCTAAACGCGACCTGACGGGTCAACGTCCGCGTCAGCTCTTCAACCTGTTCAGAGCGAGCCATTTGATGACTGAGGCTAAAGTACGACGATCCCTGCATAAGGATCACCAGCAACGCCAGACAGATCAGCACAATAGCCGTACGATGTAAGCGAAATTTCAACCGAGCCCGAACCATGGGAACACCTGAGCGATTTGGAGAGTTTAATGTTGCCAGAAGCGTTGACGATAGGATAGCTTGTTGCGTTGTTTTATCATTGTCCTCTTTATGACCGTTCTACGTCGTCAACACAACACCCGCAGGAAAGGATTTACCCCATGTCGAACCGTTTGACCTATCGCGATCTGCCCGTTGAGATCAATTGCTGGCCCAATTTGCCGCTGTCGCTCAGCGGTGACGAAGTCATGCCGCTGGACTATCGGGCGGGCAACACCGGCTGGCTGCTCTACGGCGACACGCTCGACAAAAACGCGTTATCCCGTATGCAGCGCCTGCTGGATGAACCGATGGTCATCGTAAGCGCCTGGAGCGTAGGCGACTATCAGGTCGTTCGACTGGCGGGCATTCTGACGCCGCATATCGCCGAGTCCGCGCACACGCTGGGGCTGGACGTGGCCGCGATGGGGAATCACCCCACCCTGCGCTCGCCCGGTTTGCTGGTCATGGATATGGACTCCACGGCGATCCAGATCGAGTGCATTGATGAAATCGCCAACCTGGCGGGCGTGGGCGATCAGGTGGCGGCGATCACCGAACGCGCGATGCAAGGCGATCTCGACTTCTCTTCCAGCCTGCGCGAACGCGTAGGCACACTGAAGGGCGCCGATGC
>NZ_CAMKXG010000166.1 GCF_946477055.1 Lonsdalea britannica | reverse complement strand
TACGCCGGATCAGTGCCACCAGATAGCGGACGCGCTGAGTCAGGCGATGCCGCGTCTGGACGGCGTCCTGCACAACGCCGGGTTGCTGGGGCAGATTGCCCCCATGACGGAACAGTCCGTCGATATTTGGCAACAGGTGATGCAGGTCAACGTCAATGCCACCTTTATGCTGACGCAGGCGCTACTTCCCCTGCTCCTCAAGTCGTCCAGCCCTTCGCTGGTATTTACCAGCTCCAGCGTAGGACGCGAAGGGCGCGCGGGCTGGGGCGCCTACGCCGTCTCTAAGTTTGCTACCGAGGGCATGATGCAGGTGCTGGCCGAAGAGTATCGCCACCGTAATCTGCGGGTGAATTGCATTAATCCAGGCGGAACGCGAACATCGATGCGGGCAACGGCCTTTCCTGACGAAGATCCGGAAAAGCTGAAAACGCCAGCGGACATCATGCCGCTCTACTTATATCTGATGGGCGATGACAGTCGACGCAAGACAGGAATGAGTTTTGATGCCCAACCGAGAAGGAAACCCGGCGCGGCGGAATAACGCGGATAGATTGAATCAGCGGTGAGAAAGAAAGGCGATCTAAAGAAAATAAAACGGGATACCGTATCGAATGCGGTATCCCGTTTTCTATCAGCCGTTACGCTTGGAAGGCGGGTTACGACGGCTTGGCGCCGCACTTACCTGGCTGTGTCGTTTCACTGCACGGCGGATCTGATGGGCCTTCATCCGACGGCGTTCACGTTCAACCGGCAGTTTACTGACGGTTTCAGGCGGCAGCTGAACCAATTCGCGCAGGTAGTTGACGTCTTCCAACTTCATTTCAGACCAGCCGCCACGCGGCAGGCTCTTCGGCAGTTGGATATCGCCGTAACGTACGCGGATCAGGCGGCTAACCTGAACGCCCACGGCTTCCCACAGACGACGCACTTCGCGGTTACGCCCTTCGGTCAGCGTCACGTTGTACCACTGGTTCATGCCTTCTCCGCCCTGATAGCGGATGGTGCGGAACGACGCGGGGCCGTCATCCAGCTGTACGCCTTTACTCAGCTGTTTGATTTTATCGTCGTCTACCGTGCCGAAGACACGAACGGCATATTCACGTTCGACTTCGCGGCTCGGATGCATCAAACGGTTCGCTAATTCACCGTCGGTGGTGAACAGCAGCAGACCGGAAGTGTTGACGTCCAGTCGACCGACCGCCACCCAGCGCGCGCCCTGCATTTTAGGAAGACGATCAAACACCGTCGGACGACCGTCGGGATCGCTGCGCGTACACAGTTCCCCCTTCCGGTTTGTAATACATCAGGACCCGGCATACGGTCTCTTCGGTGTCACGTACCGTCACCACGTGACCGTCGATACGGACTTTGGTCGCTTTGGTGACATCGACGCGATCGCCCAACGTGGCGATTTTACCGTCGACGCTGATGCGCCCTGCCTGAATCATTGTTTCGATTTCCCGGCGTGAACCATGTCCTGCACGCGCCAGTACTTTTTGTAGCTTTTCGCTCATTGAGCAACCTCTGAGTGTCGCCTTCACAGGCGTCGGGGGGAGAGATGCGCCGACGTTCAAAACGTCCACGCATGAAATTTTGCGGCGCGATTATAACTGCATTCGCGCCATTTGTATGCTGAATGTTGCCGGGGTGAGACGCGTCAAAGAAACGGGGTAATGTCGCCGGTGCCTTCGCGGATCACCTCCGGCGCATCGCCGGTGAGATCGATGACCGTGGTGGGCTGCTGCCCGATAAAGCCGCCATGAATGATCAGGTCGACCTGTTTACCAAGGTGATCCTGAATCTCTTCCGGATCGGATTCGGCGAAATCGTTGCCCGGTAACATCAGCGTCGTGGACATCAGCGGCTCGTTCATTGCCGCCAGCAGCTCCAGCGCAATCGGGTTTGCCGGAACGCGCAGGCCCAGGGTTTTGCGCTTCTCATTCATCAGGCGGCGCGGAACTTCTTTCGTGCCCTTCAAAATAAACGTGTAATTACCCGGCGTGTTGTTCTTGATGAGTCGAAACGCGGCATTGTCCACGTGAGCATAGGTGGACAGTTCAGACAGGTCGCGGCACATCAACGTAAAATGGTGATTACTGTCCAGATGACGAATGCGGCAAATGCGCTCCAACGCCGATTTGTCTTCCAACTGACAGCCCAACGCATAGCCGGAGTCGGTCGGATAAACAATCACTCCGCCCTTACGCAAGACGTCGACCGTCTGAGCGATCAACCGCGCCTGCGGATTTTGGGGATGAATATAGAAAAATTGACTCATGTACCACCTCATTTCTTCAAAACGTGAAATCCGCGACAGCGACGCTCCGCGCCCAGCGTTTTCACGTGCGGCTGACCCTCACGCCGTCAGCCCGTCTTTCAGTGCCGGATGTTCCCAAACCGGTTCCACTCCACCGGGCAACCACAGTTTTCGCCCGAGCTCTATCCAGGCGCAGGGATAGTGAAAGTCCGATCCCTGAGATCCCAGTAAATGATAGTCCTGCGCATAACGCGCCAGTTGCGTCCGTTCATCGGGCGCCTGCTGACACTGCGCCACTTCCATCGCATCGCCCTGACATTCGGCAAAATGCGCCAGCAGTCGTTTCAACCACTTGGCGCTGAGCTGGTAACGGCCGGGATGAGCCATGACCGCCGCACCGCCGGACTGATGAATCACATCTACGGCCTGTTTTATTGTACACCACTGCGGCGGAACGTAGCCGGTTTTGCCCTTCGCCAGATAGCGCTTGAACACCTGATTAATCGCCGTGGCCTTACCCTGCTCGACCAGATAACGGGCAAAGTGCCCGCGAGTAATGACCCCGCCGGCCGCCAGTCGGGTGGCGCCTTCCAACGCGCCGGCGACCTGCGCCTTTTCCAGCCGGGCGGCAATTTGCTCAGCGCGTTGCTGACGGTAGTCCGCCTGTTCGGCGAGCAACGCCACCATCGCCGGATGGTGCGGGTCGATCCCCAATCCGACGATATGAATTTCATGATTTTCCCACAGCGTGGACACTTCAACGCCTGCCACCAGTCGCAGCGGCAACGCCTCAAGTCGAATCGTCTCTCGCGCTTCGTTCAGGCCAGCGGTGGTGTCATGGTCGGTGATAGCCAGCACGCCAACGCGCATCGTCACCGCACGGCGCACGAGTTCTGCGGGTGTAAGTCCGCCGTCGGAGGCCTTGGTGTGACTGTGCAGATCGTACAGTGGGAATGAAGCAAGGAGGGAGGTTTCTTCTGACACGCAGTGCATCCATCTCGTCGGACAAAGATAAGTTCAGACGGCATGATGCCATCAATAGCCATAAAAAGGTAAGAAAGATAATCATCCTGATGCGCCCCGCTCCCCATCCATCCGCATAATTAATTTTTTGTTTTTGGGTTGACTTACCCTGAGCGTTCCAGTTAACTAGTACGCAAGTTCAGTAACGGATTAAGAGACAGACTAATGGCGATGCAATCGAAAAAATACAGTGCAGGTTGGTGGCGCTTCTCCCTCTGAGGGCGAAACGATCGCGCATACCCATTATCTGATATGCAACATCCTTAAGCCCGCTCAATGCGGGCTTTTTCATGGATAAAAAAGAGTGACCATCATGCCAAACACCAAACCAGAAATTGAATTATTACGCGCCGAGGCCGAGTACCGAGACGACCCGAGCGCGATATTTCATCAGTTGTGCGGCGCCAGACCCGCTACGCTGCTGCTGGAGTCCGCAGAGGTCGACAGCAAGCAGAATTTGCAGAGTCTGCTGATCGTAGACAGCGCCTTGCGCATCACGGCGATGGGGACGCAGGTTTCCGTTCAGGCGCTGACAGCCAACGGCGCATCGCTACTCCCGTTGCTGGACAGCGCGCTGCCGCCGGAAGTCCGGGTTGAAGCACGTCCGAATAGTCGCGAGCTGACCTTTCCGGCCATCGATGCCATGCAGGACGAAGATGCGCGTCTGCGCTCGTTGTCCGCCTTCGATGCTTTGCGGCAGTTGCTTACGCTGGTGATTTGCCCGGACAATGAACGCGAAGCCATGTTCTTCGGCGGCCTGTTCGCCTATGACCTGGTCGCTGGGTTCGAAACGCTGCCTCCACTCAATCAGCAGCAACGCTGCCCGGACTACTGTTTCTACCTCGCCGAAACCCTGCTGATTGTGGATCATCAGTGCCAGATGACGCATCTGCAGGCGAGCCTGTTTACACCGAATGCCGATGAGCGTCAGCGCCTGCAGCAGCGTCTTGAACAGCTGCAGCACCAGATGACTCAGCCTGCGCCTTCACTGCCTCGTCAACACGTAGAAAGCATGACGTTGAGCTGTAATCAGAGCGACGAAGATTTCGGCGACGTCGTCAGACAGATGCAGCAGGCCATCCGCCTGGGCGAAATTTTTCAGGTGGTGCCGTCTCGCCGTTTTTCGCTGCCTTGCCCTTCCCCGCTGGCGGCGTATCAGACGCTGAAGGAAAACAACCCTAGCCCATACATGTTCTATATGCAGGATCAGGACTTCACGCTGTTCGGAGCGTCCCCGGAAAGCTCGCTCAAATATGATGCCGCTAACCGCCAGATTGAAATCTATCCTATCGCCGGAACCCGACCACGCGGCCGTCGGGCGGATGGCTCACTGGATCGCGATCTGGACAGCCGCATCGAGCTGGAAATGCGCACCGATCATAAAGAGTTGGCGGAACACCTGATGCTGGTCGATTTGGCGCGCAACGATTTGGCGCGGATCTGCGAACCTGGCAGTCGCTATGTCGCCGACCTGACCAAAGTCGACCGCTACTCTTTCGTGATGCATCTGGTGTCCCGCGTGGTCGGTCAGCTACGCGCCGATCTTGATGTCTTGCACGCCTACCGCGCCTGCATGAATATGGGCACGCTGAGCGGCGCACCTAAAGTCCGCGCCATGCAATTGATTGCCGAAAGCGAAAAAACGCGCCGTGGTAGCTACGGCGGCGCCGTCGGTTATTTCACCGCCCGCGGTGATCTGGATACCTGTATCGTGATCCGCTCCGCCTATGTCGAAGACGGCATCGCCACCATACAGGCGGGCGCTGGCGTCGTGCTGGACTCCGACCCGCAGGCCGAAGCCGACGAAACCCGCAATAAGGCTCGTGCCGTTTTGCGCGCCATCGCCAGCGCCCATCATGCCAAGGAGGTGTTCTGATGGCTGATATTCTGTTACTCGATAACATCGACTCGTTTACTTACAATCTGGTCGACCAACTGCGCGCCAGCGGCCACCACGTCGTGGTTTACCGCAACATCATGTCGGCCGACGCGATTATTGAACGTCTGAAGCAGATGGAACAGCCGGTGCTGATGCTGTCTCCGGGCCCCGGCGCTCCGGCCGACGCTGGCTGCATGCCGGAGCTATTACAGCGACTGCGGGGACATTTACCGATCATCGGCATCTGTCTGGGACACCAGGCGATCGTCGAGGCCTACGGCGGCCATGTGGGTCAGGCCGGTGAGATCCTGCATGGCAAAGCATCTAGCATCGAACACGATGGGCAGGCCATGTTCAGCGGATTAAGCAATCCGTTGCCGGTCGCCCGCTATCATTCTCTGGTGGGCAGTGATATTCCCGCAGCGTTGACCGTTAACGCACACTTCAACGACATGGTGATGGCCGTTCGCCACGACCAGGATCGCGTCTGCGGCTTCCAGTTTCATCCGGAATCTATTCTTACCGCCCATGGCGCCCGCTTACTAAATCAAACGCTGGAATGGGCTCTGGCATAAATTAAGCAAGGACACGACATGCAAACCTTACTTCAAAAGCTATATTCTGCAGAAACGTTGAGCCGTGAGGAGAGCCAGCAGTTATTCGCGGCGATCATCCGTAATGAACTGGAGCCCTCACAGCTGGCTGCCGCGTTGATCAGCATAAAAATTCGCGGCGAAACGCCGGATGAAATCGCCGGCGCGGCCAGCGCACTGTTGCAAGATGCACAGCCATTTCCGCGCCCGGATTATCTGTTCGCCGATATCGTCGGTACGGGAGGCGATGGCACCAACAGCATCAACATCTCTACGACGAGCGCTTTCGTAGCGGCGAGCTGCGGCGTGAAAGTGGCCAAGCACGGTAGCCGCAGCGTCACCAGCCGCTCCGGTTCTTCGGACCTGCTGGCCGCCTTCGGCATTAAACTGGATATGTCCGCGGAAGCGTCTCGTCAGGCATTGGACGAATTGGGCGTCTGCTTCCTGTTTGCGCCTCAGTATCACACGGGATTTCGCCATGCCGCGCCCGTTCGCCAACAGTTGAAGACCCATACGCTGTTTAACGTGCTCGGCCCCTTGAGCAACCCGGCACGTCCGCCGTTGGCGCTGATCGGCGTTTACAGTCCCGACCTGGTGAAACCCATGGCGGAAACGCTGAAACTGCTCGGTTATCAGCGCGCGGCCGTCGTTCATGGCTGCGGAATGGATGAAGTCGCCATTCACGGACCGACACAGGTGGCGGAACTGCGTGACGGCAGTATTGAAACCTATGAACTGACCCACCGGGATTTCGGGCTGGAAAGCTATCCGATGTCGGCGCTGGTTGGCGGATCGCCTGAAGAAAACCGACAAATGCTGGCGCGCCTGCTGCAAGGGAACGGGGAACCGGCTCACAACACTGCCGTTGCGGCCAACGTCGCGCTGCTGTTAAAACTGTTCGGACAGGAAAACCTGGCGCAGAATGCGCAGCAGGCATTGGAAGTTATTCACAGTGGTCAGGTTTATCAGCGTGTGAAAGACCTGGCAGCGAGAGGACAGTAAACCATGCAGGATACCGTTTTAACTAAAATCGTACGGGACAAAGCCGTCTGGCTCGAAGAACGTCGTCAACAGCAGCCGCTGGCGGATTTTCAGTCACAGATTGTACCGAGCCAACGCAGTTTTTATCAGGCGCTGAAACAGACTCGACCTGCATTTATTCTGGAGTGCAAAAAAGCCTCGCCCTCGAAAGGACTGATCCGTGAAGATTTCGATCCGGCGGCGATAGCGCAGGTATACGAAGACTACGCCTCGGCGATTTCTGTGCTGACGGATGAAAAATATTTTCAGGGCAACGTCGAGTTTCTGACTCGCGTTAGCGCCGCCGTTCATCAGCCCGTGCTGTGCAAAGACTTTATTATCGACCCCTATCAGATCTATCTGGCCCGCTACTATCAGGCCGATGCGATTCTCCTGATGCTTTCCGTGTTAGACGATAGCCAATACCAGCAGCTGGCCGAAGTGGCGCACAGTCTGAAAATGGGCGTTCTCACCGAAGTGAGCAACCCGCAGGAACTGGAACGGGCGATTGCGCTGAAGGCTCAGGTTGTCGGCATCAATAACCGCGATCTGCGCGATCTGTCTATCGATCTCAACCGCACACGCACGCTTGCGCCGCAACTGCCGCCGGACGTGACGGTTATCAGCGAATCCGGCATCAGCCGCTATGCGCAGATCCAGGCGCTAAGCCGCTATGCCGACGGCTTCCTCATCGGCAGTTCACTGATGTCGGAATCCGACCTGACTATGGCCGTTCGCCGTGTCATTCTGGGCGATAACAAAGTCTGCGGATTAACCCGCGCGGAAGATGCCAAAGCCGCGTTTGAGGCGGGAGCCGTATACGGCGGGTTAATTTTCGTCGAGTCATCCCCGCGTTATGTCACGGTGCAGCAAGCCTCTGATGTGATGGCCGGCGCGCCGCTGCGCTATGTTGGCGTGTTCCGTAATGCGCCGTTAAGCGACATCGCCACCGCCGCCCATGAGCTTCGGCTGACGGCAGTACAGCTGCATGGCGACGAAGATACGGCTTACATTGCGGCACTGCGTCAGCAACTGCCTGACGACTGTCAAATCTGGCAGGCGGTCAGCGTCGGCGACGCCCTGCCTAATCTTGAACGCCCCCATGTCGATCGCATGGTGTTGGATAACGCGCAAGGCGGCAGCGGTCAGACCTTCAACTGGCAGGTGCTGGAAGGCGCTAAGCTGGACAACGTGATGCTGGCGGGGGGGATCTCCCCGGATAACGCCGACCGTGCCGTTACATTCGGCTG
>NZ_CAMKXG010000165.1 GCF_946477055.1 Lonsdalea britannica | reverse complement strand
ACCTTAATCGGCATACAGCACCTCCCGCAGGTAGTGGGTGTAGTCAGCGGCATCCGCGCTGAATTTTTCCCGTTCAAACGTCACCGGCCGGATGCGCAGGCTGAACGTGCCCGCCTCGACCTCCGCCACGGCCCGGTCATACTCGGCGCGATCCATCGCCCGGAACTGGACGATATCGCCCGCGCGGAAGAACACCATTGAGGCTTGCAGGTAGTCGAGGCGCTGGCTGGGGTCATAGATGGGCGCGGGCGTGACGCCGAACAGCTGATAGCCGCCCGCGCCGCGCACCGAATAGATGCAGCCGAAACAGCCGCCGTGACCGAGCGACAGGCGCGGCGTGTCGGTCCGCGGCCGCAGATATTTAGGCACTTCCAGCTGTTTGGCCTCTTCGACCATCTGAAACATGAAGGGCAGCCCCGCCACGAAGCCCACCATCGACACAAACCACGGCGTGCCGCTGTGCGCGGCGATAAAATCCGCCACCTCGGCGTAACCATTGATGGCGGCGGCATACTCCAAATCGGTCGCCTGCGGATCCTGATGACGATCGCGAAACCGCATCAGCGTTTCATGCGTCCAGGGGTCGTTGTAAAGCACGGGAATTTCGATGATGCGCGTCGACAGCGAGGTGCCAGCGGTGGCCTGCGCCTCTGCGTTTTTCACCTGTTGCAACAGCGCCTCAGGCGCGATGATGTCGGGATTGAAGCGCACCTGAAACGAGGCGTTCGCCAGACAGATATCCAACACGCCCGGCAGCGCCTGCGATTCCAGCGCGCGCGTGATCGCCATGCCGCGAAAGAACGCGTCCAGCGACATGGCTTCGTCGATTTCCGCGAACAAATGTTCGTCGCCGCCAAAGCTGTAACGAATGGCTTTTGTCGTCATGTCACACCTCCTGCGCGGCCGACGCGTCTGCGGCGGTCCGTTCCGTCAGCCAACGTTCCAGCGACGTCGTGGTAAAGTCGCCCGCCTGCAAACGCGCGTCCGCCAGCAGCCATTGGTGCAGCGACTGGGTGGTCGTGATACCGGTGATGCGCAGGTCCGCCAGCGCAGCGGCGGCGCGGGACAACGCCTGCGTGCGGTCCTCGCCGTGAACAACCAGCTTCGCCACTAACGAGTCGTAATACGGCGGAATGCGATACCCCGAGAACAAATGACTTTCGACCCGCACGCCCTCGCCCTGTGGCCAGCTGACATCCGTCACCGTACCGGGACAGGGAAAGAAATGGCGCGCCGGATCTTCCGCATTGATGCGCATTTCGCAGGCCGAACCGCTCAGCGCGATCGCCTCCTGCCGCAAGGTCAGCTTTTCTCCTCTGGCTATCCGCAACATCCACTGCACCAGATCCACGCCGGTGACCATTTCCGTCACCGGATGCTCGACCTGAATACGGGTGTTCATTTCGATGAAATAGAATTGGCCGGTGGCCGAATCGAAGAGATATTCCAGCGTGCCCGCGCCCTGATAAGACAGGCTCTGCGCCAGCTTCACCGCGCTGTCGCACAGCGCCTGACGCTGCGCGTCGGTCAAGGCGGGAGACGGCGCTTCCTCGAAAATTTTCTGCCGCCGCCGTTGCAGTGAACACTCCCGGTCGAACAGATGTACCACCTGTTCGCCGTCGCCGAGGATCTGAACCTCAATATGGCGGGCATGTTCGATAAATAGCTCCAGATACACCGAACCAGAGCCGAAGGCGGCCTTGGCTTCCTGCTGCGCCAGCGGAAAGGCCGCCAGCAGTTCGTCCGGCGATGACACGATGCGAATTCCGCGACCGCCGCCCCCTGCCGCCGCTTTGATCAACAGCGGATAGCCGATGCGCTCCGCCGCCTGCAACGCGTCGTCGAGCGTGGTGATATCCTGCTCAGAGCCAGGCACTACCGGGACGCCAGCGGCCTGCGCGGTACGGCGGGCGGCGGACTTATCTCCCATCGACCGGATCACCTCCGCCGTCGGCCCGACAAAAATCAGTCCGGCCTGGCTAACGGCATCGGCGAACGCCGCGTTTTCCGAGAGAAATCCATAGCCCGGATGGATCGCATCCGCCCCGCTCTCTCGCGCCGCCTGTAGCAGCGCCTGCGCATTGAGGTAGCTTTGGTCGGCCCTCGCCGCGCCGATAATACGACATTCGTCGGCCAGCTGAGCAGGCAACGAGGTGGCGTCCGCCTCGCTGCACGCCGCCACCGTCGGGATACCCAACGCCTGAGCGGCGCGAATAATCCTGACGGCGATTTCCCCTCGGTTGGCAATCAATAATTTATTTATCGGCATCAATATCTCCACTTCCGCGGTGATCAAAATAAACGCTTAGCGATAATAAAAATGTTTATTTAGCGATCGCTTTTAATAATGGCAATAACCTGTCCGGGTTCGATCGGTTCGCCACTTTCCACTTTGAATTCGATTAATTTTCCTGAATGCCCGGCGACCATTTCGGTAAATTGTTTCATGACTTCAATCAGGCCAATAACCGTATCTTCCTGAACATTCTCGCCCTCTTCCATAAAGGGCGGCATCTCGGGTGCAGGTTGCCGATAAAAAACGCCTGGCAAAGGAGAATAAACTTCATATTCTTTCATCGATAATCACTCCTGATACGGCATTATTATTTTTAAAACACCGGTTTCTTTTCGGGTGCGGTAATAGCAATGGATGCGGCTTTTAATAATTCGCAGGTCGCCTTTAACAATTCGTGCGCGCCCGGTGTATCGCTATGCATGCAGACCGAATCGAAAACGATGGGAATATCTTCTCCCTCAACGGTGCGAACGACGCCATCCCGACAGGCGCGGAGCACCTTCTGCGCGACGTCGTCCGGGTTCAGCGCTCCGACCCGGCGGGTGAAGACGATAGAACCGCTCCGGTCATAGTCGCGATCCGCATAAAACTCACAAATTACAGGATGTTGTAAGGACTGGGCTGCTCGCCATACGGCGGTGCCGTGCATGCAGTACAGCAGTAAATTAGGCGCGATCCGATGCAGGGCTTCGACAAAACACTGCGCCGAGGCTTCTTCTTTCGCCAGATGCATATAAAGTGCGCCGTGCGGTTTGATGTGCTGTAATTCCATGTGATATAAGCGCGCCAATTCCCGCAAAGCCCCCAGCTGATAAACGATATCGTTAACTAATTCATCCGGTTGCATAGCAATATAACGACGGCCAAAACCCATTAAATCGCGATAGCCGGGATGTGCGCCAATCTCGACGCCATAATATTTCGCCATCTCGATGGTTTTACGCATGACGGTAGGGTCGCCAGCATGAAACCCGGTAGCAATATTGGCAGAACTTATGAGTGGCATAATTTCCCGATCAATATTGCCGTTAATTACCCAGGTTCCGAAGTCTTCGCCCATATCAGAATTTAGGTCGATGTGTTTTATCATAATAATTTATTATTGGTAGCTCATTGATTTAAAAATAATATAGGGGAAGTTTTTTACAGCCGAATAGCAGTATTTTCTGATAGCAAGCCATCGAAAAAAGAGATCGTAGGATAAGGCCTTATCCCGGAGACATCGCCGGACTGATTTCAGCCCCTTACACCGGAGAAGACCATGCTGACACTACGCCAGATTCGCTACTTTGTCGCCACGGCGGAAATGGGACAGATATCGCAGGCTGCCATTCACCTGAACATCTCGCAGTCGGGCGTCACCAGCGCCATTCAGGAGCTGGAAAGTTTATTGGGAAAGCCGCTATTCCGGCGTTCGGTGCGAGGCATGACGCTGACGGAGACCGGGACTCATTTCCTGCACCACGCCTACTCCATTCTGCGCAGCGTGGACGATGCGTTGCATATTCCTTCCACCGACGACCAGATCTGCGGCCAGCTGAATCTGGCTGCCTCCTACACGGTGATGGGCTATTTTCTGCCTTACCATTTGCAGCGGCTCTCTTCCGCTTTTCCGCACCTGAAGATCAACCTCTACGAGCGGGAGCGCATCGACATCGAACGCGGTCTGCTGGATGGCTCGCTGGATATCGCATTGGTGCTGACCGCTAACCTGACGCTTCCGGGCATCACGTCGGAAACGCTATTTAACTCCGAGCGCCGTCTCTGGCTGCCCAGCCGTCATCCGCTGTGCGACAAGCCGCATCTCACGCTGGCGGACGTCGCCAAAGAACCGTTCATCATGCTGACTGTGGATGAGGCCGACCACAGCGCGATGCGCTACTGGGAGGAAAGCGCACAGCGTCCCCGCGTGATGCTGCGGACCAGTTCCGTTGAAGCCGTACGCAGCATGGTGGCAGACGGGCTTGGCGTCGCGATCCTGTCCGATCTGGTTTATCGCCCCTGGTCGCTGGAAGGGAAACGCATCGAAACCCGCGCGCTGACCGACAATCTGCATCCCATGAACGTCGGGCTGGCATGGCGAAAAGACGCGATATTTACTCCGTCGATGAATGCGTTCCGACTGTGGTTCCGCAGCGCCTTTCTGACCCCGCAGATGAATTTCAACCGCCGCTGACGGGTGCCGAAACCGGCCCGACAGCGCAAACGGTGGAAGTGTGACCCGCCTAACAGCCGCGACACGGCGATTTCAGTAGCCTTGGTTCACACAAATATTGGATTGTCACTGGCCGTCGGCCAGGCAAAACCTGAAAGGTTCTCTTACGAGAGGCCGTTCAGGTTTTTTTTTGTGCCATCACCGAGGTGTCTATGAAAAAAAACCGCTTCACAGGAATCATGGGCGTGACGTTGGCCGCGCTGGCCTTGCCCTTCGGCTCAACGTCCGCCGCCGACCCTCACCGGGTAGAAGCTACGCTTCAGGCGGACCATCCCGGCCCGCCGATTTCTCGCTATATCTACGGCCAGTTTTCCGAACATTTGGGACGAGGTATTTACGACGGTATCTGGGTCGGTCCCGACTCCCCCATCCCCAACACGCGCGGCATCAGAAACGATGTGGTCGCTGCCCTAAAAGCGATCAAGGTGCCAGTCGTACGTTGGCCGGGGGGCTGTTTTGCGGATGAATATCACTGGCGCGACGGCATCGGTCCGCGCGACAAACGCCCGGTGCGTAAAAACAACTGGTGGGGAGGCGCGCTCGAGTCTAACGCGTTCGGCACGCATGAGTTTTTCGACTTTGCCGAACAGATTGGCGCGGACGCCTATGTTTCCGTCAACGTGGCTTCGTCTACGCCGACGGAGATGCGCGAGTGGATCGAATATCTGACGTCCAAAGATCGCGACAGTCTGGCTAACGAGCGTCGCGCCAACGGCCGCGATGCGCCCTTCAAAGTGCCTTTTATCGGCATAGGCAATGAAAGTTGGGGCTGCGGCGGTAATATGACGCCGGAATACTATGCGAACGAATTACGCCGCTGGGGCGCACTGTTCCATAAAAACGGCACCAATTTCCACAACGATAACGACAACACGGCGGTGCGCGTCGGCTCCGGCGCGAATAACGACGACACGAACTGGACCGACGTCGTCATGAAAAACGCCAACGCGCATCTGGACGCCATTTCCCTGCACTTCTATACCGTGCTCACCGGCGACTGGAAGAACCGCAATCAGGCATCCGCCACCGGTTTTCCCGACGCACAGTGGAACGCCATTTTCCAACAGACGCTGCGTATGGATGACGTGCTGCGCCAGCATATCGCCGTCATGGATAAGAACGATCCTGAGAAACGTATCGGTCTGTTCGTCGACGAATGGGGCACATGGTATAACGTCGAACCCGGCACCTATCACGGCCATCTGTTCCAGCAGAACACGCTGCGGGACGGCATTCTGGCGGCCGCCAACTTCAACATTTTCCATCAGCATACCGATCGCGTACGGATGACCAACATCGCGCAGACCATTAACGTGTTGCAGGCGATGATCCTGACGGAAGGCGATAAGATCGCATTAACGCCGACCTACTATGCCTACAAAATGTACGTGCCATTCCAGGATTCGACCGCCATCCCGCTGACGGTAAAAGCGCCTCAACTGACGTATGACGGGCACCCATTCCCGGCCCTCAATGTTTCCGCCGCCAAGGGAAAAGACGGCAAAACGTATATCGGGGTCGCGAATATGAACCAGCACGAGGGCTACGATCTGGCCATTAAACTTGGCACGCTGAAGGTGAAAACGGTGGCGGGAGAAGTGCTGACCAGCACGACGTCGGATGCACATAACGTTCCCGGTCAGGCCGAAGCCATTCACCCTGTCCCTTATCAGGGTGGCAAGATCGACGGGTCGCAACTGAATCTGTCTATCCCAGCAAAATCAGTGGTGGTGGTCAGTCTGGAATAAGGGAGTGCGATTGCGGCAATCAGGACGCCTATTGAACGCGCATTACCTCACGAATGAGGTAATGCGCTGATCAACTTGCCGTGCGCTAACGGCCGATGCGCGGCGGTATGGCGATGCTTGGTTTAGAGTGATTTGACGGCCTTATTGCGCCCCGCGACCGGCGGCAGCACGTCCCGATCAATCCGGACATCAATGACCGTGGGGACCGCTTGCGTAATCGCCGCACGTAGCGCCGTTTCTAATTCGTCATGACGGGTGACCTGAATCCCATCAGCGCCTAAGGCATGGGCGAACAACGCAAAATCGACCTGCGGAATCGCACAATCCAGCGCCGGATAACCGACCGAGTTCAACCCCTGCCGGCACATGTTATAGCCGCCATCATTTAATACCACCCAAATCGCCGGGGCTCGATGCTGAACTGCGGTACTGATTTCGTTATTCATCAGCATCGAACCATCGCCGATGATACCGACGGTGACTTTACCCGACATCGCCAACCCGACAATACCACTGGCATAGTGGCCCATCGTGCCTAATGCTGAGTTGACCCGGTAGCGATTAGGCTTTTGAAACTGCAAGTATCGGTTTGTCCAGACGTGCGAGTTTCCGGCATCAGCCGCCACCAGACAGTCGTATTCATCGATCGCCACCTTCTGAATCACGGCCATCACATCCTTGGGATTGACCAGGCCGTCATTGGTCTTGAGCGGAACCTGACGTTGAAACGACTCGGGTAATGGAATAACCCGCGACAGGTGAGCATGAGGGAGCGTTTTTATTTTTTGGTAGACTCCCTCTAAAAATGTTGAAAGCTCGGCATCAATAACTTCGGTTTCCGGAGGAAGGTTATTTTTAATATCCGCATTTTCCAGGCTGACATAATAGACCTTAATACCTTTTATTTTATTTTGAAGATAATGCGAGCTGGATTCCCCTAATCGCGTTCCCAGAATAACCATTGATTTTAACGAGGGGTGGTGGATAGCGGAAAGAAGCGCCGTTTCATCGCAGCCTAAGCCGGTCGTTCCCAAATATAACGGATGCTTCTCGGGGAAAATACCTTTCCCGCGAGGCGTAGACATAACCGCCGTCTGCGTTTCGATGGCGAGTCGCGTTAATATGTCTGATGCAGAGAGACAACCATATCCATTCCAGATAATGGTATTACCCGCGGCAAGCACTTCCGCTATTTTTTGCTGCTGCGCGGCTAGCGCATCTTCATCTTTCCGGACTATCGGCGAGGGAATATATTGTGTGTTTTCATTGTATTCGTCGTGTGCGACTTCCGACTTTTGGATATGGGGAAGAATGAATATACCGAGCACATGGCCCTGAGAAACTTTAAAATGATTAATGGCGTCGATCGCTTCACTTATTTTTTCTTTTTCATCAATACAGACAACTTGATCGAAGTATCCTGAATTGCCATCTCCCTGCAGGGCGTTGACGTCCTCTACCGTCGTTTGTTGCAACCCCCAAAGCCCGTTACGCTGCGCCGTGGTGATAGGACCAATGAATATCACTTTAGCGCCGTCCAGCTTTGCGGCTCGCACTGCCGTCAATGCATTGATAATACCCGGTCCGGCCGTGGTAAATACGGCGGCGGGCTTGTGCAGGTATAGGCTATATTCAGCAGCACAAAACGTTGCGCCGGTTTCGTGTCGGCAGTGAACGGTTCGAATAGACGATTCTGACAGCGCCCTCCATACAGGGGCAATATAAGCCCCTGAAACCCCAAAGGCGGTATCCACTCCGACACCCTCTAAATATCTAACAAGGATTTCCGCCACTGTCCGCTGTGATATTTCTTCCATAGAGACTTTCCTCATTTTAAGTTCAAGTCAGCATTACATAATAAGATTCGGCAAAATAATTAGGGATAGCATTTATTGAATTCAATACTGAGCATTACAAATACTCAATAAAAGGCGATAGACTCTGACAAAAAATAGGCAGGCCGTTCATGACTTCATATC
>NZ_CAMKXG010000164.1 GCF_946477055.1 Lonsdalea britannica | reverse complement strand
CCAAAGGTGTTAATACCTTCACCGTACATGATCTGGAATTCAGCCTGTTTGAACGGTGCGGCGACTTTGTTTTTCACCACTTTCACGCGGGTTTCACTCCCGACCACTTCGTCACCATCTTTGATAGCGCCGATGCGACGGATATCCAGTCGTACTGAGGCGTAGAATTTCAACGCGTTACCGCCGGTCGTCGTCTCAGGGTTACCAAACATCACACCGATCTTCATTCGGATCTGGTTGATGAAAATCAGCAGCGTACTGGACTGTTTCAAGTTGCCTGCCAGCTTACGCATTGCCTGACTCATCATTCGCGCGGCCAGCCCCATGTGAGAGTCGCCGATTTCACCTTCGATTTCCGCCTTCGGCGTCAATGCGGCTACGGAGTCAACGATAATGACATCCACAGCCCCAGAACGTGCCAGCGCGTCACAGATTTCCAGTGCCTGCTCGCCCGTATCCGGCTGGGAACACAGCAGATTGTCGATATCAACGCCCAGTTTCTTCGCGTAGATAGGATCCAGCGCATGCTCCGCATCAATAAAGGCACAGGTTTTTCCTTTACGCTGAGCAGCGGCAATCACCTGCAGCGTTAGTGTGGTTTTACCTGAGGATTCCGGCCCGTAGATTTCCACGATACGGCCCATAGGCAAACCGCCGACACCCAGCGCGATATCCAGGGACAGGGAACCTGTAGAGATAGTTTCAACATCCATTGAGCGATCTTCGCCCAAACGCATGATAGAACCTTTACCGAATTGCTTTTCGATTTGACCCAGTGCTGCTGCCAGTGCCTTTTGTTTGTTCTCATCAATAGCCATTTCTACTCCTGTCTCGCAGCACGAAGCTGCATCTGCGCTGTTGCTTGTTCATGATTCACCGAACGGGTGACGGACATTATACTGTACACTCATACAGCATCAAGGTTAATTTTGCAGAAAAGTATTCAGCAGCGTTTCCAGACCAAACTGAACGGCTTGTTGGCGGACACGATCGCGATCGCCGTCGAACTGCATTCTACGGACGAATCCGTTTTCATGTCTTGAGGCGAAACCAAACCACACGGTGCCGACCGGTTTATCAGCAGTTCCGCCGTCCGGGCCGGCGATACCACTGATGGCAACCGCATAATCCGCCCCTGCTTTATCCAGCGCGCCCGCGGCCATTTCTTCCACCACTTCGCCGCTGACAGCCCCATGTTGCGCCAGCGTTTCCGCCTTAACGCCGACCAAAACTTCTTTGGCGCGATTACTGTAGGTCACAAAGCCATAGTCAAACCAGGCGGAGCTCCCTGGAACATCGGTAATCGCCTTTGCCACCCAGCCCCCCGTGCAAGACTCCGTACAGGTCATGTGCGCGCCACGGGATTTCAATCGTTCACCAACCTGCTCACTCAACTGAAAAATATGATGTTCTGACATCGACTGACTCACTATAGTAATGAAGCTGTTACCCATCAGGGTAGCATTTCTCGCCTCAAAAAACGTGGCAAGTCCCGAAGTGCAAACCGATACGCAGCGAGGATGAGAAACGTAATAAACGCAGCAATAACATTCAGATCGCCGTCACCTTTTCACCGCCGGGATTCGACACACCGACAGAGCGATCCTGCGAGCGCGCATTCTGCGGTACACTCAGGAGTACCATTCTCTACAGCACCGTAGGGCGCCAGATAAAGGAGGGACGAACGTGTCATCAACGTTCTTACGCAATATGGGCGTGAAAGGTCCTAACGCCACCAGCTTCGGCAAATCGATTGTCATAGACAGACCCGCCGACATGTTATTCGACCTATGGCGTAAACCAGAAACACTGCCCGTTCTGATGAATCACTTTGCGCGAATAGAGATTCTGAACGCGACGGATTCTCTGTGGCGAGTCAAAGCGCCAATCGGACCAAGCATCGAATGGACGGCCCGCATCGTAGAAGAGCAACCGGGGAGTTTCATTCATTGGTGTTCTCTCGAAGGCGCCCGTATACCCAACGAGGGCAAATTGTCTTTTCAACCCGCGCCACAGGGAAGAGGCACTGAAGTCACACTGACGATCTATTTCGATGCGCCCGGTGGACTGCTGGGACGACAAATAGGTCAGATGTTCGCGCTGCTTTCTAAAGAAATGTTGAACAATACTCTTCAGCGTTTTAAAAAACTGGCAGAGCAAGAACCGACCCCGCCAGCCATTTCATCTTAAAAAACAGACAAAAAAATTCCCGCTCGAAAGCGGGAAAAATAACTACTCTCAGACAGGGATGAGTAACACAACATCAACAAGGGATGGCTCTAATCTATCAACCTGAATGTATAGAACTGTCATAGGTCGGTAAGGTTGATGGTGAGGATGTAAGGTGAATTTGGCATGTTACAAACTTTCTGATTTGACGCCGCCCTCTCCCCTGCCTCACAAAATAAGTTCTTCTGACGTAATCACTGATTCTCGATGTACCACGCAGCAAATAATGATGACCGCATTTATACCCTCAGGTTATTTAAAGCCAAATAACAATAATCATTCTCACTATAAGTTTTTATTCCTTAGGTCTGCGACTATCCTCATAAGAGCGATTTAACTATCACACACAAAGGAATAGAACATGACGAAAGTTGCATTGGTAACCGGTGCGGGTCAAGGCATCGGGGAATCTATCGCCCTTCGCTTGGTTAAAGACGGATTTGCCGTAGCTATTGTGGATTACAACAGTGAGAGCGCTAAAGCGGTAGCGCAGCGTATTAACGAAGCTGGCGGTAAAGCGATTGCGGTCACCGCCGACGTTTCTAACCGGGACCAGGTCTTCGCCGCCGTTGAAACAGCCAAGCAACAGCTGGGCGGCTTTGATGTAATCGTCAACAACGCGGGTATCGCGCCGAGCACGCCGATTGAAGAAATCACGCCGGAAATCGTTGATAAGGTCTACAACATCAATCTGAAAGGGGTGATTTGGGGGATTCAGGCTGCTGTCAAAGCATTCAAAGAACTGGGACACGGCGGCAAAATCATCAATGCCTGTTCACAGGCTGGCCATATCGGTAACCCTGAACTGGCGGTCTACAGCTCCAGTAAATTCGCCGTTCGTGGTTTGACGCAAACCGCAGCACGCGACCTGGCTCCGCTTGGCATTACCGTCAACGGTTTCTGCCCGGGCATCGTGAAAACGCCAATGTGGGATGAAATCGACCGCCAAATCTCCGAAGCCGCTGGCAAACCTAAAGGCTACGGCACCGAACAGTTCGCCAAACGCATTACGTTAGGCCGCCTGTCCGAACCGGAAGACGTGGCTGCTTGCGTCTCTTACTTGGCCAGCCCGGATTCTAACTATATGACCGGCCAGTCGCTGCTGATCGACGGCGGTATGGTATTTAGTTAATCAATAAACTCGTGATGGCAGTCTTTACCGCGCTGCCATTACCCACGTTCTCCCGACACTCAGTGAGTCAGACGGGAGAACGCATTTCTTCACCCCCCTCCTCTAAGCATTCCTGTTCATCACTCGCCGCTGATTGTTGATTTTTAATTGCTGGCCCCACGCTGAAAAATAGTTAGTTCAGGAACAATTGTTTTAGCTGATAAGCGCAACCGGTTATTGAATGCCGGGTAAAAGTCACTGAATTTACTATGAGTTTTTATTTAATTCGCCAGACGCTACCCTATTCATAATTGATTAATAAAATTTATTAAAGGGATAACAGATGACAAATAAAGTCGCGTTGGTCACAGGAGCGGGTCAAGGAATTGGTGAAGCTATCGCACTTCGTCTGGTGAAAGATGGATTCGCCGTCGCTATCGTCGACTACAACGGTGAAAGTGCCGAACAGGTCGCACAGAAAATCAATTCCGCTGGCGGTAAAGCCATTGCGATTACGGCGGATGTCTCCGACCGCGACCAAATCTTCGCCGCTGTCGAAACAACTGAACAGCAGCTGGGCGGTTTCGACGTCATCGTCAACAACGCCGGTATTGCACCGCGTGGCCCGATTGAAAACATGACGTCCGAGATCATCGACCGCGTTGTGGATATCAACATCAAAGGCGTTATCTGGGGAACCCAGGCGGCAGTCAAAGCGTTCAAAAAACTGGGTCACGGCGGCAAAATCGTCAATGCCTGTTCACAGGCAGGTCAGGTCGGCAACCCCGATATGTCCATCTACAGCGCCAGCAAGTTTGCCGTACGTGGACTGACACAAACCACCGCTCGCGACCTGGCGCCGCTAGGTATTAACGTTAACGCCTTTTGCCCGGGCATCGTCGTTACGCCGCTTTGGCAAGAGTTTGATCGCAAATTCTCTGCCGCCGCGGGTAAACCGGAAGGATATGGCACCGAGCAATTCACCAAGCAGATTGCGCTGGGCCGTCCGTCCACCCCGGAAGATGTGGCAGCATGCGTATCCTATCTCTGCGGACCTGACTCCGACTACATGACGGGTCAGTCATTGTTAATCGACGGTGGTATGGTCTTTAAGTAAGCGTCTGACCTGAGCCGCCAAGTCACGCGTTTCCCGCCGGATTGATCTGGTCTCTGGCGGGAAACCATTCCCCTGCCATCCCTCTCTGTATCCTTCTCTTTTGTTCGATTCCGCCCGCAATCATGCCGCTATAGCCCACCTATCAATTCGATAGAAATAACGGCCTCAAGCATAGGGTTAAAACAGGTAAAGTAATTCAGTCACGGAAAGTAACTATTTTGTTATTCCCGGGATGATAGACCTATACGTGGCAGCCCGGTCAGGCCTGAACAGAGGGAAGAGCGACACGCCCAGGGAAAGACAGAGCATCAGGCGGCAGTAGACCGTGGTTTGTCGGAAATCAGCACAACGGACTCGACGGCAATACACCCTTTATTGTTGAACATCGCAAGGAAGAAGAGGCAAATTATGAGCAATACACCCGCAACGCATCGTGGCGCCGGCTGGAAAAGAACGCTGGTCGCCGTATCATCACTTCTCGTGTTTCAGTCGGCCTTCGCCGATACCTTAACCCGCGACAATGGCGCACCGGTCGGTGATAACCAGAACTCGCAAACCGCCGGTCCCAACGGCCCGGTTCTTCTTCAGGACGTCCAACTGCTGCAGAAGCTGCAGCGTTTTGACCGCGAACGCATCCCGGAACGCGTGGTTCACGCCCGCGGAACCGGCGCGCATGGTCAGTTCACCGCGACAGACGATATTTCCGATCTCACCGTCGCCGATGTATTCAAAAAAGGCACGCACACGCCCGTCTTCGTTCGTTTTTCCAGCGTCGTGCATGGTAACCACTCCCCGGAAACGCTGCGTGACCCGCGCGGTTTCGCCACTAAATTCTATACCACACAAGGTAACTGGGATTTAGTCGGCAACAACTTCCCGACCTTCTTCATCCGAGACGCCATCAAGTTTCCCGACATGGTGCACGCTTTCAAACCGGACCCGCGCACCAATCAGGATAACGATGCCCGTCGCTTCGATTTCTTCTCTCACCTGCCGGAATCAACTCGTACGCTGACGTTGCTCTACTCCAACGAAGGCACGCCTGCAACTTACCGGAATATGGATGGTAACGGCGTTCATGCCTACAAACTGGTTAACGCCAAAGGTGAAGTTCACTACGTGAAATTCCATTGGAAAACGTTGCAGGGCGTGAAGAATCTGGATCCCAAACAGGTTGAAGAAGTGCAAGGCAAGGATTACAGCCACATGACCAATGATTTGGTCAGCGCTATCCAGCGCGGCGACTATCCGAAGTGGGATCTGTATGTTCAGGTGCTGAAGCCGGAAGATCTGCAAAAGTTTGACTTCAATCCGCTGGACGCCACCAAAATCTGGCCCGACGTCCCGGAACGCAAAATCGGACAGATGGTTCTAAACAAGAACCCGGATAACTTCTTCCAGGAAACCGAGCAGGTCGCGATGGCACCCGCGAATCTGGTTCCCGGCATCGAAGCATCCGAAGACAAACTGCTGCAGGGCCGACTGTTCGCTTACGCGGATACCCAACTGTACCGGGTAGGGACGACGGGGCTGAGCCTGCCGATCAACGCGCCTCTGAAAGCCGTCAATAATGGCAATCAGGACGGTACGCTGAATCACGGGCACACCCAGGATGAAGGTGTGAACTATCAGCCTAGCCGACTGCACCCGCGTGAAGAGCTGGTTTCCGCGCGTTACAGCCAAGCGCCGCTGAACGGGACGACACAGCAAAGCAAGATCCAGAAAGAGCAGAACTTTAAGCAAACGGGCGAACTGTACCGCTCTTATAGCGAAAAAGATCGCACCGATCTGGTCAATAGCCTGGGTTCAGCCTTGGGAACAGCAGATGTCGAAAGCAGAAATATCATGCTGTCTTACTTCTACAAAGCCGATCAGGACTATGGCTCACGACTGACGACGATCGCCAAAGGCGATTTGACGAAGGTGAAGAGTCTGGCCGCTAAACTGAGCGACTAATGATGCCCGGCCGCCCGCGGATCATCCCTGCGGGCGGTCACTCATTTCAGGGAATGCCGTCATGAAACGTCTGTTATCGCTCGTCACGGGCTTGTTTATGCTGATCGGCCTCGCACAGGCTCAACCGCCAGAAGACGCCGGTAAGGTGCAGTCGCAGTTAAACCATTATCTGTGGGATGCCGCCCGAAACGGCGAGCTGCCCATTATCACCGAATTCATCCACTCGGGTTACAACCTGAATGTGCAGGATGAAAAGGGATATACCGCCGTGATCCTCGCGGCCTATCACGGCCACGATGACGCCGTCGCGCTCATGCTAAAACACGGCGCCGATCCCTGTCTGAAAGACAAACGAGGCAATACCGCACTGATGGGCGCCGTATTCAAAGGCGAACTGCGTATCGCCAAACGGCTGCTTGCCGCTGAATGTAATCCGGACGAACGCAACAACGCCGGGCAGACGGCGGCCATGTATGCCGCATTATTCAAACGCACCGAGCTTCTTCACGATTTGCAGCGAAAAGGAGCCGATATGAGCACCAAAGATGCCATGGGCAATAGCGTAAACACACTTGAGCGCGGCGACGTGAAAGGACAATAACCGCTTCGCCCCCGGCGGCCCTACCGGCCGCTGCTTTCCTAAAACGCCATAACATTCAATCATATCATCGCGTTAATGCCTTCACGTTTGCGGCAAAAGCGCCCCTCATAAATCGACGTCTACGATAACGCTGATTTCATCAACCTCTGCAAACAGGCTCACGATTTTTCGTCTCAGAAGACTTTGACGCCGTCAAAAAGATTGCGTTACCGTACAGGCTTTCCCATCCACGTATTTGCAGGATGACGTCAACCTCTCCGATTGCGGCTATCCATGAATACGCACTTTGGAGCTATCGCCATGACGCTTGAGCCAGGCATCGCCGCACTCGTTCAGGACTTCATCAATGCAGGCCGCCCATCGGCAAGAAACCAATCTATTGACGATCGCAGAGCGGGATACATCGCCGGAGCCACTCTGTCCGGCGACACCGAAACACGCGTCAATGTAGAAGAACGGGAACTACAAGGGCTGAACCTACGTATCTACTCACCGCTTCAAGCGCCGTCACATACTCCCGCCATTGTTTATTATCACGGCGGCTGTTTCGTCAGTGGCGGATTTGCCACTCATGACAACACGCTTCGCCAGTTGGCTTTCCACAGTCAGTGTAGAATCATTGCCGTCCAGTATCGGCTAGCGCCTGAGCATCGTTATCCCGCCGCCCACGACGATGCTTTTCGGAGTTTCTGCGTCATTCAGGAACAGGCGGATGAGTTGCACGTCGATGCCGCCAATTTGGTCTTGATGGGGGATAGCGCGGGCGGTCATTTGGCTCTCATCACCGCATTGCGGGTGCGAGATCGCGGAGGCATTCAGCCTCGCGGACAGGTGCTGATTTACCCCATGTTGGATGCCACCGCCGTGAGTGACACGTACCAGACTAATGGCGACGATTTCATTATCACTCGCGATACCCTGCTCACCGGCTATGAGGCTTACTTTACGCCGTCTGAGTATGGTCATCCTGAAGCCAGCCCCTTGTGGCGGTCTGACCTGACCGACCTTCCCCAAACGCTGATTATTACCGCGGAGTACGACCCGCTGCGTGACGAGGGGGAACAGCTTTATCGTACGCTGGTGAACACGGGTGTGAATGTCCGGTGCAAACGCTATCTGGGCGTGATTCATGGATTTTTCCAGCTCGGCGGAATCAGCCAGGCGGCACAAGATGTCATGCAAGATATCGCTTCCGTCGTCGGGCAAATGGTGAGCCAGAAAAAGGA
>NZ_CAMKXG010000163.1 GCF_946477055.1 Lonsdalea britannica | reverse complement strand
GGCCGACGTCGATAGATGTCTCCGACGGCGAGGCGCGGTGCGGCGTACGCAGCGCGTTGCGCGATCATCTGCCGCTGGTTGGCGCCGTCCCTGACTATGAGCAGACGCTGGCCCAGTATCAGACGCTCCCTCAGCAGCTGGCTGCGGCGCAGGTTCCGGTACAGGCCCCGGTTCACCCTAACCTGTTTATTCTCGGCGGTCTTGGGTCCCGCGGTCTCTGTTCCGCCCCGCTGGCGGCGGAGGTGCTGGCGGCCCAAATGTACGGAGAGCCATTGCCGTTGGACAGCGCTACGCTGGCCGCCCTGAACCCAAATCGTTTCTGGGTCAGAAAGCTGTTGAAGCGTCGCCCGGTGTGATCAGAGGATAACCAGCCGCCGTGTGGCGGGCATAACAGCAATTTCGTTCTACTTTTTACCGTATTGGGAGCGCAGAGATGGGACAGCAGGCACCGCAGGAACACGCTAACTTTAGCCATCATCCCACCTTGGGCGGGCTGGACATGCTGCAGGCTCGCTATCATAACCAGCGTTTTTCCCGCCATTCGCACGAGAATTTCTGCATCGGCGTGATTGAGGAAGGCGCACAGCGTTTCTACCGCACCGGTGGTGAACACGTCGCGCCCAAGGGCGATATCATTCTGGTCAACGCGGATGAAATCCATACGGGCTGCGCAGGCACCGCCGATGGCTGGTCCTATCGCGCCATCTACCCGTCGGTGGATATGCTGCGCGGCCTGTCGAGCACTATGCACGACCATCAGGGCGGCGCGCCCTGGTTTCCCCACGCGGTCGCCCACGATCCGGGCCTGTCAGAGCAGTTGCGCATGGTCTTCTCGCTCCTGGCCGTCGAAGGCAATACGCTGTTAAAAGAAACCATGCTCTGTTCGTCGTTGGTCTGGTTGATGATGCGTCATGGAAAAACGCAAACGGAAGTCCGTCCGCTGACAAAAGCCGACCACGCCATCCGCGAAGTCAAAATGCTGCTGGACGACTGTCCGGAAGAAAACCTGTCGTTACTGGAGCTGGCGAACCGTGCCGAGCTTAGCCCGTGGCACTTCCTGCGACAGTTCAAAAACCTGGTCGGGATGCCGCCTCATGCCTATCTCGTGCAGTCCCGGCTGCGCAAGGCGACCACGCTGCTACGTCAGGGCGAAACGCTCTCCGCTGTTTCCGCCCGCTGCGGCTTTTCGGACCAAAGTCACTTTAATCGCCACTTTAAAAAAGCGCTGGGCGTGACACCGGGGCAATTTGTACGCGCGATAACACGCTGAAAATAGCGTGACGATTCGCGGTCATTGAGATCCCTTCCCTCCCGCGAAAGATGACCCGTTCGGGGCATCGCACGCCGTCTGCCTGAACTGTTTAAGAGCGCAATTTTCTTCAATATTTGTTCGGGTGCCTGGGTTACCTTTTGGCGACCTATTACACCCACAAGGACATTTTGTATGAACGCGTCGGAAACCCTCCGCTCTCCCTGGCAGGGCACCTTTACGGGCTGCGTGGCCGTCTTACCGTTGTGTCTGGCGGTGGTCCCCTGGGGCATCCTCGCGGGGTCGATGGCGGTTCAGGCCGGACTCACCTTCTGGCAAAGCGTCGGCATGTCGGCGGTGATCTTCGCTGGCGCGGCGCAGTTGGTCACGCTGGGACTGCTGATGTCCGGCGCCAGCGTGCTGACCATCGTCATGACTGTATTTGTGATTACTCTGCAACACCTGATCTACGGGTTAACTCTCAGAGAAGCCGTCTCTCGCCTCAGCAGCCGTTTCCGCATTCCGATTGGTTTTTTGCTGACGGATGAACTGTTTGCGCTCGCTGCCGGGAAAGATAATCGCAGCCGATTGTCGCCGGGCTATCTCATTGGCGCGGGGCTGACCTTTTATCTGTGCTGGGTGATGTGCAGTCTGTCGGGCATTTTACTGGCTTCCTCGATCCCCGATCTGGAGCGCTACCATCTCGATTTCTCGATTGTGGCGACCTTTATCACGATCATTGTTCCCATGGTAAAAAATATCGGAACGCTGTGCGGCGTCGCTTTTTCCCTGATTGCCGCGATGCTGCTGTCTTATTGGCAGGTTGAAGGCGCCGTCATTATCGGGGGTCTTGGCGGCATGCTGTGTTCTGTGGTGATCGAACGTCTGGGAGGCGCATCGTCATGAGTTGGTTCTTACTGTTTGTACTGGCGGGCGTGGTGTTTTTCAATCGCTATCTGTTTCTCGACCCGCGCGTGCCGGTGAAGCTGCCGCTGTGGATCCGTCAGGCGCTGCACTATTCCGCGCCCTGTATGCTGACCGCGATATGCGGACCGGTGCTCCTCATGCATCACGACGTGCTGCGACCTTTCCCCGACAATCCCTATCTGTGGGGCGCGCTGGGCTGCGTGATGATCGCACTGCTGATTCGTAATGTGCTTTTGGCGGTCGCCTGCGGACTGGCGTGGTTCTATGCGCTGTGTTTCTGGATGGGCGTTTGATGGTGCCGATGCCGGAGCGATCCGGCATCGGTTACATAAGCGTCATTGCGTTACTGCTGGGAAGACGCCTGCTGGAAGAGACGATCCCACATCTGATTGACCAGAACCTGATCCGGCGGAGACAGTTCGCCGTTCTTGATGGCCTTGCGTACGCTGTCCTCGACGCGGCTGCACAAGGCTTCTGCCGTATGCTCGCCATTTTCCTCAGCTTCCGCGACCGCCAAGGTCAAATGACCGCGCAGATATCCCCCGGCAAAAAGCTCATCGTCGCTGGCGTGCTCCACCATGTCATCAATCAGCGCCAGGATGCGCGATTCAAATTCTGCGATCATTCATTGTCCTCGGTTGTTCAGTGTTGCCCATCGTCCGCTCAGCAGAGATCGGCGGGATACGGGAAATCCGCCGGGGTCAGCGGCGCCGTATGATAAAACGCGTGCAGCGCCTGAATTAAGCGGCCCGGACGTTCGGGAATCCCCTCCTCCAGATAGCGCATCACCTGCGCATGCACACGGCGTTGAAAAGCAATGCGATCGGGCGTCACATCGCCGCTCAGGTTATCGCAGCTCACGTTAAAGGGAAACGCCGCCGCGACGCAAAACATCCACTCCAGCGCCTGCGGTTTAATCTCCACAGACTCGAACTGTTGCTGCGTGGCCGCATCGCGTCCGTCGGGACAGTACCAGTACCCGAAATCCACGAGCTTGCGTCGTTCCGCGCCCGCAATGCACCAGTGGGAAATCTCATGCATCGCACTGGCGTAAAAACCGTGGGCGAACAGAATACGGTGATAGTCCGTTTGATCATCGGCCGGGAGGTAAATCGGTTCGTCCTCGCCCTTGACCAAGCGGGTATTAAAATCTTTGCTAAAGCAGTCGTTAAACACCTGAATCAGGTGCTCATAATCGTGTGTCATGATGTTATTAACCGGTTCGGTCATGAGAATAGCTGCCCCACCCAATGAGCGATGTCCTGCCCATGGCTGTCATAAATCAGTTTGATGCTCATCAATGCGGACACCATCACCAGCATAGGGCGAATCAACTTTTGCCCCTTGGTGAGCACCATTTTTGCCCCCAAACGCGCGCCGATGATTTGCCCTAACAGCATCACGCCGCCGATGATCCACATGACTTTACCGCTCAAAATAAAGAACAGCAGACCGCCGAAATTGGAGGTGAAGTTGAGCACCTTGGCGTGTGCGGTGGACTTCGCCAGATTGAAGCCACGTAGCGTCAGGTAGGACAGCGCGTAAAACGATCCTGCGCCCGGTCCGAAAAAGCCGTCGTAGAATCCCACGCAGGCGCCGCCGACCAGAGCGAACGGAACGGGAGAGAGCCGGCGCTGCCGATCTTCGTCACTGATTTTAGGCATCAACAAAAAATACAGGCCGATGCCGATCACCAGTACCGGCAGCAGCTGGCGCAGGAAATCCGCGTGAATCTGCTGAATGAGCCAGGCACCGCTGATCGCGCCAAGAAAGGTGCAGACCACCGCCAACTTTTGCTCGCGCAGATCAACTGCGCCACGGCGGATAAAATACAGGCTGGCGGAAAATGCTCCGCCGACGCCCTGAAGTTTGTTCGTCGCCAGCGCCTGCGCGGGCGATAACCCTACCGCCAGTAGCGCGGGGACCGTCAACAAACCGCCGCCCCCGGCAATGGAATCGATAAAACCCGCCGCCACGGCGATAGCAAACAGCAGGCCGAGCAGTTCCGGCCCTAAGATCAAACCATCCATGATGTTTTATTCCGCGGCAAAGTGTCGATTCAGCAACGCCTGACAGGAAGCGGGCAGCGGCGGAGGCGTGGTTTTCTGCGGCGCGACGGCGCCCGGTTTACGCGGCTGGAACCAGCTTTGCAGCTCAGCGCCACAGCCATCGCCCGCCGGCGGCGGATCCTGATCCTGACACTCAAGACTGTTCGCAGGACAACGCAGACGAACGTGCATATGAGCACGGTGTGCGAACCACGGACGAACCTTATGCAGCCAGCTGCGATCGCTTCCGGCTTCCTGGCATAGACGCTGCTTGATCGCCGGGTTGACGAAGATGCGCGTCACCGCGTTGTCCTGCGCCGCCGTCTTGATCAGCGTCAGGGCATCGTGGTTCCACAGTCGCGGATTCACCGCTTTGTCCCCGGGTAAGACCAGATCGATAGGTTGTGGATTCAAGAGATCCTGCGAGCTCCAACGCTGACGAGGCACCTGCAGCCAGACGTCCACGTCCAGACCGGACTGATGGCTGGCGTGTCCACTGCTGAAACGGCCGCCCGCCGGCATCCCCATGTCTCCGACCAGCACGATCCCGCCGTTCTGGCGATGTACGCTGGCGCTGAGGCGATGGATAAACGCCAGCAGATCCGGATGGCCGAAGTAGCGACGCTGATCGACCCGCATCACCTGATAGTCCGCCGCTTGCAGCGGCAGCGACTGCGCACCAATGATGCAGCCGTTAGCGAAAGACCCTATCGCCTGCGGCTTTCCGGGCACCGGATGGGTGATCTCCTGCCAGGGCGTCGCTGCCCCGGCGGTGGCGCAGCAGAGCAGCGCCATCAAACCTATCAAAGCTGTTTTCATATGCGGGTTACCAACGGGGAACTGAAGTGTTCACGTCCGCGCACTGCGCGCGCTGGCGTAATAAATGGTCCATCAACACGATAGCCATCATCGCCTCGGCGATGGGCACGGCGCGAATACCGACGCAGGGATCGTGACGCCCACGGGTGACCATTTCCGTCGCTTCGCCCGTACGGGTGATCGTGCGTCCCGGCACCATGATGCTGGACGTCGGCTTGAGCGCCAGATGCGCCACGACCGCCTGACCGCTGCTAATGCCGCCCAGAATGCCGCCCGCATGATTACTCTGGAAACCGTCCGGCGTGATCTCGTCACGGTTTTCGCTGCCGCGTTTACCCACGACCGCGAAACCATCGCCAATTTCCACACCCTTAACGGCGTTGATGCTCATCAGCGCATGCGCCAAATCCGCATCCAGTCGGTCGAATACCGGCTCGCCCAGCCCGGCGGGCACGGACTCGGCCACCACCGTCACGCGTGCGCCGATAGAGTCGCCCTCTTTCTTCAACGCTCGCATCAGCTCATCCAGCGCTTCCAGCTTGGACGGCTCGGGGCAGAAGAACGGGTTTTGTTCAACCTGATCCCACGCTTTCAGTTCACAGTGGATATCGCCCATCTGCGTCAAACAGCCGCGGATATTAACGCCGTGCTGGAGCTGCAGATATTTCTTGGCGATAGCGCCCGCCGCGACGCGCATTGCCGTTTCACGCGCGGAAGAACGACCGCCGCCGCGATAGTCGCGCTGACCGTATTTCTGCTCGTAGGTATAGTCGGCATGCCCAGGACGAAACAGATCTTTAATCGCGCTGTAGTCCTGCGAGCGCTGATCGGTATTTTCGATCAGCAGGCCGATGCTGGTCCCGGTCGTCACGCCGTCGAACACGCCGGACAAAATGCGCACCTGATCCGGCTCACGTCGCTGGGTGGTATAGCGAGAGGTGCCCGGACGACGACGGTCCAGATCGTGCTGCAAATCAGCTTCAGTTAACGGAATGCCCGGCGGAACGCCGTCCACCACACAACCCAAGGCAATACCGTGGGACTCACCGAAGGTGGTGACGCGGAAAAATTGCCCAATACTGTTTCCTGCCATCACGGCTCCTTTACATCATTAAATTAGAGATCGTCAGGCGGGCTATCCGCGCCCGCATCCTGTCAATATGTTAGTCGCGATACAGGCTGAAGTGCGACTGGCATTCCAATAGCTGTGCGCGGGTCAGCATGAATACGCCATCGCCGCCGTGTTCGAATTCCAGCCAGGTAAACGGAATGTCGGGATATTGGTCGATCAGATGCACCATACTGTTGCCCACTTCGCAGATCAGCACGCCCTCTTCGCTGAGGTATTCGGTGGCGCGGGCCAGAATGCGGCGTACCAGCTTCAGGCCATCGCTTCCGGCGGCCAGTCCCAGCTCAGGTTCGTGGCGGAACTCGTCCGGCAGATCCGCCATGTCTTCTTCATCGACATAAGGCGGATTGGTGACGATCAGATCGTAAGGCGTGGTCGGCAGATCGCGGAACAGATCTGAACGGATCGGCGTGACGTGATGTTCCATGCCATGCTGTTCAATATTCTGCTCGGTCACCGACAGCACATCGCTGGAGATATCAACCGCATCGACTTCCGCTTCCGGGAAGGCCTGCGCGCAGGCGATGGCGATGCAGCCGCTGCCGGTGCAAAGATCCAGAATGTGATGCGGCTCATGGCTCAGCAGCGGTTCAAAGCCGTTGTTAATCAGCTCACCAATCGGCGAGCGCGGCACCAACACGCGTTCATCGACGTAAAACTCCAGTCCGCAGAACCAGGCTTTGTTGGTGAGATAGGCGACGGGGATACGTTCGTTGATACGGCGGATCACGCGTTCCACAATGCGATGACGCTCGCCGGACGTCAGGCGGGCGCGATACATGTCTTCGGGGATATCGAGGGGAAGATACAGACTCGGCAACACCAGCTGCAGCGCCTCGTCCCAAGAGTTGTCGGTCCCATGACCGTAATAGACCTGTGCGGCGTTAAACCGGCTGACCGTCCAACGCAACATATCCTGAAGGGTATGCAGATCGTTGACCGCTTCATCGACGAAAATTTTGTCCAAGGTTGTCCTCCGCAGACATCTCTGAAAATCAAATTGCCGCCTAGTTTGCCATGAAGCCTGCTACAAATCAGCAGATATCACCGTCCTGCGGCCCCTCAAGCCTTAGCGGAGGGCGCAAGAAAAGGTACACTTAGGAAAAACCAAGACAGAGTACAGCGCTGATGAAAAACAAATACAGGCTGGATGAGGAGGAGCAGGCGCTTTTTCGCGCTTCGGTCGCAGGCGCCAGACGTCTGACTCAGGACACCTATCGTTATCAACCGCCGCGCCGCAAACTCTCAGAAGTGCCGCCGCGTAAAGCCATGCAGGAGCAGCGCGACGCCTGCTTTTATTTTTCGGATGAGTTTCAACCGCTATTGGAGAACGACGGCCCGGTTCGCTACGTTCGCTCCGGCGCCAGCCACTATGAATTGAAAAAGCTGCGCCGAGGGGATTATCCGCCGGAGCTGTTTTTAGATCTGCATGGCCTGACTCAACAGGAAGCCAAGCAGGAGTTGGGCGCGCTGCTGGCCGCCTGCCGCCGGGAGCATGTCTACTGCGCCTGCGTGATGCACGGTCATGGCAAACATATACTCAAACAGCAAACGCCGCTGTGGCTGGCTCAGCATCCCGACGTTGTGGCTTTCCATCAGGCCCCGCGCGAATTCGGCGGCGACGCTGCATTACTCGTACTGGTGACGCTAGATAGCAACGCCAGGTAACGCTCCCAACATGTCGGCGGCAAATTGCCGCCTACCTGTTCCTCCATTTTCCCGTGGCGCGTCTCGCCGCCCCTCAATGAATCTGACTCATGCGGTCTTTAGATCGCGGCAAAACCTTGTATGGCCAACATATGGCGTACGGGGAAAACACATCAGGGTGAATATGGGAGAGACGTCGTGCGGTGCCGGTATGCCCTGCTAGAGGCATACCGACCGATGAGACTTGAGCGGGCTTATTTGGCTTTGGCGGCTTTAGCAACCAGCTGGGCCGGGCTGACCTGCCACTGGCACACACCTGCGCCAGAGGCGTCGAACTGAACGTCGGCCACGGCCGAGGTAGCGAACATCGGGGCCGTTTCTTGCGGACACAGTGCCGCAACCAGGTAACCGACCAGCGGCAAATGCGAGATCACCAGCACCGACCCCACGCCCTGAGCAGCTAACACCTCGAGGTAGTCACGCACCTGTTCAGCGC
>NZ_CAMKXG010000162.1 GCF_946477055.1 Lonsdalea britannica | reverse complement strand
ATATCCCCGCCACGCCTGCCCGTGCTCTTTCCTTAAAAATAGTGCCAGTCTAGACTGAAGTATTATTCGGTCTTTCTTCTATCCCCCAGAGAGGCTCATTGCCATGAAAAAGACCCGTAATACAAAAGAACAAATTGCGTTTGCGCTAAAGCAGGCCGAAACTGGTACCCGCGTCGGGGAAGTCTGCAGAAAGATGGGGATCTCTGAGGCCACTTTTCACAATTGGAAGAAGAAATTCGCCGGGCTGGGCGTGACGAACTGCGACGTCTGCGGCAGTTGGAGGATTAAAATCAGCGCCTGAAGAAGCTGGTGGTAGACCTGAGACTGGGGCAAGGAGATGCTTCAGGAGGTATTGAAGCGAAAGTTCTGAGGCCGGCTCAGAAGCGTCAAGCGGTGCATTTCCTGCTGGAAGCTTATCGTATCAGTGTCCGTCGGGGATGCGGTCTGATGATGCAGAGCAGAACTGTCTACCACTGGCAGAGTTGGCGTGATGATCGGGCAATCACCCAACGCATCCGATGATAGCGGAACCCGGATACGGTATGGATGTCCGCGTATTCATATCCAGTTGCGGCGCGAGGGCTGGCGGGTTAACCATAAGAAAAAAACGTATTTATTGCCTTGAAAGGCCTCAATTTGCGCAGAAAACGCCCTCGCAGGCATGTCAGTGCAGCATGTCGCCAGTAGCGTCCAGCCCTGACGCAGATCGATCCATGAGAGAACTCATTCATCCTTAAATGACATGACTCAGGCTGAATTCATTCCAAGTCTTCAAAAAGACAAAGATCTCTAGTTTATGACTGCATTGATTTGGGGCCAAGGTCAACCTCCGGAGCTGATCATCAATTTTGTTTTGGATGCTTTAGCCCTAGCTTCAGCTTATGAGATACATGGGTATTCGCCTATGACTAGCGTTTTCTCTCTGCCTTAAAACGGTAACGCAGGTGCCACACTTTCTTACTGGCAGGAGTAATGAATAAAAAAGGCCGCCAGAATCAGAAAGGTGATACCCGATAGATTTCGGCTTTGCAGCCTCTATCTGTTTATGTGGGCATATTGTCCATGTGAATTTATCTATGCCTGAAAAATGCCCGCAAGATAGCGTTATAGTCGATTCGCTTTAGTTCTCTTCGGTTCGCTATGGATGCTTGTTTGAATGGGTTTTATTGCGGATTCGTTCTTTTGAGTTCGCGTCTATTCGCGTTGTGATGGCGTCCCCAGCAGGAATCGAACCTACAACTAGCCCTTAGGAGGGGCTCGTTATATCCATTTAACTATGGGGACGCGGCTGGCGGGCATTATACTCGATTTAGCCGCGTCCATAAGCACTTAGCAGTGCGTTTGCTCAATCCTCCACCACTTCAGCGTGATGGTTCATCCTTTTCATCGTTAAGTTTGACGTTTTTTTTGTCTTTGCCCGGCAGGTCGCTACGGATCTGAGCGTGGCTGATCAGCGCGAAAACGAAGGTGCCGCCAATAATGTTGCCCGCCAACGTCGGCAGCGCGAAGGGCCAGATGAACGCCTGCCACGACAGCTGCTGATTGAAGACCAAATAAAAAATCTCAGTGGCTCCCGCGACAATATGCGTCAGGTTGCTGGCGGAGATAAGCCAGGTCATGATGATAATCACCAGGATTTTCGCGTTACCGGCGTTCGGCAGCATCCATACCATCGTGGCGATGATCCAGCCGGAGACCATGGCGTTGGCAAACATCTCCTCCGGGGGATTCTCCATCACGTGAAGGGCGATGTCGGAGAACGCATGGCGTACCTCCGCGCTGAAGACGGGCAGTGCCGTATACCCCAACGCCGCCAGTGCGGTGCCGATGAGATTGCCGAACAGCACGATCCCCCATAGTCGCAATAACAGGCGAAAGTTATGCACGCTGGGTTGATGCATAATCGGCAGTACGGCCGTGACGGTGTTTTCCGTAAACAGCTGCTGGCGCGCCATGATGACGATGATGAAGCCCAGCGTGTAACCGAAACTCTCCAG
Source organism: Lonsdalea britannica (assembly GCF_946477055.1). Taxonomy (GTDB): domain Bacteria; phylum Pseudomonadota; class Gammaproteobacteria; order Enterobacterales; family Enterobacteriaceae; genus Lonsdalea; species Lonsdalea britannica_A. The sequence goes on along the minus strand of NZ_CAMKXG010000162.1, from coordinate 6,326 downwards.
CAGATGTGCTCCCGTCACGCCCTTGAGTTCGGCGTGAAGCAGGCCCATGGCGATGAGCGATGTCCCCATCGACAGTCCGGCGGCGATGGCGGACCACAAAAGCGCTCGGCCATCTCGCACCAGCTCTTTTTGACCCTCCTGCCGGATACGCTCATGGATAGCGGCGGCCGGGGAGGGCAGGGAATGTTCATCCACGACGATGTCTTGTCCCTGACGGCTTTCGTGACTCTCTACGCTGCGATTGTTCTTTGAACGAGGATCATTCATAACTGATTTTTCCGTTAGCATCGTGTTGGCGGAAACTGACTTATAAGCATAGTCAGTCTTCATTGCCGCGCAGTTTTTTCAGAGAGAGGGAAAGGGGAGCACAAATGCGGTCGGACTCTCGGTATGACGCCTTACTCATTCCTTAGGCCGCGTCCGGGTAAAAAAGAGTGCTGGCAGCAGTTCGTGTTAATGATCCATGAGGACAGAATGTGGTATTAGCTTTTACGTCCTTCAATGATGTTTGGGGGATGGCGGTCTGCCTGCGATCACCAGGAGGCTTTGCTGATGCCGCTCAGCTTGAAGAACCGTATTAGGCCTGTTTATCCGTGCGGAAACCGGCGGAGTCAGCCGCCTTACTGAGGTGTTGAGACGTACGTCGGCATCGCGTCGCCGGTTAACGTAGCGGACGTGAATTTATCGTATGGTGATACACTAAATGCGGCATGACGTTTCCGCCTCCGTCGGTAAACGGTGCCTTTTTACAAGGGCATACAAAAATTAAGCAGGGAGAATGGTTATGAATTTCCGCCTCGGGGGAGTGGTTTTAGCAAGTCTGTTGCTCGTTGCGTGCGCCAGTTCCAGAGACACCACGCAGCAGGGGCGTTCAGATCCTCTGGAAGGCTTCAACCGAAGCATGTTCAGCTTTAACTACTATCTGTTGGACCCCTATCTGGTGCGACCCGCCGCCGTGGTCTGGCGTGATTATGTCCCGCATCCCGCCCGTAACGGTTTGACGAACTTCTTCGATAACCTGTCGGAGCCGGCTGCGATGGTGAACTATTTCGCCGAAGGCAAGCCATACGAAGCGATGGTCCATTTTAACCGTTTCTTCCTTAATACTATCGTCGGGATGGGCGGTCTGATTGATGTCGCCACGATGGCTAACCCCAAGCTGGCGAAAAAAGAAGAGCCTCGTCGCTTCGGGAGCACATTGGGGTATTACGATGTGGGCTACGGTCCCTACGTGGTGTTGCCGGGATATGGCAGCGCAACGTTGCGTGAAGACGGCGGGAATTTCGTCGATACGCTTTACCCGCCGTTAAGCTACCTGACATTCTGGATGTCTGCGGGTAAATGGATGATCGAAGGGTTGGAAACACGCGCTCAGCTGCTGGATTCTGACGGCCTGTTGAAGAACTCATCCGACCCTTATCTGATGATGCGTGAAGCGTACTTCCAGCGCCATGATTTCCTGGCGAGTGGGGGAGCCGCACCGCCGCCGGTGAACCCGAATGCCAAAGAAATTGAAGGCAGCCTTCAGGAAATCGACGCGCAATAAATACCCACCTCGCACCTCCGTATGTCGGCGCCTTCGGGCGCCCTTATTCGTTGTTTTTTCAAGACTCGTCTTTTAGATCTTCACATAAGAGATTGTTTGTGAGAAGTTACCGGTCTGTTGAATGTTTATTTAATTACATAAATTTATTTTCATCAGCCATGTAACAATAATGCTACCCTGTTTGTGAGAGTGACGTTTCAGCAGCTCTGAACGGGCAGCCAGACTCGTTTTGATCTAGCATAAAATTGACCAAAAGCAGTCTTACTGCTCTTTCACCACTTCTGTACCGTTATCTTGCTCGTCGGGATGGGATGACTTTGTTTCACCTGCAGGGATAACAATTCACATTAAGAGATGTAAAGCATGAAAAAACTACTCATTTCGGTCCTCTGTTTAGGGATCATGGGAGTAACGCAATCTGCCGTGGCAGAAGAGGATAAAACCGTGGATGTAGTACTGATCGGCGGCGGCGTTATGAGTGCAACATTGGGCACCTACCTGCAAGAGCTGGAGCCCAACTGGACCATTAACATGGTCGAGCGTATGGATAACGTTGCCCAGGAAAGTTCAAACGGCTGGAATAATGCGGGTACCGGACACTCTGCTTTTATGGAGTTGAACTATACCCCGGAAAAACCCGATGGCTCGGTCGAAATCGTCAAAGCCGTTGAAATCAGCGAAGCATTTGAAATCTCCCGCGAGTTCTGGTCCTATCAGGTTAAAAATAACGTGATGAAGGATCCTACTTCCTTTATCAATAGCGTTCCCCACATTAGCTTTGTCTGGGGCGACGACAACGTCGACTTCCTGCACAAACGCTACAATGCACTACAGCACAGCACGCTTTTCCGCGGTATGGAATTCACCAACGACGCCAACACCATTAAACAGTGGGCTCCGCTGGTAATGGAAGGCCGCGATCCGAATCAGAAAGTCGCTGCTACCCGCATGCCGATTGGTACTGACGTTAACTACGGTGAAGTGACCCGCCAGCTGGTTGACTCCATGAAGCAGAATCCGAACTTCTCTTTGCAGCTGAATCATGAAGTCCGTGACCTGAAACGTAACAGTGATAACACCTGGAACGTCGTGGTTGCCGATCTGAAAAATGATGGCAAAGAAAGCGTGATTAAAGCGAAATTCGTCTTCATCGGCGCAGGCGGCGCGGCACTGCAACTGCTGCAGAAATCCGGTATTCCTGAAGCTGATAACTACGGCGGCTTCCCGGTCGGCGGCGAGTTCCTGGTGACGGACAATCCTGAAGTCGTGAAACGTCACATGGCGAAAGTCTACGGTAAAGCGTCCGTAGGGGCTCCGCCGATGTCCGTTCCGCATCTGGATACCCGTGTCTTCAACGGCAAACAAGTCGTGCTGTTTGGGCCGTTCGCCACCTTCTCCAGCAAATTCCTGAAAAATGGCTCGCTGTGGGATCTGTTCGCGTCAGTCAGCACCTCCAACTTTATGCCGATGGTGCATGTGGGTCTGGATAACTTCGATCTGGTGAAATACCTGATCAGCCAGGTGATGATGAGCGATGACGATCGTTTCGCCGCGTTGCAGGAATACTTCCCGAACGCGAAGAAAGAAGATTGGAAACTGAGCGTTGCCGGTCAGCGTGTACAGGTCATCAAGAAAGATGCAGATAAAGGCGGCGTGCTGAAACTGGGTACTGAAATCGTAAGTTCTCAGGATGGCACTATCGCTGCACTGCTGGGCGCCTCTCCGGGTGCTTCTACCGCTGCGCCGATCATGCTGGACGTGCTGAAGAAGGTCTTCAAGACCCAAATCGCAACGCCGGAATGGCAGGCTAAGCTGAAGGAAATCGTTCCTTCTTACGGTGAAAAACTGGATGGCGACATTGAGCTGACCAACAAGATCCGTAGCTACACCAGCAGCACCCTGAAACTGAACTATATGGAAGTGAAACCGGAGTAATTCCGATTCTGCTTCAATAGCTCATAAAAAAGGCCGCGTAAGCGGCCTTTTTTGATCGTCTCAAAGACGTGAATATATGAAGTGTTCCCGCGCGCTAAGAACTGCTGGCGCGGGATGAACCGATCAGAAGCGATAGTTCAGGTTGATGCCGTACAGCCAGGCGGTGCCTTTCGAGGTAAAGCTGTAGGTCGCCGGTGAGTTGTCAGCCACTTTTTCATTAATGGTCACGGTTTTACCGTGCATGTAAGAGATGCCCAGATCGACGGAGGCGTCCTTGTTAAACGCATAGGTGGTTCCGGCGCTAAACCAGAAGCGGTCCTGGTCTGGGATCGAGACAGAGCGGTTTTCCGCCGGTACCGGGCTATCGTCAAATGCGATACCGGTGCGGAAAGTCCAGGTGTCGTCGTAATAGTATGTCGTGCCGAGCGCCATACGATACGCGTCGCGGAAATGTTCCTGCTTCTCAAACAGCTGCTGATTATTGCTGCCGGTGGCTCTCAGCTCTTCGAACTGGCTCCAGCTGGTGTAAGTGAAGCTATAGTGAACCGCCCATTTCGGCGCGACACGGTGGTAGGTGGAGAACTCCCACATTTCCGGCAGCGACAGCGTCAGCGCACCAGGAATGTACTGGCCGCCGGTGCCCGTGGTGGTATTGGTGGCGATAACGCGGGGCAGATCGTTTTTGTAATCGCCCTTGAAGTCGATGTCGACTTTGGAACGATAGGTCAGACCGATGCGGTTATTTTCGTCGACTTCATACAGAAGACCGGCGTTCCAGCCATAACCCCACTCTTCGCCTTCCAGATGCGCTATCTCGGAAGAAGGGCCGTTCACCACGCCCGCCAGACCGCCTCGTGAGGCAGGGATATACGCCAGCTCGCCTGCGGTACGCACAATTTTCGCTTTCGCATAAACCGCGTCAACGCCCAGCCCAAGGCTAAAGTGCTGGTTCAGACGGTAAGCGGCGCTGAGGTTAAGGTTGGAGGTCATCAGCTTGGTTGTGCCGCCGATGGAACCCGCAGCGTAGTCGGAGGGAAACTCCGTCGACAGTCCGTAGTTAGTGACGGCGGATGCGCCGACGGACCAGCGATCGTTCAGCGGCATAATGTAGTGCAGGTTAGGCACCCATTGCGCTGGCGCGATGTTGTGCGCGCTGGTATCGCCGCGTCCCGTCAGGGAGTTTTTACCCTGCAGATTAACGTCCGGATCGATATAAATGGCACCGATAGAGAACGCGGGGCGGTCAAACAAGGCCATCGTCGCGGGGTTGCGGCTGCCGGATGTCGCGTTATCAGCGACGGCGCCTTCGCCTGAGAATGCGCGTCCCAGTCCTGAGGAGGAATATTCATTAAGCTGGAAACCTGCGGCGGATGCATGGCTGGATAACAGCGCTAGAGCCACAGCAAGCGATGTTTTTTTCAGCAGGCCTTTCTGGTGCATGACCAAAACCTCATTGTATTTTGTTGTTGAGCGCTGTTACTTAGTGAAACTGTAACAAAAGGACGCGCATTGTAGGTTGGCTACTCTTTGTGACAAATCAGACCAGTTACAAAAAGATTCGATTATCAAGGTTTCGATCTGTAATTGTTTTTATTTTGTGAAATAAATGGATCGATATTTAAGGGGTTTCCGCAGGCGAGGGGGATTACACCGGTGCGGCGGGAAAAGAAGGGGGAAAGGGAGAAGCCGTTAATATCCTTAGTGTCAGTAAGTCCTAGTGCTCCGGCGATGCGACGGGTAAAATAAAGTCGAAACGACCTTTTACGATCCGGAACATGCCTGGCCTTCAGGTATGACCGCAGAGGAGCCTTGTAATGACCAATCCAATAAACAAATGCAGCGCTGAAGAAACGGCCGCTTGTTGCTGTGTCGATGTCGGTACCATCATGGACAATACCGACTGCACCGCTTCGTACAGCCGTGTGTTTGCTGACCGCGCAGAAGCGGAAGCCATGCAAAAGGTACTGACCGACAAAGCTCGCTCCGTGGAATCCGACCCTTGCGTTATCGACAGCACGTTCGCTGACGTAGACGGTGGCGTGAAGATGGATATCGACTTCACTTTTGCCTGCCAGGCGGAAACCCTGATTTTCCAGCTGGGCCTGCGCTAAGCTTTTCATCTCGGAGGGGCTTCCCTCCGAATCACGACCGCCGGACTTCCCGGCGTCGTTCCTTACTCCCAATGGTACTGATTTCCGAAGGGGATTCTCCTGTGAGAATATCCTCAGCGCAGCGCATGGCGAACTATGCTGAAAGGTATCGGTCTGAATAAGCAGGCCACATCTGATGGTGTGGTGAAAGTGTGAATAACCGTCTACACAAAAAACAACACGATGTTTTGTTTTCTGTGTAGGTGATGGTTTTGCACCTTATAACTACCTGAAAAATAAATCATTAAATGAATCCTCCTTGCGCGGCAATGTATTCGTCGCTCGCCCGAGGCGGTCGTTCGGTTGCTATCGGCAGCCAATTGGAGTAAAAAAATGCGCTTCGGTCTGGTTAAAACGCCAGCAATCAGCTCCTGAACCGTGTGTTTCCGTCGGTCGGGCGCAGCCGGATGCACGAGCGTCGGCAGCGCCTTTCACCTCGTTACGCGCACAGCTTTTCCATCAATATAGCGGTGTAATATGCAAGTTTTGATCATGCGTCACGGCGATGCCATACCTGACGCAGCCAGTGATGCGCTTCGTCCTCTCAGTGCTCGTGGATGTGATGAGTCTCGTCAGATGGCCGCCTGGTTGTCTAGCCAGGGTATCGACATCGATCGCGTTCTGGTCAGCCCGTTCCTGCGTGCGCAGCAAACGCTGCAGGCCGGCAGTAGCCATGCTTCTCTGACGGCCTGCAG
>NZ_CAMKXG010000161.1 GCF_946477055.1 Lonsdalea britannica | reverse complement strand
AATAAACCCTATTGATCAAAACGTTATCCGTCTTCTTTTGACGACAGTCTGAAACCTACCTGTCGCTTAAAGAAGACAGTCCCGATAACCGCCGCTTAGGACTGAAAACGGGACTTTGCGGTGTAGAGCTGCCGCTATCTGCGTCGGTCGCCGGGGGTGCCACAGGGCATCCCCCTTTATCAGCCTCACCGCGGAGGTGATCACGCTTCCTGCGACAGGTGCTCCAGGCTTTTGCGCGCGACGCTGTAGAGATAATGCGCCGTCGGAAACAGCGCCCGATCGTCCACCCGGAATTTAGGATGATGCAGCGCGTACGGTCCGCCGGAGCCAACCATCATGAACGTACCCGGCAGCTTCTGCTGATAAAACGAGAAATCTTCGCCAATAGGACTGGCCTCCACGCGGCGAGCCTCAAACCCCTCGTCGCTGGCGACCTGTAAGGAGAACTCCACCCAACGAGGCGTATTGACGACCGACGGCGGTCCCGCATGCCATAGCAGCTCAATCTCCGCGCCGTAGGTACTGGCGATCCCCGCCACAATTTGCCGAAAGCGCTGTTCAATCAGGTCGCGCGCTTCCGCACTAAAGGTTCGCACCGTGCCTTCCAGATAGGCCGTGTCGGGAATGACGTTCCAGGTACTGCCGCTGTGTACCTGCGTAATCGACACCACCGCGTTATTGTCCGACGGGACGTTCCGGCTGACGATCGTCTGCACCGCGCCGATCAGCTGTCCCACAATGATGATCGGATCGTTGCCTTCATGCGGTTTCGCCGCATGACACCCTTTGGCGGCGATCTTGATTTCAAAACGATCGACGCCCGCGGTCAGCGCGCCATCCTTACCCCCGATCACGCCAACGGGCAGCGTCGGATCGTTGTGGATCCCGAAAATCGCCGTCGCTCCGTCCAGCGCGCCGGTGGCGATGACGTCCGGCGCCCCTAACCCTGTCTCTTCCGCCGCCTGAAACAGAATGCGGACCCGGCCTTTTAGCTCGGACTCCGCCCGTTTCAGCAATATCGCCGCGCCCAGCGCCGCCGACGTATGAAAGTCGTGTCCGCAGGCGTGCATCACGCCCTGATGATGGGAGCTGAACGCGACGCCGGACTCTTCTTCAATCGGCAAAGCATCAATATCCGCGCGCACCACAACCAGCGGCTCCGCTTCAGGGCTACCGATCTCCGCCACCAGTCCGGTTTTCAGCGGCAGATCGAGGATGCGAATCCCCTCTTTTTCCAGCTCCGCGCGGATTTTACGGGTGGTTTCGAACTCCTGATTAGACAGTTCGGGGTACTGGTGCATATCGTGGCGAAACGCCTGAACGAATTGCGCCAGAGGTTCATGCTGAGGGTTCACTCTCATAGTCGGAAACTCCTAACGGTGACGCCATCGGCAATGCCGGGCGTGACAAAAAGGTGAGAATCGATCAGATAACATATTCCGTCGGTTCATGGATCGTCGTTAACTGCCGCAGGAAGCGCTGCGTCTGCGGGTTGTCGGAAAAGCTGATGACTTGTTCCGCCGGTCCCTGCTCCACGATGCGGCCGTCAGCCATGAAGATCACCCGGTCAGCCACCTCTTTGGCGAACTGCATCTCGTGGGTGACGATCACCATCGTGGTGTCGTTTTTCGCCAGCTGTTTAATGACCTGCAGCACTTCATGCACCCGCTCCGGGTCCAGCGCCGAGGTCGGCTCATCGAACAAAATCGCCTGCGGCTCGACCGCCAGCGCCCGGGCGATGCTGACCCGCTGCTGCTGACCGCCGGATAGCGTCACCGGATACTGCCCGGCCTGCGGTTCCAGACCGACCCGCGCCAGCAGCGCCATGCCCTTCTCCCGGGCCTGCGCTTTCGGCATTTTCTTCACAACGATGAGCGCTTCGGTCACATTCTCCAGCGCGGTTTTATTCTTGAACAGGTTGTAGTTCTGGAAGACCATCGCCGTCTGCTGACGCAGCGCGTGGGCCTCCTTGCGCGTATATCGCTGGCAGTCCAGCGTTCGTTCGCCGATGACAATCGTGCCTGCTTCCGGCGACTCCAGCAAGTTCATGCAGCGCAACAGCGTCGACTTCCCCGAGCCGGACGGCCCGATGATCGCCACCACTTCCCCCTTCGCGACCTCGAGACTGATGTCGTTCAGCACCGCGCGCTCGCCAAAACGCTTGGTCAGATGTTTGATGCTAATCATGTCCGCTCCTTATCGCTGACGCGAATGGCTGAGTTTCTTTTCCAGCAGGGCCTGCAACCGCGCGTAAATGAGGATCAGCAGCCAGTACACCAGCCCGACCACCAAAAACGTTTCGAAGAAACGCAGCGATTCGGCGGCAATCATCTTGCCCTCGGCAAACAGTTCGGAGACGCCCAGCGCGAAAGCGACCGACGTGTCCTTAATCAACGAAATAAAGGTGTTGCCGGTGGCAGGCAGCGCGTTCAACAACGCCTGCGGCAGCACGATGCGGCCGTAGATCTGCGCCCGGTTCATCCCCACCGACAATCCGGCCTCCGTCTGGCCCGGGTCGACCGAAGCCAGCGCCGCGCGGAAAATCTCCGCCATATAGGCAGAGTTTTTCAGGCTGAAACCGATAATGGCCGCCGACATCGCCGACATGCCATTCAGCTCGGGAAACAGCTGCGGCAAACCGAAATAAATAATGAACAGCTGCACCAACGACGGAATACCGCGAAACAGCGAGATATACAGCTCAACAAGCTTCACCACCACCAGGAATCGGCTTTCGCGCAGCAGCGCCAGCGCGAGTCCCAGGATAATGGCGAACAGCATCGATACCACCGCCAGCAGCAGCGTGGTCGGCACATACATCAGCACCTGGGGAAACACGTTTAACAGATAGCCAAAATCAATATTCATACGTCATACCTGCGGGCTTGCCACTCTGTTTCCAGTCGGTTCAGGAAGCGGGGGGCGTCGTGATATCGTCGCCGAAATACTTGATGGACAGCGCTTTCAGACGACCATCATCACGTAGCCGCTGCAACGCCTCGTCAAACTGTTTGCGCAGCGCTTCGCCCTTCTCATCCTTATGGAACGGGAACCCGACCGACTCAACCACCAGCGGACCGCCCACCAGCTTAAAGGGCAGATTGCGCTTGTTGATTTCCGCCAGCAGGATCGGTCCCGATTGGACATACCCTTGCACGCGTTTCGCCAGCGCGTCGCTCATCGCGCCGTCGCGGTTTTCATAGGTACGGATGGTGATACTGCCGTCAGGGAAGGCTTTCTTCAGATTATTAACGTGGTTGGACCCCAGTACGCCCGCCACCGTTTTCCCTTTCAGATCGTCCAGCGTATTGATGTCGGCATTCTCCTTATGGGTGACGATCTGACTGCCGTAATAGCCATACGTCTGGGAAAAGTCATATTTTTGCTGGCGAACCGGCGTAATCGCCACCACGTTCGCCACCGTATCCAGCTTTTTCGCTTCCAACTGCCCCATAATGCCGCTGAAGTCGGCCGTTACCCACTCAATCCGGTAGTTCAGCTCTTTAGCAATGTCCTCCGCCACCTCGACATCGAACCCGACCAGTTTGTTGTCCTGTTTAAATGCGTTGGGGTAACTCTGACCCGTTGCGCCGATACGCAACACTTTGGCATCGTCGCCGCTATTCTGAGCGTCGCACCCGGCTGTGATTAACGCGGCGGCCAGTGCGGCGGCGGACAGGGTCAGTGCTTTCAATTTCATCATTACGCCTCTCTTGTCGAAGGGTGCTGCGTTCACTGCGCATCGTGCTGCGGGTGAAACACTTTTTTCATGTAAATAGTCAGGTGGCCCTTGCCCAAATCGGCCTGCCCAATGGTTTCAAAGCCATATTTTTGGTACATCGCCAACAGCCAGGGATGCTGCTGAGCCGTGCCGAGCGTGACCGCTGGCGTCTTGAGCTGACCGATCAGAATCTCCTGCTCTAGCCAGGTCAGCATCTGACGGCCCAGCCCCTGTTGTTTGAAGTCCGGATGGGTGGCGAACCAGCCCAGATGCGGCAGCCCGTAAGGTCCGGGATTCGGCCCCCACGGATAGCGCACGGTAAAGGAGGAAGCCAGACGCCCGTCTTTTTCCATCACGTAAACGCCGTGGTTTTGAATATGCCGACGCACCCTTTCGAGATCCGCATGCGCGGCGTCGAAGTGGATGCCCAACGCCCGTATCGGCGCATAGGCGGCGGCCGTCAGCGCCAAAAACGCGTCGTCATCGGCTAACGTGGCCAGGCGAAATCGTAGACTCATGGCGTGTTCACTCTTTAGGCAGAGAGGGTAAGGAGGCCGACGCGTTCCGCATGGCGAATCACATCATCGACTTTCAGCACGGCGTGACCGACGTAGTTCGTCGGGTCCAGCCACCTGTCCAGCTCGTCGGCGTTGAGATGTTGTGAAAGCACCGGGTGCTCCAGCAGCGTCGTCTTAAACGGCTGATGGTTTTCAAACGCGGCCATCGCGCATTCGTACACCAGATGATGAGCGGTCTGTTTGCCCAGCCGCTGACCCATTTCAAACATGACTTTCTCGGATTGCAGCAACCCGTCCTGCCGCGCCAGATTGATCCGCATCTGACTTTCGTTGACCGACATGCCGCGCAGAACCCCCAGCGCGGTTTGCAGCTGGGCGGACAGGTAGATATTGATTTCCGGCAGCGCAATCCACTCCGCCCGCCAGCTCATGGCGTCGCGTTCATGCTCTACCTTCATGGATTCATGGATAAGAGCCACGCTCTTCAGGAGCGGCGGTGTGAGGCTCGCCAATCCCTCCAGCGCAGCGGGATTACGTTTGTGCGGCATGGTGGTGGAGCCGATTTTGCCTGCTGAGAACGGCTCTTCGATTTCGTTGATTTCAGTGCGCATCAGGTTGTATAGCTCGTTGCCGATTTTCCCCAACGTGCCGCTGATTAATGCCGCCACGGAGGCGAACTCGGAGAAGCGATCACGGGCGGACTGCCAGCTAATCGTCGGCGTATTCAACCCAAGACGATCCAGCGTCCTGCGTTCAATCTCAGGCCCCAGCTCTCCGAACGAAGCATAGGTGCCGATCGCGCCATTGATATTACCCACCAGCACGCGTTCGCGAATCTCCTCCAGCCGTTGCAGGTGCCGGATGAACTCATCCAGCCAGACCGCCAGCTTGAAGCCGAACGTGGTCGGCAGCGCCTGCATGCCGTGCGTACGGCCCGTCATCAATGTCTGCCGGTGTTTCTGCGCCAGACGCTTTAGCTCAAGCGCGATGAGCCGGGTGTCGCGCACCACAATCTGGAATGCCTGCTTCAGCTGCAATACCGTACCGGTATCGACGATATCCTGCGTGGTGACGCCATAGTGAATATATTCACCCGCCGGGCCGCACTGCCGCTGCAACGCGTTGATCGTCGGCATCAGGGAGTGTTTCATCCGCGCCGCGTCCTGCGCTAACGCGTCGAGATCCAGCGCGGCGGCATCTGCACGTTCAGCGATTTCCGCCGCGGCCTGCGGAGGAATCACCTCCAGCTCCCCTTCGACCCACGCCAGCGCGACTTCCACCTCAATCTGCTGCGCCAGGCGGTTGCGTTCAGACCATACCTCGCGCATTTCGGCGGTGCCAAAATTGTTTCCAATCAGAAGAAAATCAATCGGGTGAGAAGCCATAGGTTACTCTTCGCATACGGTTCAATGAGATTTTGGTCAGGCCAGGAAAAGGAGGGAAGACCGCTGAAAACAGAGCATTGGCTTAGAAATATAGCACGCTGAATTCGCTGGCTATATATCGTATGAGACTAAGATAGAACGGCGAGGGAAAATCGTTAAAAGACTTAATAATCAATAAAAAACCTTAAAACCATGTGAAACTCATGGTTGAAAAACCGCCACAGATCATGGATAAAAAACCATTATTTAGCTGGCGAATTATTCATCGCTGCCTATAATTAACGGCACTGCCTTATTTTCATGTATCAGCAAAAGGAGCTATCAGGCGCAGTATTGACGTAACGCCAAACAGATTCCAAATAATTTCTCAAAAGGAGGAGCGGTACGATGACAGACAAGGCACCAGAACCCCCTTTACGCTTAGCTGCTTATGCTTTCTTCTTCGATCTCGACGGCACGCTGGCCGAGATCCAGCCCACCCCCGAACAGGTGGTCGTCCCCCCTGCGATCTGTCATACGCTGCATACCCTTTTTACCGGTAACGATGGCGCGCTGGCGTTGATCTCTGGACGCCCGATTGCAGAGCTGGACGCGCTGGTCGCCCCACTCGTCTTGCCCGCTGCGGGGATCCACGGCGCAGAACGGCGCGAAATTGATGGGCAACGCCATGAAACGCCCCTCCCGGACGATATCGTCAGCGCTTTGCAGGACGCGTTAACTCGCGGGCTGGCCTCGCTTCCCGGCTGTCGACTGGAAAATAAGGGCGCGTCCTTCGCATTGCACTACCGTCAGGCCCCCGATTATAAGCCGGAAGTCACGGCGCTGGCGGAGTCGCTTTGTCAGCGCTATCCGCAGCTGACCGTACAAACCGGCAAATGCGTGGTCGAACTGAAACCACGCGGGGCGAATAAAGGCGCCGCCATTAACACCTTTATGCAATCTCCCCCTTTCGCCGGGCGCACGCCGCTTTTCATCGGCGACGATACCACCGACGAAGCCGGATTCCGTCAGGTGAACGCACTGGGCGGCATTTCCGTCAAAGTCGGCCCAGGGCCCAGCGAAGCGCGCTACCGACTCGCCAACGTCGCCGCGGTACATCTTTGGCTCACACAGCAGCAGGCCATGTATGAAAACAAAATTTCATTGGTAAGGAGCTAAAGCTATGAGTCGATTAGTCGTCATCTCGAACAGAATTGCCGCCCCCGATAGCAAGAGACAGAGCGCCGGCGGTCTTGCTGTCGGCATATTGGATGCGCTCAAAAGCAGCGGTGGGCTGTGGTACGGCTGGAACGGAGACATCAGCGACGATCCGTTGCCGCTACAGATACAGAAAAACGACGGCATTACCTACGCCTCGTTCAACCTGAGCCACACGGACTACGAAGAGTATTACTGTCAGTTCTCCAATACCGTTCTCTGGCCCGCTTTTCACTACCGTCTGGACTTGGTGTCTTATGACCGCAGCGCGTGGGAAGGCTATTGCCGCGTCAATACGCTGCTGGCGGAGCGCCTGCAGCCGCTGGTGAAAGAGGACGATATTCTGTGGGTTCACGACTACCACCTGCTGCCGTTCGGAGCCGCATGCCGTCAATTGGGCCTGAATAACCGCATGGGCTTTTTCCTGCACATCCCGTTCCCCGCGCCGGATATCTTCAACGCGCTGCCGCCCTGCGAGGAGTTGCTGGAGAAACTGTGCGAATACGATCTGCTCGGATTCCAAACCGAACACGATCGGCAGGCATTTCTCGAAAGTTTGTCCCTGCTGACGCCCGTTAAAACCGTCGGCGAACAGACCTACAGCGCGTTCGGCAATCTGTTTCGCACCGAGGTGTACCCCATCGGCATCGAGCCGGAAAGCATTCGCAAAATGGCCGAAGGTCCGTTGCCCGCCAAGCTGGAAGAGGCCCGTCGCGGTCTGGTGAATCTGAAGAACGTGATTGCCGTGGAGCGCCTGGACTACTCCAAGGGACTGCCCGAACGCTTCCTGGCCTTCGAATCATTGCTGGAAAACTATCCACAGCATCGCGGTCACGTCCGCTATACGCAGATCGCGCCGACCTCGCGCGGCGACGTACAGGCCTATCAGGATATTCGCCATCAGTTGGAAACCGAGGCCGGTCGCATCAACAGCCGCTACGGCACGCTGAACTGGACGCCGCTGTACTACCTCAATCAGCACTTTGAACGCCGACTGCTGATGAAAATTTTCCGCTATACCGAGGTCGGGCTGGTGACGCCGCTGCGCGACGGCATGAATCTGGTCGCCAAAGAGTATGTCGCCTCGCAGGATCCGAACGATCCGGGCGTATTGATTTTGTCTAAATTCGCCGGCGCGGCCAACGAACTGACCGCCGCCCTGATCGTCAATCCGTACGACCGCGATCAGGTCGCCAGCGCGCTGGATCAGGCGTTAACCATGCCGTTGGCGGAGCGGATCGCCCGTCACAGCGATATGATGGCGGTCATCAACCGCAACGACATCAGCCACTGGCGCCAGTCATTCCTGGCGGATTTAAAGGCGGTCGACCTCTGTCGGCAACAGCACAGTCTGGAAAAAAAGATCGCGACCTTTCCCCGGCAGGCATGACGCCGCAGGATAGGGCCGATCCTCATATGGGATGACGGGGTCGCGCGATCAAAATGACAGCTCGCGGATCGCCACGGCGGACACCCGCAGCCACAGCCGTCCCAACAAGCTGCGCGACTCCCCCGTCAGGGCGACCCGGCCGATCACCACCTGAGACGGTGCCGGGCTATCCGGCGACAGCCGCAGCACCACGCGATAGACCGCCTGCTCAGGAGACAGCCGATTTTGCG
>NZ_CAMKXG010000160.1 GCF_946477055.1 Lonsdalea britannica | reverse complement strand
ATGCTATTCAACGTGCTGTCATTTGAGCTCACGCTCATCGTTGACGTTTCACCCGTCGTATCAGAGGTCAGCGTCAGCTGGTAGCTGCTATCGCCCGACTGCACGATGCTCGCGCTCACACCCGCCTTGGCGGAATTGATGGCGCTAGCAATGCCTGAAAGCGTAGTCTGGTCATTGGTTAGCGCGATATTGACCGCACTGCCGCTACCGACCTGCAGAGTCAGATTACGCGTGGTCAGGCTGCTGTCGCCCAACTGCGTGGTTTTACTCGTCTGCGCGCTAGTCGCCAGTGTCTGAGCCGTCGCCAACTGGGTCACTTTAACAGCGTACGATCCCGAGGTAGCGCTAGAGGTCGCCGTACTCGTGAACGCAGTATTTGTCGACGTTTTTTTGGTCGCGTAAAGCGAGCTGTCGCTCAGCTTTTGCGTGGCGGTTGAAAACGTTTCCAATGAGCTCTGCAGCGTACCGTAAGCGGTGAGCTTGGACTCATAGCTAGTTTGTTTATTCGTGATCGCGGTAAGTTTCTGGTCTTCGACTCCCTGCAGAGACTCCAAAATTCCCGACAGGTCCAAGCCAGAGCCCACGCCCAACGAGGTGACTAACCCGGTACCGGTGCTGGTCGTAGTTGCTGAAGTAGAACTGGTCGTGCTTGATGTCGTAGCCATATCCTCTTACCCCTTAATAAATGTATTCATCCATCTGCATAGATTATCGGCAGTACTTTTTAAAAGTTTATGCGACTGTCAACATTTAGAAGATAAAAATTACAAGGTTGTTGACGCCAGCAGGGGCTGGCAGCACGTCAACCCTGAACGGAATAGGTGCCTACCCTGTCTGTCTCAATCGCTTAGGGCAAAGAAAAAGCCCTATGCGTAAAATAAAAAAACGGCCGTATCGCCTGCTATTAACAGGACGATACCGCCTAAACAAATACGCCCGGTTTAAGCGTATTCCAAAATTTGTTGCAAATTAACTATTCATCTCAAACAGCGACATGCCTTTCATTGAAGAAAACGTGCTCTGCGCTGCCTGCAGCGCCACCTGTTGCATGGTGACATTGGAAATCATTTCGTACATATCATCGACATCAGACCCTTTCAGGCTGGTCATGCGATCCGAATAGATCAGGTCGCGGCTATCGCCAATACTGTCTAATGTCGTTAATTCGTTCAGCTTGCTACCGACGGAAGCCTGTACGGTCAACACGTTATCCAAAGAGTTAGCCATGCCTCGGTTAGCTTTATCGAACATCGCAACGTAAGCATCGGTGGTCGTGGTGTCGTCACCCGTATCATCCAGCGGAATATCCAGCGCGGTTAACGCGGTATCAATGCTGTTAAACATGTTGCTTTCACTGGCTGAACCGTCTGGCTCAGTTTTGTAACCCGCCGCCAAGCTCAGAAAAACGGTCGTGCCTGTGTCGCCCGTCGTCATGGTACGGCTGGCATCCACCTTTTGACTCACGGAGCTGTCGCTACCGACATAGGACACGTTGCCATCGCTATCTTCGACAAAAGGGGCCGTATCGGTTTTGTAACCGGCAAAAATGTAGTTACCGTTACTATCCGTCGTGTTAGCCAGCGTCAAGAGCTGATCTTTGTAGCCCTGCAGTTCCGTTTTCATGGACTGGCGGTCGGAGTCGCTGTAAGTCGTGCTCGCCGCTTTAACCAGCAGAGTCTGGACGTTTTGAATCACGTCAGTGACCTGATCCAGAACAGTGGATTCCAGAGACAGGTTGCTGGTCGCCGTATCACGAGCGGTAGCAAACTGTTCATTCGTTGACTGTGATTGCGCCAGTACAACGGCCTGCGCCGAAGCAATAGGATCGTCCGATGGTTTGTTGACCAGCTGTCCATTGGACAAATCTAACGACGCGCTCTGAAATTTAGAGTAGGCGTTCGTAATGCTTTGCATGTTCTGCTGATAAATCATCGATGAACTTAGACGCATAACACAGTCCTTAAATTTAATTTATATATTATTTTCAATGAATTAGCGAGTCAATCAGTTAACCGCAGACAGCAACGCATCGAAAATCGCTCCGGCAGTGGACAATACTTGAGCATTTGCCGTGTAGTACTGCTGGTAGCGCTGCAGGCTAATGTATTCTTCATCAGAGTTGACCCCGGAAATCGACTGCTGTTTCTCGGTCAACTGGGTTACTATGGTTGATTGCGTCGTGCTGTTAGTCTCAGCACTTTGCGTTTTCACACCAATTTCACCGACCAGCGAGGCGTAAGCTTCACTGAAGGTGGCATTACCGTTCACCTGATTGCTGGTTTGCAGCGCCAACAGCGCGGCCGCATTACGGTTATCGCTCTCACCCGTGCTGGAGTCATTGAGCGCTGCCGCGATTTTTGCTGTGTCAGAGATTGCCACAGACATGTTGGTAATCACTTCGCTGACGGTGTTCAGCGTAAACTTGTCACCAGAGGTCGCTGTACCGCTGACCGCCACTTCCACGCCGTCGAAGCTCAGCGTTGTGTTGCCGCTACTGTCGGTTCCCGAGGTGTAATCGACGCTGGCACCGTCAGAGGTGCGCGTGACGCCCCAAGAGCCGTTGGTGTATTTCAGCGTGTAATCGCTCGCCTTAACCGCCGTCGTGTCGGTATACGTCGCTGTCAGCGCGGCGCTGCCTTTATTGTTCGTGTTGCTGATAACACTGGGCTGAGTGAAGCTGAAGAAATCCGTCCCCACATCACCGTTAAGATCAACACCTTCTTTATGCTGAGTGTTGAAGCTGCTGGCCAGCGATAACGCAAGCTGACCCAGCTGGTTACGGGCGGTATCCAGCGTTTCAGTACGGAACGTAAGCAAACCGCTGACGCTACCGCTTTCAAGCGAATCTGAGCTCAGCTGAATCGGTTTGCTAATACCATTGTCATAGGCCACTTCCGTTCTTGACGGATCGTCCGGAGATGTCATGGTAACTAAGTTATAGGACGCGTTGCCTTGTACCAAGGTCATGCCGTTAGCCAGGCTGACGCTGACCATGCTGTCCTGCGTGGTGGTGGTCACGCCGACGAAGTTGTTCAGTTCGTTAATCAGCTGGTCACGCTGGTCAAGCAGCGCATTCGCCGAGCTGGAGCCGCTGCCGAGCTGAACGATTTTTTCGTTCAGATTCGCTATCTGCTTCGAGTAGGTGTTGATCTGATCTACGCTGCTTTTCAATTCAGCATTGATAGACGAATCCATATCCTGCAGATATTTATCCGTGCTGCTGAACTGGTTCACCATACTTTGCGCGCTGCTGATGACCGTCTGGCGCGCAGAAGCGTCGCTCGCATTGGTGCTGAGCGACTGGATAGAAGAGAAAAACGAAGACATCAGCGTGGACAGGCTGTTATCGCTGTCCGACAGCAGGTTGTCGATCTGTGAAACCTGCTCGGAATAGGCTTTTGTACCCGCGTAGTTGCTGGACGCTGAGCGCAGCTGATTGACTACCAGGGAATCGTAGGCCCGGTCGACGGAAACAACATTTACGCCATTGCCGATAGTGCCGTAAGGCTTTTGCGTACCCGTATTTTGCGCTAAAGATACGCTCTGTCTGTTGTAACCATCAGTGTAAATGTTACTGATGTTGTTGGCCGTGGTGCTAATAGCCACATTCGCAGCTTTCAGGCCTGACGACGCAATGTTTATCAATGAACTGGCCATGAAATTTCCTTTAGATTACAAATTCTAACCGGCAATGGTGTCTAATAAAGTTATCGGCTAGGGCCACACAAACTTGAGCAAGAAATTAAAAAATAAAAGCGGTTTAAAATAAGTTACTTATGTCGTGTGTATAGGCCTTCACCGCTTTCTCGGTCGTGTTCTTAATCTGTCCGATAATTTGAACCAGCTTGTCACCATAACGCGGATCGGTCGCATAGCCGGCTCTCTGCAGTTCGTATGCCGCCGCCTCGGCGCTATTCGCATTGACGACGCCTTTATAACGCGCGTTGTCGGTCAGCAAAGAGATATAGTCATTGATAGAGTCCAAATAGGTGTCATAAACGCGGAACTTCTCTTTCACCTTATAGGACCGACCATTTTCGAACTCGGTCGTCATGATCTCCGTCACTTTCCCATTCCAGTTACTGCCTGCTTTCACGCCGAACAGGTTGTGGCTGGGCTTACCGTCGCTGGTCGTGATTTCGCGTTTACCCCAACCAGATTCGAGCGCGGCCTGCGCCATAATCAGGTGATGGGGAATGCCGGTTTTCAGGCTGGCAATCATGGAAGGCATTGACAGACGATTCGTGAAATCTTCAGAGGACGGCGGCAATTCCGGCGCGGCCTTCGTTGCGCTCTGCCCATCCTGATTGGTGCGCTTCAGGAACTCGCCCATCAACGCCGGCGGGAAAGCGGACGACGTCATAAAATCATCTTTGCTGACAGGCATCGGCGTGGTACCCACACCGTTGCCGATCTGCTCGTTAGCATTACGGCTGAGCTGTTTCACCATCATGTCAGCGAGTCCCAGGCCTTTTGCTGACAAATCCTGGGCAACCTGCTGGTCATACATGCTGGTGTACAACCGGGTCTGGTCGCTGCTGAGCAAGCCATCTTTTGGCAGCGCCGAACGCATGCTTTTCAGCATCATATTGACGAACAAACCTTCGACCTGCTTCGCCACTTTTTTCAGCGCTGACGGATCGTTTTTGACCGCATCATTGCGTAGCTTGTTCAGCGACTTGATGTCATAGGCCGCAGAGGCCTGATCAACCGAACTGTTGCTATCGAGCTTCATCATTAGATGATCTCCACTTCCGCCTTGATGCAGCCCGCACTGTGCATTGCCTGGATGATGGACATCAGATCCATCGGCGTCGCACCCAGTGAGTTCAGCGCACGGACCACGCTGTTCAAATTGGTGCCCGCATTCACACGCTGCAGCGCCCCGCCTTCCTGACGCATATCGATCTGCGTCTGTTGGGTAACCACGGTCTGCCCACCGGCTAACGGCGTATCCGGCTGATTCACGTTCTGCTGATTGTTGACCGTAACGGACAGGTTGCCCTGTGCGATAGCACAAGAGTCGAGCGTCACGTTGCGGTTCATCACCACCGAGCCGGTACGAGAGTTGATGATGATCTTCGCATCCATTTCGCCGGTGTTAATGTTGATATCCTGAATCTGCGCCAGAAAACGAACCTGAGATGTGCTACCGGACGGTAAAGTCACTTCCACGGTACGACCATCAAGCGGTCTGGCCACGCCAGAGCTATTAAACCTATTAATAGAGTCGCTGATACGCTGCGCCAGACTAAAGTTTTCCTGCTTCAGCTGTAGCGTAAGATTGTTGGACGCGCCGAACGTGGTGGGCAGCTCGCGCTCAATGGTCGCGCCGCCGTTGATTCTGCCGCCGGACAATTGGTTCACCTTGACCTGACTCCCACCGGAAGAGGCGCCCGCGCCGCCGACCAACATGTTGCCCTGCGCCAATGCGTAGACCTGATTATCGACCCCTTTCAGCGGCGTCATGAGCAGCGTACCGCCGCGCAGACTTTTCGCTGAACCCAGAGAGGACACCACGATATCGATTTTCTGACCGGTCCGGGCAAAAGCAGGATAGTTGGCGGTCACCATCACAGCCGCGACGTTTTTCAACTGCATGTTGGTGCCGCTGGGCACGGTAATCCCCAGCTGCGACAGCATGTTGGTCAAACTCTGCGTCGTAAACGGCGTCTGAGTCGTTTGGTCGCCCGTACCATCAAGACCGACAACCAGGCCGTATCCAATCAGCGGGTTATCACGTACGCCTTGAATATCAACCAAATCACGTAAACGCTCGGCGTGTGCTGATGACAAGAGCGTCAGTGATAATGTGATAAATGAAAAAATAAGGTGACGAACCCGCATGATTAACCTCTTAAAATGGTGAAACGTTCAGGAAGAAGCGCTGTAGCCACCCCATTTCCTGGGCTTCATTAATATAGCCTTTACCGACGTATTCAATTCGGGCGTCAGCAACCTGCGTGGAGACCACGGAGTTCGACCCAGTAATTGTTCTCGGATTCACGATGCCGGAGAAACGGATAAATTCCGCCCCTTGGTTGATGGCGATCTGTTTCTCGCCCACCACCTTCAGGTTGCCGTTACTTAACACGTCTTTCACCGTCACCGTTATCGTACCGGTGAAGGTGTTTTTCGCGGTCGCTCCACCGGAGCCGTCGAAGTCGTTCTTGCCTTCTACGTCGAAGTCGGCGCGCTGGTTACCGAACAGACCTTGCAACAGGCGAGGCGCCGTAGTGACACCAAGCGATCCAGAGCCATCACGGGATGAGTTCGCACTCGAACTTTTGCTGGCGCTGACATTTTCCTGCAGGGTGATCGTCAGGATATCGCCGACGTTACGGGGACGACGGTCCTCGAACAAAGGTTGGTAGCCGTAATTCATCGGCTGAACCATCTGAAAGATCGAACCGTTGGTGGCAACCAGGTTAGGCGGAGCAGGCTGCGCCGTCGTTTCGCCTTCCACCAGTTCTTTGTGCGGAAGATAGGCGCATCCGGCCAATGAAGCGCATACCGATAGCATCAGCATCGGTATAACCACATTTTTCCACCCGATACGGCATAGGCGAAGACCGCGCAAGCGCGGTACGTTCACTTCTTTTCTCATTAACACCATAAATGTGCTTTCTTAAATTTGCGTAAGCCGCTGCAGCATGGCATCAGAGGTCGACACCGCCTTACTGTTTATCTCGTAGGCACGCTGTACTTGGATCATATCCACCAGTTCTTCCGCCACGTTGACGTTAGAGGTTTCAACATATCCCTGATAAAGCACGCCTGCGCCGTTCTGGCCCGGAGTCGACTCTGTCGGCGCACCTGAACTCTGGGTTTCCTGGTACAGGTTTTCACCCAGGCTCTGCAAGCCGGTCGGGTTGATAAACGTGCTAAGCGTCAGCTGACCGATCTGTGTCGCAGCCGCCTGACCTTGTTCAGTCACGCTGACCACACCGTCACGCGCTACCGTCATTGAAATCGCGGTGTCAGGCACCGTGATCGCCGGCTGAACCTGATAACCGCTGGACGTCACCAGCTGGCCGTTCGCGTCCAGCTGGAAAGAGCCGTCACGGGTGTAGGCGGTGGTGCCATCCGGCAACAGCACCTGGAAAAAGCCCTGACCGTTGACAGCGATGTCTTTGGTGTTTTCCGTCTGCTCCAGGTTACCCTGGCTGTGCAAGCGTTCTGTCGATACCGGACGAACCCCTGTACCCAACTGCAGACCAGAAGGCAGCGTGGTTTGTTCGGAAGACTGAGCACCCGGTTGACGAACCGTTTGATACAGCAGATCTTCGAAAACCGCGCGCTGACGTTTAAAGCCGTTGGTGCTGACGTTAGCCAGGTTGTTCGAGATGACATCCATGTTGGTTTGCTGAGCATCAAGCCCGGTTTTTGCAATCCACAGTGAACGAATCATAGTGTTACCCTTAAAATTGATTAACTAACAGACAGCAGCTTGTTTGCGCTTTCGGCGTTTTGATCGACGTTCGTGATCACTTTCATCTGCATTTCAAATCGCCGGGCACTGTTGATCATGTCAACCAGCGTTTCCGTCGTGTTCACGTTGCTGCCCTCAAGGACGCCAGGCATCACTTTCACTGTGTCATCCGCCGCCAGTGCGTTGCCGACTTGCTGCTGAGCCTGCGGAGAAATGTGGAACAGGCCATCATCGCCGCGAACCAGCTGGTTCGGTTCCGCCTTGACCAGTTTCAGCGCACCCGCCGCCCCGACCGTGTTCGGCGCATCGCCATCGCCCAGCGCGGAAATGGTGCCGTCTGCAGCGATAGTCACGCTGGATTGCACCGGTACCGTCAGCGGGCCGTCGTCGCCGACAACCGGGTAGCCCTGAATGGTCAGCTGACCGGTTTCATCGATCTGAATGGCACCGTTTCGGGTATAGGCTTCTTCGCCGTTAGGCAGCTGCACAGCTAACCAGCCGTCGTCTTGTACCGCCACGTCCAGAGGACGAGACGTGTAGTTCAGCGGCCCCTGCGACATATCGGCACCCGGAGTCGACGCCACGACCAACGTACGCGTCGGTAGCGTAGGGCCCTCAACGGGCACCGCGCGCATGGCGTTTAACTGCGCCCGGAAACCGGGCGTTGACACATTGGCCAGGTTGTTGGCGATGACCGACTGCTGCTCCATCGTCTGGCTAGCAGCGCCCATCGCTGTATATATGGCGTGATCCATATCGTTACCTTGTGTGGCTTAATTAACGCAGGTTGACCAGCGTGTTCAGGATGGAGTCCTGAGTTTTGATGGTCTGGGCGTTGGACTGATAGTTACGCTGGGCAACGATCATATCGACCAGCTCGGAACCGATATCAACGTTGGAGGATTCCAGTGCGCCACTGGTCAGTGACCCCAGCAGACCGGTACCCGCAGTACCCAGAGAAGCTTCACCGGAAGATGACGTGGCGCTCCAGACGTTGTCCCCTTCAGACTTCAGGCCCTGGTTGTTGGAGAACGTGGCCAGCACGATCTGTCCCAGCAACTG
>NZ_CAMKXG010000159.1 GCF_946477055.1 Lonsdalea britannica | reverse complement strand
CATCAACCCGTGATTTCATTGCACTTAATTCTTCTAACGATAACGCTTATGCTTGGTGCCATCAATCGCTAAGCAACACAAAAAACGATGGGAAAACAGATGAGTATAACGATC
This sequence comes from Lonsdalea britannica, assembly GCF_946477055.1. Taxonomy (GTDB): domain Bacteria; phylum Pseudomonadota; class Gammaproteobacteria; order Enterobacterales; family Enterobacteriaceae; genus Lonsdalea; species Lonsdalea britannica_A. The sequence goes on along the minus strand of NZ_CAMKXG010000159.1, from coordinate 8,392 downwards.
CGCCAGGCTCGGGCCGCTGACGCCAATGTCATTTACGATATGATTTACGAACTGGCCGTGTATGAAAAAGCGCCCGAAGAAGTGGTGACGACACCCGATGAAATCCGGGATTCGCTGTTCAGCCCAGACAGTAAAATTGAAGCGCTGATCTGTGAAGTTGATGGCAAAATCGCAGGCTACGCCGTGTTCTTCACCAGCTATTCCACCTGGCTAGGTCGTAACGGTATTTATATGGAAGACCTGTACATTTCACCCGCTTTTCGCGGGAAAGGCGCAGGGAAAGCGCTTCTAAAAACGATCGCCCAATATGCCGTGAGCAGGCAGTGCGGCCGCCTGGAGTGGAGCGTACTCGACTGGAATCAACCGGCTATCGATTTCTATCAAAGCATCGGCGCCCTGCCGCAAGAGGAGTGGATACGCTATCGCCTTGATGGGGACGCACTGCTGAATTTTGCCGAATAACGCATCCGTACCGTTTTTTCTCTGGTTCTGGTACCCGCACTAATATACTGAGAGGACGTCAGTTTTCAGCCTGTTGGCGCTTAAAAAGGTCAATAGGCACGAAATCGCCTCATTCGAGGGGGGATGGCATGAGCCTTGAAATAGGCTCAAGCCGACTCACCTCATGCGTTATGGTTTCAGAGACGTCATCACGCCTGCCGCGTACCGCCCACGACCAGATTATCCACCTTCAGCGTGGGTTGCCCGACGCAGACCGGTACGCTCTGCCCGGCCTTGCCGCACATCGCAGTACCGCGGTCCAGCGCCAGATCGTTGCCAACCATACTGATTAATTTCAAGGTTTCCGAGCCGTTGCCTGTCAGGGTGGCGCCCTTCACCGGCGTGGTGAGCTTTCCGTCTTCGATCAGATAGGCCAACGCAGTCTGAAAACTGTATTGACCGCTGACAATATCCACCTACCCGCTTCCCAAATCAGCCAGATACAGACCACGTTTCACCGAGGCAATGATCTCCTCCGCGGCGTAGTGCCCGTTGCGCATAAAGGTATTGGTCATGCGCGGCATGGGGAGATGCGCATAAGACTGACGGCGGCCATTCCCGGTGGGCGGCAACTTCATCAGGCGCGCACTCAAGCTGTCATGCATGTAGCCTTTCAGAATGCCATCTTCGATCAGCGATGTGCATTGAGCCGGATGCCCTTCATCATCCACGTTCAGCGAACCACGCTGCCCCGCCACGGTGCCGTCGTCGACGATATTCACGCCGGGTTGCGCTACCCGCTCACCAATCCGCCCGGCGTACACCGACGTCCCCAAACGGTTGAAATCCCCCTCGAAGCCATGCCCCATCGCTTCATGCAACAACATGCCGGGCCAGCCAGCGGCAATCACCACCGGCATACTGCCGGAGGGCGCGGCGACCGCCTCCAGATTGATCAAGGCCGAATGAACCATAGAACACAGCGCAGCCTGCACGCGATCATCGTTAAAGAGTGTGAAATCGCCGCGCCCGCCGATGCCTGCGCTGGCCGTCTCGCGGAGGCCTTTTTGCTCAACGACCACGCTCATCCGCAGGACCAACATCGGCCGAATATCGGCCGCCTGATAGAGGTCGTGGCGCAGAATATAGTTAACCGAATGGGTCAATTCCAGACTGCCGGTGACCTGTACGACGCGAGGATCGATCTCTCTGGCCAGACGGTTGATGTTCTCCAATAGACTTATTTTCTGTGCGGCATCCGTGGCCAGCAGCGGATCGTCGGCGATAAAATTCGGCCGGCGCGCGCCATGGGGAGTCAGTGCGAGACGAGAACGCTGGCCGAGCGCAGCGATGGTCTTGACCGAACGCGCCGCCTCCAGCAGATGCTTCTGGTCGATATGCTGCGAAAACGCGAAGGCCGTCTGGTCGTCTTCTACCGCGCGGAGGCCGAAACCCTGATCGACATTGAAAGAGCCGCTTTTCACGACCCCATTTTCCATCGACCAGGTTTCGCGGCGCAGGCTCTGAACGAAAAGATCGGCGTAGTCCACCCGGTGTGCCAGCACCTGATCCATCATCCCCTGCAAATGGGCATCGGTAATGCCGTGCGCCTCCAGCAACTGCCCTTTGGCCTGCTTCAGATGCAATGTGGTGACTGATTCACTCATGGTAATCCCCTTCTGGATTAGCGCCCCGCCACCTGCAGGCTGTCGATTAATACGGATCCGCTGGTCAGCGCCCCTTGCGTCAGCGCATCGGCACCGACGGCGACAATGCTGCGAAAGATCTCCGCCAGATTGCCGGCTATCGTCACGCCGTCGACCGCATGGCGAATCTCCCCGGCTTCCACCCAGAAACCGCGCAGACTGCGGGAGTAGTCCCCGTTAATCAGGCGTGCCCCGCCGCCGCTGAAACTGGTTACCAGCAGACCGGTATGGAGTTTTTTCACCATCGCGGGGAAATCATCGTTGGGCTGGGTGCGGGCACTGCGCAGGCTCACGTTTCCCGGCCCCGAGCCGTTGCCGGTAGGCGCCATGCCAAGACGACGCGCGGCATAGGCGGAGAGGAAAAAACCGGTCAGCCTGCCGTTATCCACCACCGTTCGCGCCGCGCCGCTCACGCCATCGCCGTCGAATGACCGGCTGGCCAATCCCTGAGGGACAAACGGATCTTCCTCAATGCGAATATGCTCACTGAAAATGCGCTGTTCGAGGCGATCGGCGAGGAAACTGTTTTGACGATATAGCGCCGCGCCGCCAGCGGCCTGTATCAGATGTTCAAGGAGTGAAAGCGCGCTGCGGGGATCAAACAGCACCGGGCAGCGGCGACTGCCGGTCAGCGGGGCGACGTCCAATGCGGCCAGCGCGCCACGCCCTGCCGAAAGGCCAATCGCCTCCGGCGCTTTCAGCGACGACGCGAGCGGAGACTGTGAATACCTGAAATCCAGTTGGCTGCCCCCTTCCTTTCTGGCCAGCGCTTTAGCGCTCATCACATGGTGGGTTTGTCGATCGCCTTGGGCGAATCCCTGACTGTTCATCAGATACCATTGGGATTGTCCGGAACGGACCCAGACGCCATCGCTCACCACGCCGGTCCCCGCAGATCCGATGCCGTGCTCTAGGCGCTGGGCCAGCGACTGCGCATCCTCTTCGGTCAGCGCCCACGGATGCCATGAATCCAGTTCCCTCGGCGACGAGCAGAGAAACTCGGCGGCGGGCAACCCGGCATAAGCGTCCTCGCCGGTATAACCTGCAATACGGCAGGCGGCCTGAACGGTCTCGCTCAGGCGTGCCGGAGAGAAGTCAGTGGTGCTTGTCGTCCCCTGATGCTGCCCGCGATAAACCGTCAGCGACAGGCCGGATTGCGCATCACGAGTGCGCGCCCGCAACCGCCCCTGCCGCATTTCAATCAACAGGCCGTTGCTCTCGGAAAAACTCACCTGCGCGGCGGAAGCGCCAGCGCGGATCGCCTGCGAAATAACGCTGTCGGCCAGTTCCGCCAACTGCTGTTGGCTATGCGCAAAGGTGTTCGCCATACGGCCCTCCCGGTGATGGATGATGGGTTAAAAGTCCGGCGCATCGGCCAGAAGACGGTTGAGCTGCTGCTGCATCCGCGCTTTAACCGGCAAGAAAAGGTGCGAAACCTGGTGGTGAAACTGATTTTCTTTAGCGTAAAACGCCGCGTTGTCCTCCTGCCATTCTGCCCGAAGCGAGGCTAGCGCCTCCTGAGTCAATTGACCGGTTGGGGACTGCCGCTCCTTTTCTCTGAACCACTCGATACGCGTGCCGGGCGTAGCGCGATCTTCATCGCTCCATCCCGAGAGAATTTCCAGATGCTCAAACTGCGCCCAATGGAGGTGGTTCCCAATGTTGCCCCAAGCGTCGCCTTCGGTGATGGCAGGCACCGGCGACAGCAGTTGCAGCAGTGTGGCGAAAAGGTGTTCCAGATGACGGTCCGGACGCCGGTAGCTCGGCAGTAGCGCCTCCGCCTGTGCGCCCACCTCCGCCCAGGCGGAGGGCGCGGTTTCTCGACCCGCAAGACGATCGGCGCTTAGCATCTGCCAGCGTGACAGCAACTGCACCAGCTGCGGATCGCGTAGATAGCTGGCCCACGGCGTCGAACTTTCGCTAAACCACGCGTGCATAAACCCGAGCGGCACCCGCCGGAAATCTTTGCCGACGCCCAGCGCCCCAAACAGCGACGCCACCTGCTCCGCCGTCAGATAACCGCAGACATCGAACAATCTGCCCAGCGCTAACGGCAGGCCGGTGATACGTTCAAAGACCAGACCGTCGGGGTGATGCGCCATCGCGGCAGAAGCGGTGCCTTTGCCGTCAATCCAGAAACTGCTCAACGCCACCGAGATAGCGCCTGCCGCCGCGTGGTCTATCGTCCGGCGGGCGAGAAAATCATGCAGATCCGCGTCGCCATAAAAGCTGGGCCACGCCAGCGCTTCCTCATGACCTATCGTTGGCGTCGAGGAGATCGCCACCTGATGCCCGGCCAGCCAGGCGGTCAGTTGCCCCAGAGACAGGGCGCCCACCTGGCGCTCCGGTGGTGTGTCCCCGTTGAATAACAGCAGCGTCGGGATACCCCGTACGCCAAAGCGCGTCATGACCTCCGGATACTTTTCCACATCAATTTTGGCCACCAGCAGCTTGCCCGCGCTGTTTCTCGCCAGTGTGTCGATGATCGGCGTCATCGTGCGGCAAGGCACGCACCACGGCGCCCACAGGTCGACCAATACCGGCACGGTCGCGTCCGCCAGAAAACCCTCCAGGCTGACGTCGGTTAATTCGTTGGGTGTGTTTAACATGGCGTTCCTCTGCCCTGTTCGGGCGTCAGGGTAAGAATATGCGGGTGAAAGTGTTCCAGCGTTTCACGGTGGGCCACACTGATAAGGGTGCTATTGGGCAGCTGTTCGATAAGCGCTCGATAGAGACAACTTTCCGTTTCCGGATCCAGCGCGCTGGTCGCTTCATCAAGGAAAATCACATCGGGGCGGTGGAGCAGCACTCGCGCCATCGCCAACCGCTGCTGTTCGCCGCCGGACAGCACCTGCTGCCAGCGCTCGAACTGCGTCAAAGAGTCCACCCGCTCCGCCAGGCAGCAATCTATCAACGCCTGACGATATTGCGAGTCGGTAAAGGCGTCGGGCTCATCGGGATAGGCCAATGCGCTTTTTAAGGTGCCGACGGGGATATAGCTTTTTTGCGGTAAAAACAGCATGCGAGCAGCCTGCGGGCGAGTGATGTCACCCTCGCCAAACGGCCATAGCCCCGCACAAGCGCGCAGCAGAGTACTTTTTCCGCTACCCGAACGCCCCCGCACCAGCCAGCGTTCACCGGCTGAAACCTGCCAGTCCGGCAATCGCACGAGAACCGTGCCGTCAGGGCGTTGCAGCGTGACCCCCGCGCAATGAAGTGCTGCGCCGCGATTTTCCAGTCGAATCCCCGCAGGTTGCTCGCGGGCTTTATCCAGCGCCCAGAGCATGTCGCGTAACCGATTAGCCAAGGCCATCCAGTGAGTAAAGGATTGATAAGCCTGAGGGAAAAAGGCCAGCGTACCAAGCACCGTACCGTAGGCCAGGCTGATCTGAGTCAAACCGCCCAAGGTGATTTTTCCGGACAACAATAACGGCAGCGCCAGCAGCGTCGGCAACGGCGAAAAAACCTGTGCGAACATACTTTGGAAAAAACCCAGCTTAAACGTTTTGCGCATCATCAGCAGGGTGTTGGCCCGAACGCGCTCAAAGCGGGACAACAGCCGACGCCCTTCACGCTCACCGCCGCCAAAAAAGGCTATTTGCTCAGCGTTTTCACGTACCTGCATACCCAGAAAACGGAAATCCGCTTCCACCGTCTGTTTATTCATATTCACGCCAATCAGCACCTTGCCCAACCAGTGGCTCAGCGCAAGATGAGCGAAGGAATAGAGATAAACGGCAAAGACCATGTAGCCGGGGATCGAGACGGTCGAATCGCCAACGGGAATAGATAGCGCGCCCGACAGCCCCCAAAGAATGATGGTGAACGTGACGGTATTAACCACCACATGAATAATGTTGGTCGACAGGTTAATCGTGACGTCGGTAAAGAGATTAATATCTTCCGCAATACGCTGATCGCCGTTGCTGATTAAATTATCTCGCTCCAACTGATAATACGCGGAGCGCCGAGTCCAGCGCTCCACATAGCGGGTCGTCATCCAGGTACGCCAGCGCAAGGTCAGATAGTTAATGGCCAATACGCTAATCAGCGGTAATAACGTCGTGACCACGCCAATCGCCAGACTTTCCAGCATCGTGGTACTGATCACCGGCCAGTTAAGCGCGACCAGCGCATCGGTTAACTGCCCATGCAACTTATTCAGTGCCACATGGGCGTAGGTGCTGCTGAAGTTAATCGTCAAAATAATGGCAATTAATAACAGGGCCAGCCATTTCTCTGATGAAACCCAAAAAGGACGAATTAATTGCCACACGCCCGGCCGTTTAACATCGCCAAACAGCGCTGGATTAGTAGAAGACGTCGTCATATTCCCCACACACTAAAACGAGTACGTCACGGATAAACGTGCGGTACGGCCCGGTTTCACGCCGATATAATTCGCCGTGGAGGAATAAGAGTAGAGTTCGCGATCGAACAGGTTGTTTACGCCCAGCGTGACCGTGTATTTAGGCTGATGGTAGAAAACCGATGCGTCCGTTTGCGCCCAACCGCCGATCTTGAAGTAATTATTGGTCGAACCGTTCCAGGTATCGCTGGCCGCCTGCACGCCGAAGCCAGCGCCAAGCCCCTGGAGCCGCCCGCTTTGCAGTTCATAGGTCGTCCAGAGGCTGCCAGTATGTTTGGGCTGCCCCGTCACGCGGGATTGATAGATCGAACCGGTCACCGAGCTGTTATCCGCATCTTTGGGCTGAGCGAAGGTATAGCTGGCGAGAATGTTCCAGCCCGGCAAAATCTGGCCGTTCAAATCGAAATCAAACCCTTTGGTTTCGCGCCCTTCCGCACCAATCGCATTCCCGGTGATATCAGTCACGACCACGTTTTTCTGCTCAATATGGAATGCCGCCGTGGTGATCGTCAGATTGTCGTCCAACAAACTGAATTTAAGCCCGATCTCCTTCGACTTGCCGGTGGAAGGGTCTAACTGTTCCCCCGTCCGGGTATTGACCGTACCGACGGTCGCAAAACTGTGCAGCAGGTTGGCATAAGCCGTGATTTCAGGCGTGATGTCGTAGCTGACGCCATAACTTGGCACCCATTGGGTGACGCTTTTCTCCACCGTTTTAGTAGTGGTGGTCCCCGTGGTGGATCGCAGCAACCATTTGGCCTGCTTGAACGACACCTGGAAATGCAGACGCTCCCAGAGATCAATCTGGTCCTGCAAAATCAGCCCTTTTTGATACTGGAGCATGGTATAGGAGCGGTAGGTGGGGTCAGGAATGGCAGGGAACGAAATACTGTCAGGATCGTAATAATTCGCGGTGGTGTAAATCTTGCCACTGTACAAATCCCAACTGGTGGTCTTCGCCCGCTGATAGTCATAACCCACCAACACATTGTGGGTCATCGGCCCTAACGCAATTTTGCCGCGAATATCGTTTTGCAGACTGATGGAATTCAGATCCTGCTTATTCGCCAATTCGTGATTAATCAAAGTGCCATTGGCGCTCGCCCCATAAATCTCATGCAGGCGGTAATTCATTGTGTTGTCTAAATAGGTCGCCTTGCTGTTAAAAGACCAGTCGCCGGCTATATTCTGGTTTAACTCGTAGTAAGCGGTCTTGGCATTGATGGCAAAGTGGTTGTCCTTGTCGCCCAACCGATATTCCGCTGGCCGCTGGATGCGGCCGTTACTGTATATCGTCGCCGCTGGCCCAGACGTTCTGCCGGTATTGAATTCCGCGCCGACTTTAAGTTGGGTCTCATCCGTAACCCAGGCCAGTACCGGGGCCACATATTCGCCGCGCTTACCGTTAAAGTCAGGGAAGCTATTATCCGCCCGCATCGTGGAGGCATTAAAACGGTAACGGAACGTTTTGTCGTCGTTGAGCGGCCCGCCGAGATCAATGGCGTTTTTCACTTCGCCATATTTTGACACCTCGAATTTATAGGTATGCAGCGGATCGGCCGTGGGCGCTTTACGCACCACGTTTACGGAACCCGCAGGCGAACTGTTGCCTGCCAGCACCGCCTGCGGGCCTTTTAGCACCTCAACCCGCTCAATGCCGTCGATGCTGGAATAGCCGGTGGCGCTGCCGTTTATGGTGTTGTTGGGATTGGAAACGCCGTCCGTGGAACCGCCCGTCACGTTAAAACCGCGGATGTAGACCGTATTGCCGCCGCGGTTGCTGCTTTGTACCGTCACGCCACCAAGGTTGCGCAAGGCATCCTCCACCGAGACCTGTCTCTTATACACATCTGACGCTGCCGACGAAGAGGATAGT
>NZ_CAMKXG010000158.1 GCF_946477055.1 Lonsdalea britannica | reverse complement strand
CGTCAGATGTGTATAAGAGACAGGGCGTGGTGCCGACGATCTCACCATCGGCGTTAATATCGTGAGGACGCGACGTCTGCAACGTTAGCGCCGTGGTGGAAAAGGCACGGACTTTGCGCCAGCGGCCGTGAGTCCCGCGACGCAGGAACGGGATCAGCGCAATCATCTCCCACCAGTGATCGATTTCAAGGCTATACACGTCGAACAGCCCGTCATCCGGTTTGGCGCTCTGCTCCACCGTCATCCCACCGCCGTAAAAACGTCCGTTGCCCACGGAAACCTGCACGGTTTTGACCCGTTCGCGCTGACCGTCATGATCAATTTCCACGGTAAACGGCCGACTCTGTTTCAGCAGCCGGATAGCCGCCAGCGCATAGCCGACCGTGCCCCAGCGTTTTTTCGATTTGGCCGACAGCCCGCGCGCCATCGCGGCGGAAAAACCGATGCTGGAGACATTAAAGAAAGGGTGGCCGTTGACTTCGCCCAGATCGATCGCGCGCACGGCGCCGCGGGCGATGATCTCGATAGCCTGTTTGATATCGCGGGGAATGCCCAGCGTTCTCGCCAGATCGTTCGCCGTTCCCAGCGGCAGAATGCCGAGCGGTAAACCGGTCTCCATTAGCGCGTTAGCCGTCGAGTTCAGGGTCCCGTCTCCGCCGCCGACAATCACCATATCCACGTGCCCGGCATGGGTGCGGATGACATCCCAGTACCGGCTGTGCTTGTCCATTTTCGGGATGACGGGATCGATGTGCTTATCGCGCAGCCATTGCGCAATCGCGTCGATCGAGGTATCGCCATTGCGGGCCTTTTGATTGACGAGCAATAGCGCCCGGAAGCGATAGGTATCCGACATCTCTTGGGTATTCGCCATAAAGCCTCTCTGACCCGCCAAAGGGGAAAAACTCGCAAAGTTAACCACAGTAAAAAACACCGGTACAGGTTTTAGACCGTCGTTAAAGTGATAATAGACAAAACATTACATTCACTGACGCGGCGGCGACCCCGTAGACGTAAAAGCGCGCACTCACCTGAGGGAGAATGCATCAAAGTAAGGGGGAATAGTGGCGAAGACGGCAACAATCCTTATCACCTAAAGGGAAGTCGCAGGCACCCGTCTGCGATCAAAGCGAACGCGGCGCCATTGACGCCACGTTCGGTGAATCATGTTGCTGTTAACGGACCTGACACTCAGGCATCCGATTTCGTCTGAACCCAAAACGCATGAATCAGGCCCGGGATATACCCCAGCAGCGTCAGGATAATATTAATGATAAAGGCCCCGCCCAGCCCTTTGCCTAATAGCACACCCAGCGGGGGTAAAATAATCGTGAAAACAATTCTCCAAAATCCCATTCGCTTTCTCCACTCCAGGATAGTCAAGGTAACCATAGTCGCACGGCGTTAATATGCCAAATGCCAGTATATCGAAGGCCGTTTTATTCAGCCCCCGTCGATCCAATCCCTTGTCAGGATAGTTAACCGGTCAGGGTAAACGTGGGTAACGGTCGAAATCCGTCCCCACTTCGCCGGTGTCCCGATCCGTGTGCGGCGCCCGAGGTCAGACTGGCGTCGCCGGTCGCACCAACCGGTCCCGGCGCTTAAACAGATATGGAGGTAAAAGACGAAAAACCAATCCCGTCGGCAGACTTCATTCAAAAACCATTATTTTATCTAAACATTCCATATTGATATTGATAAAACCCGCTAATCAAACAATAGTTAATAACGGTCTATCTCACTGAACACTTTTAGGAGGATGAATGGGTCATTTCGTTATCAAGAAAAGCGCAAAGCAAACTGAGCAGCCTTACTACTTCAAGCTGGTTGCCTCTAACGGCGAAACTATCGCCACCAGCGAGATGTACGCCTCGAAGCAGAGTGCCAAAAAAGGGATTGAGTCCGTGCAGAAAAATGGGCCGACTACCGATATTCGCGACGAAACGGGCGCCTGACCGATTGAATTAAAGGCCCTTTGGGGCCTTGGTTCATGCTGTAGTTCTTGTTCTGACCCCACGATGTATGACATCGCAGCGATTGAATGGCCGTTCCGCCGACGAAAAACGCCTCAGCTTACTCTCTTGCATAGGTCGCAAGCCTTCACCCCCCAACGCTTTACCTAATTCGTTTCTGACTCCAGGGCCGAGACGAGCGATTTTATCTTTTCCGCCTTTTCGAAATGATCCAACTTCATCTCCATAATCCACCAGTGTGCAACTTCCATGAGTTGCTCGGGATCATCATTTTTATTGGCAAAAAACGCATAAAAAGACAGCCCTACATGGCTGCCTTTTGTATTGATTTTGGCCTCACAGGTCCTGATGATTTTCTCTTTCATCGCTGCTCGCACGCTTTCTCCTTCGGGGATGATGGCGATAGGTTCTGCCTACCATAATACCCGTTTTATGAAACCGCGCGAGCAGAGGGACAGACACAGAATGAGAGCCTTGCCTTTCCTTTACTCTTGCCCGCGAGTCTTAGGCACGAGCGGCATGTTTGAGGTTAGTTTTAACGCCCCACAGACCACCCAGAACGCTGACAATCGCACCGACCAGCAGCGCGAAGAAAGACCACAGCGCGGCTTTAGCCATCATGCTGGCTGCCTGCGCAGCCTTGTCCGCCGCTTCCTGTTTGAATTCGGCGTACTGCTGTTTGGCCTGGTTGATCTGGTCCTGCGCCTGGCTCAGACGTTTGTCCACTTCCTGCGCCGCTTTATCGCGAGCCTGAATCATGTTGTCGATGGTTTTATCCACTTCCTGCGGCGTCATCGAAGTATTTTCCGTCAGCGCTTTTTTCAGGTCGTCACGGTTGATGCCCTTGGAAATGGCGTCTGCGCGCGCCTTCAGTTTATCCGTCAGTCCTTGAATCACCGCATCGCTGTTGTTCGGTGCGGTCGCCAGCTGTTTCACGGCCTGAGTGATATCGCCTTTGGCTTCCACCATCTGCTGCTTCAGATAATCCGGCTGCAGCGTCGGGATGTTGGATTTTTTCAGCGCGGCGGCAACGTTGTCCTGCACTTTATCGCTCTGTACGTCCGTATTAATGGTGAACTGATCGAAGGCAGATTTACCCATTTCGCCCAGACCTGATGCGCCCTTGCCCAGCATATCGCCCGCGCCGGAAATCACTGAACCGGAGGCAGAGGCGATAGAACCCAGCATGTTTCCGGCGGTGCGCACGGCAGAACCGACCAGCATGGCGCCCAGAATCGCGGCCACAATCAGCGATGTAGCCCACACCAGAAAACCGTGGATCATACCGTCGTTACCCGCCAGACGACCCGCAACGAAAGCCCCAGCCAGCAGGCTGATGACGATGGAAACGGCGGTCCACAGGCCAAAGGCCATACCGGCGCCATTAGCAGGATTTTCGGCGTTGGGATCGACAATTGCGAATCCCATGCTGGTGCCTAACGTCGACAACAGCATGGAAACGGCGAGCACCGTGACCACACCACCGATAATGCTACCCCATGATATTGTCTTGAACGGTCTGATTTCATTGGTGACGTCCATCATTACTCCTTAGCTTTAGGATATATCCGGATGAGAATGCATTAAGAGTATAGACAGGTAATCTGAGCTGACCGCCCGATATCATTAATTTTATTGATGTAATGGCTTAATGTTGACCTTTGGTACAGGTCCCTGAAAGCGGAGCGGCATGATGCAGCTCTGACATCGTAAAAGCGCCCTTCCCTTCGTCGTGAAAGTGGCCGTGGAAACCGCATTTAGCCTGTCGCCTTGTTTACCTTTACTGAAGGCACAAGGGAGAGTGGACGAAGAGGTCATACATCGACGATGTCTCGCGGAGGCGGGAACGCGTGATTGCTGCCTCTCTCCGTCCTCTGAGTCGTTAGCCAGTGAATGAGGGAAAATCAGAAACACGTCAATGAAAGGTCCATGCAGCCTCTTTTATTCAAGGGCGCCCGTATGGAAGTGAGCACGATAGCGTCTGACGAGCGTCACACGGAGTGTAGGCAAGCCGGAGAGGTTTACAGAAACGTCAAAGAACGGTTTCATCGCTCTCGATCTTGTCCCTCCCGGTACTCTTTTTTGACCGCATAACACGCCAATCTGCCGCAAAATCGTTCAAAGACCTGCCTGAAAGCTGTTTTAGGAAATATCCGTTTTTACGCCGTAAAACAACGCGATAAAGGCAGAAAGCCGCATCCGCTCTGCCTCTGCGGGGCTGAGCGCGATCGCCAGTAAGGCGAAAAATCCCCTCCGGGTGTGAATGAGCGTAACAAAGAGGTAATAGTTGTGTGCCCTCCCCAGCATTCCTGCCAGCCTTTGCTACGCTTATAAGGACATTTAGCCATTAGCTAAGGAGCTGGTATGTTCGGAAAAGCAGAAGATAAAGTAAACGAAGCGGCTGGCGCTGCTCAGGAAACTTTCGGCGAGGCCACTGACTCACACGAGCATCAGTTCAAAGGGGCAGCAAAGAAATATGCCTCTCAGGCCAGCTATGCCGCACGCGATGCGGCTGATGTTGTTAAAAGTCAGGTTAAATCCAACCCGATGGCAGGCGTCGCTATTGCCGCCGCAACCGGGATTGTGCTGGGATTTTTACTCGGCCGTAAGTGATAAAGCGTCAGCGAACACCATGTGAGTCGCGGCAACGCGGCAAGCACAAAGGCCCCTCACCGGGCCTTTTTTTATCGGCGCAGTCTGTCTGCCATCCCCGTCTTTCGCTCACGATTCCCGCCTCGCTGGTCCGCTCTCACAGGAAAGTCAGCATTGTGTAAAACGGCTCCCACCCCGCGCTGGAAAGGCGTATTTTGCGGAGATACCCACAACATAGTGTTCCCCTCTTTCATCTGAACATGTCGGCTTAACGGATCCACCGGATGCCTGACTGAGGACGTAGCGATGAGTGACTTACGCGAAAAGCATATTGTGATTATCGGCGGCAGTTCCGGTATTGGTTTGACTATCGCCCGGCTGGCGGCGGCCGAAGGGGCGAGTCTGACGCTGATAGGGCGTCATCAGGACCGTCTGGAGCAGGCGAAAGACGCCCTTTCCGGCGCAAACATCATCGCCACGCTACAGGCGGATGCCCACGACCATGCGACCCTGCCGGCGCTGTTTGAGCATATTGCTCCCTGTGACCATCTGGTCTCGATGGTGGGCGACGCGATGGGCGGCGGCTTTGTCACAGCGGACATGGCGGTGATTGAACACGTTATCCACTCCAAGTTCCTGACCAACGTGTTGATTGGCAAACTGGCAGCAAACAAAATCCGCGACGGCGGCAGTCTGCTGTTCACGTCGGGAACCGGCGGCAAAGCGCAGCACGCCTGCGCAAGCTACGTCGGCAATCTGGGGATTAAAGCGTTAACGGAAGGACTGGCGGCCGAGCTGTCGCCCGCGATCCGCGTCAATGCCGTCGCGCCAACATGGACGCCGACGACATTCTGGCGCGATCAACCGGCGGAGAGCGTGGAACAGACGCGTCAGCACTTCGCGGACCTGATTCCGCTGGGACGGACAGCGAGCGTCGAAGAGCTGGCCAGCGCCTATCTGTTCCTGATGAAGAATGATTTCATCACCGGACAACAGCTAGCCGTAGACGGCGGCGTTATGCTGAACTAACCCCCAAGACGTCGACATTGAGCGCTTCCACGCCAAGCCGACATCAGCCGTCGACGTCTGCCCTTTACGCTTTTGCCCCCCATCAGGAAGCGTCAGACACCATGACCTGATGGCCGGGGCCGACCTCGGTATACACGCGCACTGGCGGCACATAGCCTAAAGGCCGCACCGGGCTTTTCAATTCCTCGATGGCCGCATTGCGCCGCATGCCGCGCCGCGCGGGATCGGGCACCGGCACCGCCGCTATCAGCTTTTGCGTATAGGGATGCTGAGGATGAGCGAAGATCGCCTCGCGCGGGCCGATCTCGACGATTTCGCCCAGACGCATCACCGCCACCCGGTGACTGACGCGCTCCACCACCGCCATATCATGAGAAATAAACAGGAACGCGATGTTGAACTGCGCCTGCAAATCGAGCAACAGATTGCATACCTGTGCCTTGATCGACACATCCAGCGCCGAGACGCTTTCATCCGCAATAATCACCTTGGGATTCAACGCCAGCGCCCGGGCAATCGCCACCCGCTGACGCTGCCCGCCGGAAAACTCGTGCGGGAAGCGATCCATCATGGACGGCGACAGCCCCACCCGATCCAGCAGTTCGGCGACCTTCTGCCGCGCCTCGGACGGCGAGGCCAGCCGGTGTTTAATCATTGGCTCGGCGACGGCCGCCCCCACCGTCATGCGCGGATTGAGGCTGGAAAACGGATCCTGAAAAATCATCTGCGCACTGCGTCGCATCGTGCGCAGACCGACGACGTCAAGATTCAGCACATCGTAACCGTCCAGCTGAACCTCGCCGCTGTGCGGTTCAATCAGCCGAATAATAGAGCGCCCGGTGGTCGACTTGCCGCAGCCGGACTCGCCCACCAGCGCCAGCGTCTCGCCCTGAAACAGATCGAACGAAACATTCTCCACCGCATGCACCGCACCGCTCGAACGCCCCAGCAGACCGGAACGAAGATTAAATCGCGTGACCAGATTTTTTACGGACAGCACCGGCGTCTTGCCGCTTTGCACCGTGTTAGGCACGTTACCCGCGGGGATAACTTCGCCGCTGTGCATGTCGATGCGCGGGAAGCGCAGCGGCCATGGCTGCCCGTCCATCGACCCCAGCGTCGGCACCGCGGCGAGCAGCGCCCGCGTGTAGGGATGTTTGCCGTGACGGAAGACGTCGGCGGTGTCGCCTGTTTCCACCTGTTCTCCGCGAAACATCACCAGCGTCCGGTCGGCGATTTCCGCCACCACGCCCATATCGTGCGTGATGAACAGCACCGCCATCCCCTCTTCTTCCTGCAAGGTTTTAATCAGATCCAGAATCTGCCCCTGAATGGTGACGTCGAGCGCGGTCGTCGGCTCATCGGCGATCAGCAGCTTGGGCTTTGAGGCCAGCGCCATCGCAATCATGACGCGCTGGCGCATACCGCCGGAGAACTGATGCGGGTAGTCGTCAAACCGGGCGGCGGGATTGGGAATACGCACCTTGTCCAGCAGCCGTAGCGTCTCTTCCCGCGCGGCCGCTTTGCCCAACCCCTTATGCTGCCGCAGCACCTCCGAAATTTGCCGCCCGATGGTGAATACCGGGTTGAGCGAGGTCATCGGTTCCTGAAAAATCATCGCGGCGTCGTTGCCGCGCACCTCGCGCATCGCCTTCTCCGGGAGCGATAGAATATCTTTCCCGTTCAGCATAATACGGCCTTCAATGCGGCTGGAGCGCGGATCGAGCAGGCGCATCACCGACAGCGAAGTCACGCTTTTGCCGGAGCCGCTCTCGCCGACGACGGCGACCGTTTCACCGGCTCGGACCTCGAAGGACATCCCGCGCACGACGGTTTTCCATTCGCCGTCCACGCGAAACGACGTAGTGAGATTCTGCACGGAAAGGACGCATTCCCGCGGCGGTTTTTGCTCATTCATGATTCAGTTTCCCCGTGACTAACGGCGGTCTTCGCATACCGTCTTGACCTGAATAGCTCGCGGCGTTTCACACCGCAGGGCGACATTTATCACCGGCCTATCGCGTATGCCTGCATCAGGCGCGGCGTAGCGGCGGCGCGCAGCAGCCCGTCTTCGTCCCGACGCGCAGCCGTCAGGCGGCCAATCGTCCAGGGATCGGACGCCACGATGTCGTGTCCGCGCGCCCTGAGTGCGGACAGCGCGGCGTCGCCGATGCTGCTTTCAATCATCACGTGCCCCGGCTGGCGGGTGCGCGGATAGAACGAGCCGGGGAAATGCGCGGTATGGAACAGCGGCAGATCAATCGCCTGTTGAAGGTTCAATCCGTAATGGGCGTAGCGCAGGAAAAACGCCAGCTGCCACTGATCCTGCTGGTCGCCGCCCGGCGTACCAAACGACAGCGTCGGCCGCCCCTCATACAGGGCAATCGACGGCGTGAGCGTGGTGCGCGGGCGCTTGCCGGGCGCCAGCGACGTCGGCAGACCCGGTTTAAGCCAGAACATCTGCGCGCGGGAGTTCAGGCAGAAGCCCAGCCCCGGGATTATCGGCGACGATTGCAGCCAGCCGCCGGACGGCGTCACCGATACCATATTGCCCTCACGATCGATGACGTCGATATGCACCGTGTCTCCCCGTTTTTCGGTCAGGTGCGACATGGTCGGTTCATACACCGCGCCCACGCCGCGCTGGGCGGCGAGCATGTTCAGCGTCAGATCGTATTGTTGGGTGTATCCCGGCAGGCACCCCGGCCGCAGCGCCAGCGAGGCATCGGCGGCAATCAGCTGGCGGCGGTCATCGTTATAGCCGTCGGACAGCAGGGTCTGCATCGGAACAGAGGCGAAGTTCGGGTCGCCGTAATAGACTTCTCGGTCCGCATACGCCAGCTTCATCGCCTCCACGACCGTATGAACGAAGTCCGGTCCCGCCGGGTCCATCGCGGCGATGTCTGTCTCTTATACACATCTGACGCTGCCGACGA
>NZ_CAMKXG010000157.1 GCF_946477055.1 Lonsdalea britannica | reverse complement strand
GCATTGTTAAGAAAATTCTTGGTAAGGGGTAATTTCTGAAAAAATTCTGAAATAATGTGACTGATGTTCATTCTTTTTATTCGGTGTTATACTTCTTAAAAATCCTACACGAGAGATATAAATTTATGGCATCGCCAGTTTTATGCTAATGGCGATTTATGGCTAGTTGTGACTAAAGTTGGAGGTAATAAAGAAACAATGGATTATGTGTTTTTTCTCGAAGATGAAATAATAACTTATTCGCTTCAAAAAATAATTCGTAGTAAGATTATGACCACAGTCGACATGAGCTATGTCGCGACTGATGTGAGTGATTTGATGCGATATCCCAATAAAGAGGTCAGTAAGGTTTTTTTTATCGGAACTTCAAATGAATGCCCGATAACAGCATCTCTTGTCGACGTGATAAAATTCATCAATAAGGAAAATAGAATTATTCTCTTTAAAAACAACGCATCGTGCTATAACTTAAATTATCAGAAATGCGACTCGGTTATCGGACTGAAAAGTCCCATTGCCGAGATAGTCTCTTCGATAAAGAAAGCCACCCAATCTCCACTCTATATTAACACTGAGCCAAAACCAAGGAGACTGTCATCCAGGGAAATGTTTGTTCTTGAGCAACTCGCTACAGGGAAGTCGAATAAAGAAGTTTCCTCCATGCTGTGCCTGAGTGAGAAAACTATCAGCAGTCATAAGAAAAACATTCTTAGAAAACTTAACGCAAAAAACATTATTGAAGCTGTAAATCGCATATAAACAAATCATCTTCATATCGTATACACACTCAGAACATTATTTCAAAATAGCTGTTTTATTTTTTAATTTAAAAAACTTTTCATTATATTAAATAGTTTTCCCCGTTAACACTGGGTGAAATTCTTTTCTATACCCTGAAGGAAAACAAAATTCTATTCACTGAGATAATCTTTTGGCATCAACGCTATGAACTTAAGTTGTTTTAGAATGCGATGAATATGTTAAAAATAATTAGTCAAAGGGAATACGGCACGCACTCTCCCAGCTTATTGTTACTAATTGTTTCTTTACGTAAGCGATTGGCGGAGTGATGTAATAACCCGTGATTAAGTTGAAAAATACCGAGCATAGAGGGGGCTATGCTCTATCTCGGTCGTATTCGATTTCCTTTCTTGGCAGAAGAACGCCAACGCCTCTTCTTTCCCCTGTCAAACAGGGCGATCCTCTCGCCACGTCACTGCTATTTCCTCTTTTGATCTTCGCCTGCGTTTGCCAATAAATACGACCGGGGAGAGAGATGTCTCGCCGAGGTCAGTCAACGGCGCCTGAATCGTTTAGTCTCCCCGGAAGAGTGACTACGGCGTTGCGTTGTTGATGACTCAACGAGCGAGATTCTGATGGCCCCGGCAGAGCGATAACCCCCTCCGCCGAGAGAGATTTTTCCGCCTTTGATGGTCTCTGCCATCTTCATTGCCGAACATCGTCGACTATTCCGTTATTCGCGGTATGCTGAATAGAGCGATGGCGCGCTCATTCAAGGCTTCTCGCCGACGCTACGCGTCATACTCGGGCTGTTAAATCATCAGCGCTATTTCCCTGATAAAAGATAAAAACGGAGACTGTAGCAGTGAAGAAAATGACCTCTATCCTTCTGGCAGGATGCCTGTTCACTCTGGGATCCGCCTGGGCGGAACAGACCACGGTGCGTTTCGGGCTGGAAGCCCTGTACCCGCCGTTTGAATATAAAACGCCGGAAGGCGACCTGGCCGGTTTTGACGTGGATCTGGGCAATGCGGTTTGCGAAGCCGCTAAAGTTCGCTGCACCTGGACCGAAGCCTCCTTCGACGGCCTGATACCGGCCCTACAGGCGCGCAAATTCGACATCATCAACTCGGCCATGAATGTGACCGAAAAACGACGTCAGGCGATTGATTTCACCGATGTGATTTATCACATTCCCAGCTTGCTGATTGCCCGGGCGGACAGCGGACTGCTGCCGACGGTGGAGTCCCTGCGCGGAAAACAGGTCGGGGTATTGCAGTCCTCGGTGCAAGAAAGCTATGCCAATGCTCACTGGGCGCCCAAAGGCGTCAATGTGGTCTCTTATCAGGATCAGGATCAGGTTTATCAGGATCTCGAGTCTGGTCGTCTGGATGCCACGCTGGTGATGGCGGCGGCCGGGCAGAGCGGTTTCTTGTCGCAGCCGATGGGTAAAGGCTTCGCCTTTGTGGGCGGCGCGGTGGAAGACGAGAGCATTCTGGGGCGCGGTATCGCCTTCGGCCTGCGTAAAGGCGACGACGGGCTTCGCCAGCGTTTGAATACGGCGATTGCTGAAGTGAAAGCCAAAGGCACGATCAACGAACTGTCTAAAAAATACTTTGGCGGATTAGACGTCACCGCGAAGTAACTGGATGAAGAGGGTCCGGGCGTGAACGCCCGGATTCGATGCGTTTCAGACAACCTTTCTCACACTAGCGCACCTGACACAACCGCCGCGCGCCTTCCCGCAACGTATCATCATCTTTCGAAAAGCTTAACCGAATCAGTCCGGTGTCAACGCCTTCGCTGTAGAACGCCGACAGTGGGATGGTGGCGACCTTGTAGTCCCGAATCAGCTTGAGAACGAAATCGTCATCGCTCAGATCGCTGAACCCGCGGAAACGCGCCAGCAGGAAGAAACTACCGCCGCTCGGCAGCAGCTCGAATGGGGAAGATTGCAGCGCATCCACCAGCAGGTCTCGCTTGTGCTGGTAGAACTCGGCCAGTCCCAAATAGCTCTGCGGGTCCGCCATCATGGCGGCGAATGCATACTGCATCGGCGTATCCGCCGAAAACACCATGAACTGGTGTACTTTTCGAATTTCATCCATCAACGCTTTCGGCGCCAGACAATAGCCGACGCGCCAGCCGGTAACGTGATAGGTTTTCCCGAAAGACGACACGATGACGCTGCGTTCCGCCAGCGCCGGATGACGCGCCATGCCGTGATGGATACCCGCATCAAAGACCATGTGCTCATACACTTCATCAGACAGGATGGCGATATTGGTGTCGCGCGTCAGCGCGGTCAGTCGTGCAATGTCGTGTTCGTCGAAAACCATCCCGGTGGGGTTGTGCGGGCTGTTGACGATAATCATACGGGTTTTGGGGTTAATGGCCGCGGCGACTTCATCCCAGTCGATGCGCAGATCGCTCAGCGACAGTTTGATCGGGATCGCGGTGGCGCCCTGCAACCGGACAATCGGCGCATAGCTGTCGAACGCGGGTTCGAAATAGATCACTTCATCGCCCGGATGCACCAACGCGCTAATAGCCGAGTAAAGCCCCTCGCTGGCGCTGGCCATGATCGTGATCTCCTCATTGGCATCGTAACGGGCGCCATACAGCCGTTCGGTTTTCTCCGCCAGCGCGTGGCGTAATGCGTCGAGGCCGGTCATGGACGCATACTGATTATGTCCGTCGCGCATGGCTTTGGAAACGGCGTCGATCAGCTGAGGCGCACAGGCGAAGTTAGGCGCGCCCTGCGACAGGTTCAGCGCCTGATGCTCGGCGCTCAGTTGGCCGATCACGGTGAAAATGGTGGTGCCGACATCCGGCAGCTTGGAACGGGTGACGCATGCGCTCTGCATGGATAGCTCCTGTTTGTCATCGGGAATAGGGTCATTAAGTAATAGAAAACTCTGGGCAACAAGGGAAACTTTGTCATACTAGCCATGCACTCAGAACATGGCTTAACCGGCTGCGACGAGGAGTCTCATGGCCCAGAACCGCCCTTCGCTGGACGTACTGCAAACCTTCGCGGTGGTCTCTCAGCACCTCAATTTCACCCACGCGGCGCAGGCCCTTTGCCTGACGCAGGGCGCAGTCAGCCGCCAGATTCTGGGGCTGGAGCGTCAACTGGGTTACCCGTTGTTCAAACGTCATGCTCGCGGATTGATTCTGACGCCTCAGGGAGAGCGCTTGTTGACGCCGGTGCGTCAGGCGTTGGCGACCATTGATGAGGCGCTGGTGCGGGCCGCCGCCCGGCCGGGAACGTTGCGCATCAAATGCCCGACCTGCGCCATGCGCTGGGTGTTGCCGCGGGTCATTCGCCTGCAAAACGATATGCCGGATATTCATATCGAGCTGACGTCGTCGATTTCGCATGGGTTGGATTTCGATCACGAACATTTCGATGCGGCGGTGGTGTTTGGCCGTCCCTCGGCGCGCGGGCTGACGTTGCATCCGCTGTTTGACGAAGTCCTGACGCCGGTATGCGCGCCCTCGTTGCTCCCGGCCGGTCGGGCGATGACGCTGGAAGATTTGTCGCTGCACACGCTGCTGCACCCTACGCGGGACCGTCGTGACTGGCTGCTGTGGTTGCGGGCGGCGGGGCGTGATGTGTTGCCGTCCAGCAAGGCTCAGCATTTTGATACGCTCGATCTGGCGATGAGCGCCGCGCAGCAGGGGTTCGGCATCGCCATCGGCGATCTTTGCCTGCTGGAAGACGACGTAAAAATGCAGCGGATCGTCACGCCTTTCCCGCTCTGCGTGCCGAGCGGCTCCTCCTATTATCTGGCGTATCCGGCGTCTTCAGAAACTACGCCGTCACTCAGCGCGCTGACGGCGCGACTGACGGAAGAGGCAGCGCTCAGCCGGGCGCATTTGTTGTCGTTGATGCAGGCGGAGAGCCACGCCCGCTAGCGGACGTTTCCCCGTTGCCAGATCGCATCCCGCACGGTAATAGGGCGGGACAGCAGTCCCAGCGCATAAAAACGGTCGGCGATAATCTGCTGCTCGCGGATCACCGCGATATCCATCGGACGCGTTCGGTGACTGCGTCGCTGCAACGCGCGTTCCAGCGACGCGGTGGCCATGCCCAGCTCAACGGAGAGACTGCGGGCCGCCTCGCTGCGCTGGCTGTCGATGTCGTGGCCTGTCTGCGTCAGCAGCTCCAGCAACGGCTCCAGCACATCCTCATGACGAATGACGAAATCGCGGCGCGCCAGATAAAACTGATGGTTAAGCACGCGGCGGCGTCCGTCGGCGATGACCCGCAACGCGCCGTCGCGCTCGGCATCGCTTAACAGCGGATCCCACATCATCCACGCATCCACGGCGTGGTAATCACTCGGCGTCAGCGGGTATTTCGGCGGGGAATACACCACGCGGACGTCGTTCAGCGTCAGTCCCTGTTCGTCCAGCATCTGCACCAGCAAATAGTGTACGTTCGAGCCTTTATTGACGGAGATCCGTTTGCCGCGCAAATCCGCCAGCGTGTGAATATCGCTGTCCCGAGCGACCAGCATCGCCACGCTCTCCGGCGCGGGCGGTTCGTAGGCGACGTACACCAACGGCGTGCCCGCGGCCTGAGCGAAAATCGGCGGGACTTCTCCCGTGGTGCCAAAGTCGATTTCATCGTTGTGCAGCGCGTGCAAAAGCTGCGGCCCCGCCGGGAACTCGCTCCACAAGACGCTAATGCCCTGACGTGAAAACTGGTTTTCCAGGCTCTGGCGCGCTTTCAGTACGCCCAGAATGCCGAATTTCTGGTAGCCGATGCGCAGTTCGCGCTCCGCGTGTCCGGCAGACGACGCGCCGGATGAAGCGGATGCGAGGGCCGAGGTTTTACGTCGGCCTTTGATCAGCCCCTGATTGGCCAGCAGCGTGCGCAGGGTGTTCCGGCTGACGCCCAGCAATGATGCCGCCTGCGTCTGATTGCCGTTGCTCAGTTCGAAGGCGTTGCGGATGAGGGCATGCTGGAGTCGGTCATACAGCCGATCCGCCTCGCTTTCCAACTGCTGGCGGATAAAACGGTCAATCGCGTCGTCGCACGTCGGGACATTCAGATCTGACAGTGTCAGATTGAGGCGCAGCTGCGCCGGGGTGATATCGCCGTCTTTGCTCAGCAGCACGGCATTATGCAGGGTATTTTCCAGCTCGCGCACGTTGCCGGGCCAGCTGTAGGCCATCAACGTGTCCAAGGCATCCGGCGACAGCCGTCGGGTGGGGCGGCCCAGACGACGGGCATACAACGACAGGAAATGCTGCGCCAGCACTGGGATATCGCCAGTGCGATGGCGCAGCGGCGGTAGGTCGACCACGGCGACGTTAAGACGATAGTAGAGATCTTCCCGAAAACGCCGTTCGCGAATGGCCAGCGCCAAATCGACATGGGTGGCGGCGATCACGCGCACATTCATCTTCACCGGTTTGCGCGATCCCACACGGGTGATCTCCCGCTCCTGCAAGACCCGCAGCAGCTTGACCTGTAACGGTAAACTCAGCTCGCCGATCTCATCTAATAGCAGCGTGCCGCCCTCCGCGGCTTCAAACCAGCCCTGATGGGTTTGCGTGGCGCCGGTAAACGCGCCTTTCTCATGGCCGAACAGTTCCGCTTCGGCCAGGCTTTCCGTCAGCGCGCCGCAGTTCACCGCCAGAAACGGCTGCTGCCAGCGGGTGCTGTGATGATGCAGATAGCGCGCCACTACCTCTTTCCCCGTTCCGGTTTCCCCCACGATCAGCACCGTGGCGTCCGTCGGCGCCAGCTTGTCCAGCATACTTTGGAAGGCGAGAGAGGCGGGATCGATTAGCACTGGCGTATCGGCGGCGAAAGGCTGGGGGTTTTTCATCGATGGCGTTCACGGCTGAGAACTGGATGGCCTGAGCTTATCCCAGCGCCAGTAGTGATACGAGAGGGCCATTGAAGCCCATTGCTGCAAACGCAGCAGTTGGTGATACCCATTTGCTGCAAATGCACCATTTTTACCGTCGGCTGGAGAGGTGTAATACCATGATTTTATTAGATAAAAAATCACGTACTTCATGGCACGGATCCTGCTTTGATTTTTATAACTAAATTGGAACATTGTTTGTATAAATAATGAATATAGTTATATAGGAATCGAATAATGGCTGAGTCTGACAACGGCAATATCAAGGTTTTCTGGTTCCTGCCCACGCATGGCGATGGGCGTTATCTGGGGACATCTCACGGCGGACGCCCGGTGGATCTGGCGTATTTACAGCAGGTGGCGCTGGCGGCGGATAACCTCGGTTACTACGGCGTCCTCATTCCTACCGGCAAGAGCTGTGAAGATTCCTGGCTGGTTGCTTCGGCGCTGGCGCCTATCACCCGTAAGCTGCGCTATCTGGTGGCGGTGCGTCCAGGCCTGCAACCGCCGACGCTGGCCGCCCGCATGGCGGCCACGCTCGACCGGCTGTCGGAGGGACGATTGCTGATCAACGTGGTGACGGGCGGGGATCCGGTGGAAAACAAAGGCGACGGCATCTTTTTGAGTCACGCCGAACGGTATGAGGTCACCGAAGAGTTCCTGCACGTCTATACGCGGCTGTTGAAGGGAGAGAAAGTGGATTTCTCCGGCAAGCATATTCGGGTGGAAGGCGCGGAAGTGCTGTTTCCGCCGGTGCAGGAAAACGGCCCGCCGCTCTATTTCGGCGGCTCTTCGCCGGAGGCCATCGACGTAGCGGCGGAACAGATTGATACCTATCTCACCTGGGGTGAACCGCTGGCGCAGGTTGAGGAGAAATTGCGGGTGGTGCGCGAGCGCGCCGACGCCAACGGACGCACGCTGAACTACGGCATCCGCCTGCATGTCATCGTTCGTGAAACCGAGGAAGAGGCTTGGGCGGCGGCCGATCGCCTGATTGCCCATCTGGACGACGACACCATTGCGCAGGCGCAGAAAATCTTTGCCCGTATGGATTCGACCGGGCAGGCGCGGATGAGCGCGTTGCATCGCGGCTCGCGGGAATCTCTGCGGATTGGCCCGAACCTGTGGGCGGGCGTCGGTCTGGTGCGCGGCGGCGCGGGTACGGCGCTGGTGGGCAGCCCGCAGCAGGTGGCGGATCGCCTGCGTGAGTATCAGGCGCTGGGCATCGAAAACTTCATTCTTTCCGGCTATCCCCATCTGGAGGAGGCCCATCGCTTCGCCGAGCTGGTGATGCCGCTACTGCCGTTGGCGCCGTCGTCCCGCCAGCCGTCGCGTGCCGTCAATACCGGTCCCTTCGGTGAAACTATCGGCGGCGACCGCCGACCGGTCAAACAGGTCAGCGCCAGCTAATCACGGGAGATCGCAATGCCTCATCAGGAAACTCGCCGTCCCATCCAGTTTGCCTACTGGGTGCCGAATGTCTCCGGCGGACTGGTCGTCAGCAAAATACCGCAGCGCACGCAGTGGGATCATCACTACAACCGCAAGTTGGCGCAGATCGCCGAGCGCGCCGGTTTTGATTACGCCCTGACGCAAATTCGGTTCACTGCGGGTTACGGCGCCGACAACCAGCATGAATCGGTCACTTTTTCGCAGGATCTGCTGGCCGCCACGGAGCGTCTGAAGGTGATCGCCGCTTTGCTTCCCGGTCCGTGGAATCCCGCGCTGGCGGCGAAGCAAATCGCCACTATCAGCCAGATTTACGGCCCGCGTATCGCCGTCAACATCGTGAGCGGCTGGTTTCGCGGCGAGTTCAAAGCCATCGGCGAACCGTGGTTGGATCACGAGGAACGCTACCTGCGCTCGGAAGAGTTTATCCGCTGCCTGCGGGGCATCTGGCGCGAGCCGAGCTTTACCTTCGCGGGCGACTTTTACCGCTTCCGCGATTACGTCTTCAAACCTAAACCACTTGA
>NZ_CAMKXG010000156.1 GCF_946477055.1 Lonsdalea britannica | reverse complement strand
GCGTGTATTGCAAGAGACGTAATGAAATAGCGAGGAGGTGTTGCGGATCATATCGAGTTGTCAGGCTAACCGTCCTCTTCTCGATGAAGTGTATTTTGTGAATGGCGTATCGGGGGAGGTAGAGGTAGAGGTAGAGGTAGTTTAGGACAACCCCATAAAAAAGCTTCGCACAAGGCGAAGCTTTTTTCGTTTACAGATTAATCGCGTCTGAGCGCTATCAGATATCGATGTTCGCCGCTTTCAGGGCGTTTTCTTCGATAAAGGCGCGACGGGGTTCAACGGCATCCCCCATCAGCGTGGTGAACAACTCATCGGCCGTGATCGCATCCTTCACGGTAACGCGCAACATGCGGCGACCTTCCGGATCCATCGTGGTTTCCCAAAGCTGTTCCGGGTTCATTTCACCCAGACCTTTATAACGCTGAACCGCCAGACCGCGGCGGGATTCTTTCACCAGCCACTCGAGCGCCTGCTCGAAGCTGACGATAGGCAGCTTGCGCTCACCACGTTCAACAAAAGCGTCTTCCTCAATCAGGCCGCGCAGTTTTTCGCCCAGCAGATTAATTTTGCGGTATTCGTTGCCCGTCACAAACGCGGTATCCAGCGGATAGTCAGTATCGACACCGTGGGTGCGCACACGCAGTTTCGGCTCGTGGTGACCTTCTTCCGTATCGTGGATCACGAAGCTGTAGGTGCTGCCATGTTTTTCCTGCTCGGTCAGCAACGTCACCAGCGTTTCCATCCAGCGCTGTACCTGCTCGCGGTCAGACAGCGTGGCTTCGGTCAGAGACGGCTGGTAGATCAGCGCGTTCAGCAGCGGACGCGGGTAGCGGCGCTCCATACGACCAATCATTTTCTGCACGGCGTAATGCTCGGCGACCAGTCTTTCCAGCGGCTCGCCTGCCATTGCCGGCGCATGCGCGTTGGTATGCAGCGTCGCGCCATCCAATGCCAAAGCGATCTGGTACTGATCCATCGCTTCGTCATCCTTGATGTACTGCTCCTGCTTCCCTTTCTTCACCTTATACAGCGGCGGCTGAGCGATATACACATGGCCGCGCTCAATGATTTCCGGCATCTGACGATAGAAGAACGTCAACAGCAGCGTACGGATGTGCGAACCGTCGACGTCGGCATCGGTCATGATGATGATGCTGTGATAGCGCAGCTTATCCGGGTTGTATTCATCGCGGCCAATGCCGCAACCCAGCGCCGTAATCAGCGTGGCGACTTCCTGCGACGACAGCATTTTGTCGAAACGCGCCTTCTCCACGTTCAGGATTTTACCCTTCAGCGGCAGAATCGCCTGGTTCCTGCGGTTACGCCCCTGCTTCGCAGAGCCGCCCGCGGAGTCCCCTTCCACCAAGTACAGTTCGGACAGCGCCGGATCGCGTTCCTGACAATCCGCCAGCTTGCCCGGCAGACCGGCCAGGTCGAGCGCGCCTTTGCGTCGCGTCATATCGCGGGCGCGACGAGCGGCCTCACGAGCGCGCGCAGCGTCGATGATTTTGCCGACCACGATTTTGGCGTCTGACGGATTTTCCATCAGATAATCCACCAGTTTTTCGTTCATCAGCGATTCGACCGCGGTCTTCACTTCAGACGACACCAGCTTGTCTTTGGTCTGGGAAGAGAATTTCGGATCGGGCACTTTCACCGATACCACAGCAATCAGGCCTTCACGGGCGTCATCGCCGGTCGCGCTGATTTTGGCTTTCTTGCTGTAGCCTTCTTTATCCATGTAGGTGTTCAGCGTACGAGTCATGGCGGCGCGGAAGCCAGCCAGATGCGTACCGCCGTCACGCTGCGGAATGTTGTTGGTGAAGCAGTAGATGTTTTCCTGGAAACCGTCGTTCCACTGCAGCGCAACTTCCACCCCGATATCGTCTTTCATCGTGGAGAAATAGAACACGTTCGGGTGGATCGGCGTTTTATTGCGGTTCAGGTAATCGACAAACGCTTTGATGCCGCCATCGTAGTGGAAGTGATCAGACTTATCTTTTTCACGTTCGTCGCGCAGACGGATGGAAACGCCGGAGTTAAGGAACGACAGCTCGCGCAGACGCTTGGCCAGAATGTCATATTCGAATTCCAGCACGTTGGTGAAGGTTTCGGTGCTCGGCCAGAAACGGACCGTGGTCCCAGTCTGTTCAGCTTCACCCACCACGTTCAGCGGCGCAAACGGCACACCGTGGTTGTAAGTCTGCTTGTGAATTTTGCCTTCGCGGCGAATGGTCAGCTCCAGTTTTTCCGACAGGGCGTTGACCACGGAAACGCCTACGCCGTGCAAACCGCCGGAGACTTTGTAGGAGTTATCATCAAATTTACCGCCAGCATGCAGCACCGTCATGATGACTTCAGCGGCTGACACGCCTTCTTCTTCGTGAAGACCGGTTGGGATCCCACGGCCATCATCCTGTACCGACACGGAGTTGTCGCTATGGATGGTGACGATAATGTCTTTACAGTAGCCAGCGAGCGCTTCGTCGATAGCGTTGTCCACCACCTCGAATACCATATGATGCAGACCGGTTCCGTCATCCGTATCGCCGATATACATACCCGGGCGCTTACGAACTGCATCCAGCCCTTTTAATACCTTGATACTTGAGGAGTCATAAGAATTCGACATCAACGTTTCTCGCTCATTTTAGTCCTGTGATTGAACGGTTATTTTACCCTGTTCTACGCTGAACATCTTGCCATTTTCGCCGACCATATCGCCTATCTGTTCAGCGCTGATCGCGCTGACGAAGACCTGTGCCTGCGTGGCTTTCAGCCGTTCCGCCAGTAGGCGTCGTCGGGTGCTATCCAGCTCCGAGGCGAAGTCGTCGATGAGGTAGACGCACTTGAGTCCGCTGTTGCGGGTGAGAAACTCACCCTGCGCCAATCGTAGAGCGCACATCAACAGCTTTAACTGACCGCGCGACAACATATCCTCTACCGCGACGCCGCCCGCACGAATGCGGAAATCCGCCTTGTGCGGGCCTAAGGCGGTATAGCCCAGCATTCTGTCACGCTCGAAATGGCGCTCCAGCAGCTCTGCGTAATCACTTTCCCGATCCCAGCCGCGCTGGAAGGAAAAGCTCAGGGAAAACTCCGGTAAAAACTGGCCGCAGGTGGCTCCGATATCGTCCACAATGGCGGCGCTGTAGGCCGCTCGCCATTGGCTTATCTGCTCCGCCAGCGGTACTAATTCCTGATCCCACGCCCGCATCTGCCCATAGTGACTGGTTTGGCGCAGCGCTGCATTGCGCTGACGCAACAGACGTTTCAGATTGTTCCAGGCGTGGAAAAAACCGGGCTCGTGATGAAAGCAGCCCCAGTCCAGAAAGGCCCGACGAAACTTCGGGCCGCCGTTGAGAAGGGTAAATCCTTCCGGGGTAATGAGCTGAATCGGCAACAGTTGCGCCAGTTCAGCGACTCGATGGCCATCGCTGCCATCGATACGAACCTTGCTATCGCCCTGACGGTTCTTGCTCAGTCCGACGGAGCGTTCCCGCTCACGGCCATCAATTCTGCCGTGCAGCACAAATTCAGGCTGTTCGTGACGAATCACCCGTCCCGCCTGAATACTGCGGAACGCGCGGCCGTGGCCCAGCGTGTAAATCGCTTCAAGCACGCTGGTCTTGCCGCTGCCGTTGGCGCCGACCAGAAAATTGAAACCGGGGATCAACGCCAGATCGGCAGATTCAATATTGCGAAAATCGCGGATGAGAAGACGGGTCAGTGCCATTTTACAACCATTCAGCGTCGCTGCCTTTCAGCCGGATGCCGGACACCTCCGTTTGCGTTTCGCAAACCGGTGACGCCCGACATACTGGCATATCTAAAAACGGCGCCAGGCCGTTTTCCCACCTTTCACGCAACTACAAACGCATCGGCATGACGACATACGCTGCGGCCGGGCTGGCGCTATCTTCGATCTGCACGCTGGATACGGAGTCGATCAGCAGCATACGCACGTCTTCGCACTTCAGTGCATTCAGCACATCCAGCACGTAGCTGACGTTAAAACCAATCTCCATTTCCGTACCGCCGTACTCGACGTCCAGAATTTCCTCGGCCTCTTCCTGCTCCGGGTTATTCGCCGTAATTTTCAGCTGATCTTTGTTCAGATACAGCCGAACGCCGCGGAATTTCTCGTTGGAGAGGATCGCCGCACGGGAGAACGCCTGCTTGAGCAGGTCGCAGCTGGCTTCGAGCGTTTTGTCGGGATTCTTCGGTAATACGCGTCGATAATCCGGGAAACGGCCATCAACCAGCTTGGAGGTGAAGATGAAATCGCCTACATGCGCGCGGATGTTGTTGCTGCCGATCTGCAATTGCAGCGGCGTATCGCCGCCGTCCAGCAAACGCACCAGCTCCATCACGCCTTTACGCGGGACGATCACCGAATGGGACGGCAGTTCCTGACCGACCGGCATTGAACAGACCGCTAGACGGTGGCCGTCGGTCGATACGGTGCGCAGCTCTTCCCCTTCGGTCTCGAACAGCATGCCGTTGAGGTAATAGCGTACGTCCTGATGCGCCATGGAGAACTGGGTCGCTTCAATCAGGCGCTTTAATGTGGCCTGCGGCAGAGAAAACTCCACCTCGCTCTGCCAGTCATCCAGGTTGGGAAAATCTTCCGCTGGCAGCGTAGACAGCGAAAAGCGGCTGCGCCCGGAGCGTACCAACATACGATCGCCGTCCAGCATGATGGTGATTTCCGCGCCGTCCGGCAAACCGCGACAGATGTCGAACAGCTTGCGCGCCGGAACGGTGGTCGCGCCCGCCTCGTGGGGCTGGGTCAGCGCTACGTGCGCTACCATTTCCATTTCCAGATCGGTGCCGGTCAGCGATAGCCGACCTTCACTGACCTGCAATAATAGGTTGCCCAGGATCGGCAACGTCGGCCGGCCTCCCAAGGGACTGCTAACCTGCTGTAGGGGTTTTAACAGATGCTCGCGTTCAATAATAAATTTCATGATATTAGGAAGATAATGTTCTGATTAAATTGGAAAAATCTTCTTTAATGTCGTGACTTTCCTCGCGCAGCTGCTCAATCTTTCGACAGGCGTGCAGCACGGTGGTGTGGTCTCGACCGCCAAAAGCATCACCGATTTCCGGCAGGCTGTGATTCGTCAATTCTTTCGCCAGCGCCATCGCCATCTGACGTGGGCGAGCCACCGATCGCGAACGACGTTTGGACAACAGATCGGCGACTTTGATTTTATAATATTCCGCTACGGTCTTCTGAATGTTGTCGATGGTGACCAGTTTTTCCTGCAACGCCAGCAGGTCGCGCAGCGCTTCACGCACAAAATCAATCGTGATGGAGCGTCCGGTGAAGTTGGCGTTGGCAATGACGCGGTTCAGCGCCCCTTCCAACTCACGCACGTTGGAACGTAAGCGCTTGGCAATAAAGAAGGCCACTTCGCCGGGCAGACGGATATCGTTCTCGTCCGCCTTTTTCATCAGAATCGCCACGCGGGTTTCCAGCTCGGGCGGTTCGATCGCAACCGTCAGACCCCAGCCAAAACGGGACTTCAGGCGATCTTCCACGCCGTTGATCTCTTTCGGATAGCGGTCCGAGGTCAAAATAATCTGCTGATTGCCTTCCAGCAACGCGTTGAACGTATGGAAAAACTCTTCCTGAGAACGCTCTTTGTTGGCAAAAAACTGAATATCATCGATCAGCAGCGCATCGACGGAGCGGTAGTACCGTTTGAACTCTTCAATGGCATTGTTCTGCAGGGCTTTCACCATATCCTGCACAAAACGCTCCGAGTGCATGTACACCACTTTGGCGTTGGCCTTGCGGGCCATAATGCCGTTTCCAACCGCATGTAATAAGTGCGTTTTACCCAGACCGGTGCCGCCATACAGAAATAGCGGGTTGTAGGCACCACCCGGATTATCCGCCACCTGCCGCGCAGCAGCGCGCGCCAGCTGGTTGGATTTACCTTCGACGAAATTATCGAAAGTATGTTTCGGGTTCACGTTGGAGCGATAGGTGTGCTCGGCATGCAGAGACGGCGCATCCCAGCTCGGACGAACAGGAGAAGAAACCGGACGAGCCTGCGGCGCAGCCGCCGGGATCATCGTAGTGGCAGCGTTGCCCGCCGGAGCGACCGTTGCCATAGCCGGTTTGCTGCCCACTTCAAAACGCAGCAGCGGAGCATCCAGACCGCAGAAATCATTCAGCAGTCCATTGATATTATTAAGGTATTTATCACGCACCCAATCCAGCACAAAGCGATTAGGGGCGTAAAGCGCCAGAGTGTTGTCACTCAGTTCCGCCTGCAATGGGCGTATCCACATACTGAATTCTGTGGCAGGTAATTCATCCTGCAAACGGGCAAGACACTGCTGCCAAAGCGAAAGTGACACGGCGGACTCCACTCGAACAAGATAAAACAAAGAAAAGAAACAGAATCGTTAGTTATGTAACTCATGATTTTTGGCACCCGCTCCCCGGATATGAAGAGCCAGCGTGCGCCGCGCATTGATGCGGCTTACCGTGACGATCCCGACGGAGGATCGCTAGCGGGACGGCGGATCATAACCTAAACGACCGCAGAGATCTTCCCCTTCTGCACAGTTTTGATCCTTTTTATCCACAGGCTATTCTTATTCCCCCTACCTGCCTGGACGCAGACGAATGGAGGTCATGATAAGGTTACCCACACCCGGCGGGCTGCCCCAAGGCGTCTATAAGGATAGCCGGATTTTTCGCCATTGGCGGTGAGGGGGATCATGATCTTCTTACCAGGATCTGTGCTCGATCCTTGCGCTTTATCATGGAGTACGTATAATTCCCGCCCTGCGCGTGGCGCCTGCACGCTGTGCTCGGTTAGACAGGTGATGTTTCCTCAAGCGGGAAATATTGGGTGGGTGAAGCGCGGATGTTAATTGACTCGGGACTGTACAATTATTACAATCCCGCCTCTTTTTATATATATGTATATGCGATTGAGGCGTCGGTCATTTTCTTCACGCCGAGTAGCCAAACGCGTTAACTATGAAGTTTTAATCAAGTTTAGGTAGAAATCGCCATGAAACGCACTTTCCAACCGTCCGTACTGAAGCGTAACCGTAGCCACGGTTTCCGTGCTCGTATGGCCACCAAAAATGGTCGTCTGGTTCTGGCCCGCCGTCGTGCGAAAGGCCGTGCTCGTCTGTCCGTTTCTAAGTAATAAAAGCTAACCCACCGAGTGGTTAAGCTCGCTTTTCCCAGGGAGTTACGTTTGTTAACTCCCAGCCATTTCTCTTTCGTCTTCCAGCAACCTCAACGGGCTGGCACGCCGCAAATCACCATTCTCGGCCGCCTGAATACGCTGGGGCATCCCCGCATCGGTCTTACCGTCGCCAAAAAGCATGTTAAACGGGCTCATGAACGCAACCGCATCAAACGTCTGACGCGCGAAAGTTTCCGCCTGCATCAGCACCAGTTGCCTGCCATGGACTTTATCATCATCGCGAAAAAAGGCGTGGCCGATCTGGATAACCGTGCGCTGACGGAAGCGTTGGAAAAATTATGGCGTCGGCACTGTCGATTGGCTCCCGCCTGCTGATCGGGTTGATACGCGGATATCAGCGCTTTATCAGTCCACTGCTGGGACCGCACTGTCGTTTCCACCCGACGTGTTCCCAATATGGCATTGAGGCAATACGCAGGTTCGGCATGATAAAAGGCTGTTGGTTGGCGCTGAAACGCGTATTAAAATGCCACCCTTTGAACCCTGGTGGTGATGATCCCGTACCGCCAAAAACCGACAATAACAGAGAACATTAACGATGGATTCGCAACGCAATCTTCTTCTCATCGCTCTGCTATTCGTAACGTTCATGATCTGGCAGGCCTGGGAAACGGACAACAATCCGCCAGCCACGACACAGACCACGCAACAGTCTACGAATAATGCAGTCGGCGATGCCGCCAACCAGGGCGTCCCCGCCAGTGGTCAGGGTAAACTGATTACGGTGAAGACCGACGTACTGTCCCTGACGATCAACACTCGCGGCGGCGACATCGAGCAGGCCAACCTGCTGTCTTACCCGGCAACGCTGGGCTCCACCGAGCCTTTCCTGCTGCTGGAAACGACGCCGGCCTTCGTCTATCAGGCGCAGAGCGGTCTGACCGGTAAAAACGGTCCGGACAACCCGGCGAACGGTGCGCGTCCTCTGTATCAAACCACTCAGGATCACTTCGAACTGACCGACGGTCAGAGCGACATCCGCATTCCGCTGACCTATACCGACGCCAACGGTGCGACCTTCACCAAAACGTTCGTACTGAAACGCGGCGACTATGCCCTGGGCGTTGAATACGGCGTCAATAACGCCAGCACTCAACCGCTTGAGCTGACGCTGTTCGGCCAGTTGAAGCAGTCCATCGATCTGCCTTCACACCGCGATACCGGAAGCAGCAACTTCGCGCTTCACACCTATCGCGGCGCCGCGTTCTCTTCCAGCGACGAGAAATACAAAAAATACAGCTTCAGCGATATGAAAGAGCCGCTGAACATCGCGACGCAGGGCGGCTGGGTCGCCATGCTGCAGCAGTATTTCGCCACCGCGTGGGTGCCGCAGGCCAACAGCAACAATACGTTCTACAGCGCCAATCTGGGCAACGG
>NZ_CAMKXG010000155.1 GCF_946477055.1 Lonsdalea britannica | reverse complement strand
CCGATCTGATCACCGCCGTTCAGGGGATCGCACAGGGCGATGTCCTGCTGCGCGGTCAGTCGTCCACTATCGACAACGTGCGTCAGTTAGCGCCGCGTCTTCCTTACGACGCGCCGAACTGGGCGCATACCGACCGCCCGACCCGTTTCTCCGAGCTGCAGCAGTATGACGCGCAGTTCCAATCGGATGGGTTACAGCCTTCGCCGATCTCCGTGCTGCTGAGACTGCCGCCGGATCTGTATCTGGTACGCGAACGCAGCATCGACATGAACGTCATGTATCGTTACACCTCGCCGCGCCAGAACGACGGTTCTCGTCTGGCGGTGAACCTGAACAATCAGTTCGTACAGGACGTGCCGTTGACGACGAAAAACAGCAGCGGCCAGTGGCTACTGCACGTCCCGCTGATCCAGGGACAGCAGGATACTAAATCGGCGGTGACGCTGCCCGCGCTGCGCCTGGGCGCGGCGAACCAGCTGCGCTTCGACTTCGACTACGCCGCGCGCCAGATCGGCAGCATCCATGATGAACAGTGCGAAACCGTGATGCCGGTCGCCAACCATGTGGTGATCGACGGCGACTCGACCGTCGACTTCTCCGGCTACCGCCACTATCTGGAAATGCCGTCGCTGCGCGCCTTCGCCAACGCGGGCTTCCCGTTCAGCCGTCATGCGGACCTGTCGCAGACGCTGCTGCTGGTGAACGCGCATCCGCAGCCAGCGCAAATCAGCACGCTGCTCAACGTGATGGGCAATATCGGCGCCCAGACCGGCTTCCCGGCCCTCAACGTTCGCATTGCTGACGACTGGGAGCAGGCGGAAAATCAGGACGTGGATCTGCTGATGATCGGCGGTCTGCCCGATAATCTGCGCGAAGGTCACGACGTGAATCTGCTGGTGGATACCACCAAAAGCTGGGTGAAAAAACCGCTGCGTCAAATGGCGCTGGATACGCCGGTCACCGCCTCCGACCGTAAGGCGGAAAGCCAGACCACGATCCTGTCGGAAGGACCGATGGCGGCAATTGTCAGCTTCCAGTCTCCCTACCATGACCAGCGTAGCGTCGTCGCGCTGCTGGCCGATACCCCGCGCGCCTACGAGCTGCTGAATGACGCGATGAACGATACCGGCAAACGCGCCGCCATCTTCGGCGCCGTCTCGATCATTCGCGAGTCCGGCGTCAATAGCCTCCGGGTCGGCGATACCTGGTTCGTGGGTTATCTGCCGTGGTGGGAAAGCATCTGGAGCGCGATGTCCTCGCATCCCGTCTGGCTGGCCTCTCTCGCCGTCTTCATGGTCATCCTGTTGGCATTAATGACCTGGCGACTGATGCGCCATATCAGCCAGCGTCGTTTGGACGACGAGGACGCGTCTCTGTGAGACGACTGACCGTTTCCTGCTGTGGTTTGCTGGCGCTGCTGTTTAGCAGCGTCGCAACGGCGGAATGCCGCTGGCCGCTGTGGGAACAGTTCCGGCAGGCCTATATCAGCGCCGAGGGTCAGGTCATCGATCCCCACGACGGCGACCCGATTACGACCTCCGAAGGACAAAGCTACGCGCTGTTTTTCGCCCTGGCGGCGAATGACCGCGAGCGTTTTGACCGCATACTGAACTGGACGGAAACCCACCTGGCGAACGGCGATCTGACGCTGCACCTGCCCGGTTGGCTCTGGGGACGCGATGCCGCCACCGGTCGCCAGACGCTGCTGGACGATAACTCCGCCGCCGATGCCGATCTGTGGATCGCCTACTCGCTGTTGCAGGCCGGGAAGCTGTGGCAAAGCCGTACTTATCAGGTCATGGGCACCCTGCTGCTCCAACGCATCGCCCGGGAGGAGACGGCCGAGATTCCCGAGGTCGGCCCCGTGCTATTGCCCGGCAAAAACGGCTTTGCGTCGCAGACCCGCTGGACGGTCAATCCCAGCTATCTGCCGCCGCCGCTGCTGGCCAGCTTCGCAGAACAATCCAGCCTCTGGTCTCGCCTGCATCGCACGGCGATCACGCTCTTGATCGCTACCGCGCCTAGGGGATTTTCCCCGGACTGGATCGTATGGACGTCGGGAACAGGGTGGCATTTCGATGAAGCCAAAGGGCCAATCGGCAGCTATAACGCCATTCGGACGTACCTGTGGGCCGGTATGCTGGACGACGGCGATCCGGACAAGGCGTCGCTGTCGCAGGCGTTTATGCCGATGGCTCGCTATGTGGAAACCCACGGCGCGCCGCCGGAGCGCATTAATGTCAGTCACGCAGAGGGCGAGCCGCTCGGCAACGTCGGCTTTTCCGCCGCGCTGCTGCCGCTGCTCCAGCACTCTCCCGCCCTGTCCGACCAACGCCAGCGCGTGTGGAATACCCCTTTTAGCGAAGAGGCCTATTATCGCACCGTACTGATCCTGTTCGGCACCGGTTGGGACAGCCATTTTTTCCGCTTTTCGCCGCACGGCGATGTCATCCCCGCCTGGAAAGAAACATGCGTAACATCAAAATAAACTGGCTGCGATTCATGCTGCCTGCCCTCGCTGGACTACCTGTGGCGCCCGCCGTCTATGCCGTCGCCGCGCCCGTTGCAGACAGCCAGCGCGGTATTTCCCCCGTCAACTGGCTGCTGCAACAGGTTCGAATGGGGGAAACCACCCACCAGCTCGAACTGGTGAAACAGTCGCTTTATCGTCTGGAAAATATCGCGCCCGATAACCCGGACGTCCTCGCCGCTCTGTTGCGCCACGCGCTGATGCAGAGCGACAGAACCAAAGCCCAAAGCTATATGGACCGGCTGAACGCCGAGGCGCCGAACTCCGCGGCCGCCCGTGAGTCCACGGTCAGCATGATGCTGGCTACGGCGGAAGGTCGGCAGCAGTGGCAAGAAGCCCGCCTGCTGGCGGCTTCGGGTCGGCTGGTCGAGGCGCGCGCGGCCTACGACGCGCTGTTTCACGGCGTCTATCCC
Organism: Lonsdalea britannica; assembly: GCF_946477055.1. Classification (GTDB taxonomy): domain Bacteria; phylum Pseudomonadota; class Gammaproteobacteria; order Enterobacterales; family Enterobacteriaceae; genus Lonsdalea; species Lonsdalea britannica_A. The sequence continues at coordinate 5,681 of NZ_CAMKXG010000155.1, read as the reverse complement.
ACCGTGGATACCTCCTACGAATACTGGCGGCTGGTCGCACGCATTCCCGGTCAGGAACCGCTGGCGCTAAAACAGCTGCAGGCGCTGGATCGCCTCTATCCCGGCAGCGTCAGCGTCAGGATGCAGATTGCGCGGATGCTGTTCTCTCAGGACGATGTGCCACAGGCCGTCGCCACGATCCGCGCGCTAGCCGACGATGCCCGCGGGCGCGATGACGCCGCCGAACTGTGGCTCAAATACATCAAGGCTCAGCCGATTACCGACGACAGCGTGGCGCAGCTCCGTGAATACCTGACGACGTTCCCCTCCGGGGATGAGTATCAAAACGGGCGACAGGAGCTGGATCGCCAGCAGAGACTGTTGGCCGATCCGGTGTTTCAACAACGCGCCGCCAGCCTGAACCGGGTCGCGCGAGGCGAAGGCGCGACGGCTATCCCCGCGCTGCAAAAAGCGCTGCGCGCCAATCCCAACGATGCCGAAGTGCTGGGAGCGATGGGCCAAGCGCTGGCGCGCAGCAATCAGCGCACCGCGGCGGTGCGCTATTTTGAGCAGGCTATCCAGGCCGACGAAGCCAGTCTTAAGGTCGCCAAATGGCAGAGTCTGCTGGAATCTACCCGCTACTGGCTGGCCGTCGACGGCGGGGACAACGCGCTCGCCGCGCAGGATCTCGACACGGCCGAGCGCCAGTACCGACAGGCGCGCTCGCTGGACGACAGCGGCAGCGATGCGGTCATCGGCCTTGGCGACGTCGCGCTGGCGCGTCATCACCCTCTCGCGGCGGAACAGCTGTATCGGCAGGCGCTGCAGATGGACAGCAACGCCACGGCGGCACGGCGGCTGGTGACGCTCTACCAGCAGGAGTCGCCGCAGAAGGCGCTGGCGTTTATCGAGAACGGGCTAACGCCCGCGCAGAAACGCGCCCTGTTCGCCACGCTCAACGCGCTGCGCAGCGATACGCTGCGGGCGGATGCCGACCGGCTGGCCGCTCAGTCTCGCTGGGCGCTGGCGGTCGAGAAGTACCGTGAGGCCGTCAGCTTCGCGCCGGAGGATGTCTGGTTGCACTATCGGCTCGCCACCGCGCTGCGCGCCGCCGGGCAACCGGAGGAAGCTGACCGCGAGATGGAGGCGATGTCGCGCCAACAGCCGCACGAGGCGACGCGACTCTATGCTTACAGCCTCTATTTGTCCGGCAGCGATCGGGCTCATCGCGCGCTGGCGCTGTTGAACAGCGTGCCGGAAGCACGCCGCGAGCAAAGTTTGCAGGATCTGATGACGCGGTTGCAGCAAGAGGACGTCTACACCCGCGCCTATGCGCTGCACGCCGCCGGGCTGGACGCGCAGGCGTACGAACTGCTGCACACGCTGCCGGACACGCCGCGTCGCAGTATCGTTCTGGCCGACTGGGCGCTGGAACGGGGAGAGGCAGATACGGCGCTGGCTGGCTATCAGCACGTGCTGACGCGCGACCCGTTGAACGGTGATGCACGCATCGGTCAGGCTGAAGCGCTCGCCGCGCAGGGCCGTCAGCATGAGGCGCAAACGACGCTGAATACGCTGTCGTCAGGCCCCGTCGAACCCTCGCTGGATCAGGGCAGACGCACCGCTAATCTTTGGTGGCAGCTGGGTGAACCGCAGCGGGCCGACGCGCTGTTCGCACAGCTGAAACACCGCGCCGCGCAGACGCCGCCTTCTCCGGATGCCGCACGGATTTATCGCGACGCCGCCAGCCTTGCCCGCCAGCAGGGACATCCCGACGAGGCGCTGGAGGACTACCGTCAGGCGATGGTCGACAGCGGTATCACCCCGACGCCGCCGCGCGATAACACCGCCTTTACCGCCTTGACTCGTCTGCGCCCGGAAGACAGCTGGCTACAGCGTTCGGTGCGCGCCGACGCCGCGTCGCTCTACCGCCAGCAGGACACCACGCTCTCGATAGCGCAGGATTACTCCCGCAACAAGGGAACCGGCGGTCAATCTGACTTCACCGCGCACACCACCATGTTGCAGGGCGAAACGCCGATCGCGGACGGACGAGGATTCCTGCGCGTTGACCATGTTGCCGTCTCCGCGGGCCAGTTCAGCACCACGAATGGCACGCACACCAGCCTGTTCGGCACCTGCGCGGACTCAGGTTGCAGCCGCGATCACACGCAACGCGCGGAGGGCGTCGCGCTGGGGGCGGGCTGGCGCAATCAGGACTGGTCGGCCGATCTGGGAACGACGCCGATAGGCTTTCGCGTCTTGAACTGGGTCGGCGGAATCAGCCATAAAACCGACATTCACGATGTGGGCGTGACGCTCACCGCCTCGCGCCGTCCTATCTCCAGCTCGCTGCTGGCGTTTGCGGGCGCGCGGAACCCGGGCGGCGGCAATAGCAATACCTGGGGCGGCGTCGTGGCGACAGGCGGCGCGGTCGGTCTAAGCTACGATCACGGCGGCGATCACGGCCTGTGGGGCGACATCAGCGCTCATCGCATTGACGGTAAAAACGTCGCGGACAACCAGCGCCAGCGTCTGATGGGCGGGTATTACTACAAGCTGATCAACGAAGATCATCGCCGCGCGACCGTGGGTTTTAACAGCATGTTTTGGCGCTACCAGAAGGATCTCAGCGGCTACACCTATGGTCAGGGCGGCTATTACAGCCCGCAGCGCTACCTCTCGCTCGGGGTGCCAATCACTTATCGGCAGCGTATGGATAACTGGTCGCTGGATCTGGGCGGCTCGGTCTCGTGGTCGCGTTCGAAAACCGCCGGGCAGCGGCGTTATCCCGTCTACCCCGGTTTTAACAGCGATCAGGCCTCGGCCAACGGCAGCAGTCAGGGGATCGGCTACACCTTGCAGGCGCAGGTGGAACGACGTTTGACGGCGCATTGGACGCTGGGCCTCGGCGTCGATATCCAGAAAGCCAAGGACTATACGCCCAGCCATGCCCTGCTCTACATGCGCTATTCGGAAGCGGGCTGGCAAGGCGATATGGATATGCCGATCCAGCCGATGACGCCTTACGCGGACGTGAAATAGCGTCGTTTTTTCCGGCGCAGTAGCCGGTAGTCTCCCCCCGACCTGTCGCTCCGCGCGGCAGGTCATTTTCCCTCATGGCCCCCAACAACTTTTTCCCGCGCCGGGACGGGCGAGTGCTACACTTGTCGCATAAAGATTTCTGGCATAATGCGTCTGGTCTAGAACCGCATCTCGCTGTTCCCCCACTCTTTTCAAACCAGCAATAATGTTCTGAACCATCTGTAGTATGGAGGCTTCCTTGATCGTCTATAATCGCATGCAGGCTCGTAAATACAGAGCAGGACTGCTTGCCGCCGCCGTATTCCCTTTGCTCCTCGGCATTATCTTCAGCTATATCATCGCCAGACAGGACGTGAAGCGCGATCTGGAAGCCACGACTCAGGTGATTCTGCATCAGGCGGAAACGATCAACGGCATGGCCTGGAATCAGGTCGCCAAACTGGAAACGCTAGAGGGAAAGTCCTGTGAATCGGTACTCAGCGATCTGATCCGGCAAGGCACGCTCTCCGCCTATTTTCGTTCGATGGGGCTGCTGAGCGGCCGGGATATGTACTGCTCCTCCGTCTCCGGCGATCAGGTCATCCCACTGACGCAAATCATCCAGTATCCGCTGCCTGCGGAACAGCCCGAAACATGGAGCATGTCGGTGCCGCGTACGCGTGGCGTGTCCACCCGCCCCGCCATTATTTTCGCCCGCCAGTTTTCGCCGACCTACGGTGCATTTGTGGTCGTTGACGGTCAATACCTGATCGACTTCATGAGCGCCATCAATAACGCGCGCCCTTATCAGCTGGCCGTGCAGTTCAACGGCGGTTTTCGCATTCAGGAAGGCGAGAAGAGTCAAACCCCGCACCCGTTTATTTCGCCGCTGTATCACGAACGCGCATCCAACCGGTATCCCATTATCGTCAGCGCCGAGGTGCAGCCGGAGGAGATACAGCAAGACTGGCTGAATGACTTCCTGACGTTCCTGCCGCTGTCGCTGTTTCTGTCGCTGACCTTCATCTACATCATGCAATCCTGGAAAAAGCGCAAGATGTCGCTCCGCGATGAGCTGCGCAAAGGGATACAGGCCAATGAGTTTTCGGTGCATTACCAGCCGCTGTACGACATGAGGACCGAGCGCTGTATCGGCGCCGAAGCGCTGCTGCGCTGGTTTAGGCCGGGAGGCCGCACCATCAGCCCCGATATCTTTATTCCCTCCGCCGAGAACGAGGGGCTGATTATTCCGCTCACGCATCACCTGTTTAAGCTGCTGGCCGCTGACGTCGGCAGTTGGACATTACCGCAGGACTTTCGGCTGGGGATCAACGTCGCCGCGGCGCATATTCATCACCCCGACTTTGTGAACGATATCCGCCAGCTGGCAAAAACGCTGCAGCCTCAGCGCGTACAGATTACGCTGGAGCTTACAGAGCGCAGTCTGATCAGCGATACTCAGGACGTCGTACAAAAGCTGACTCAGCTCCGGAGCGAAGGCATTCTTATCGCGGTGGACGATTTCGGGACGGGCCACTGCTCTCTGTCCTATTTGCAAATGTTCCCGCTGGACTATCTCAAGATAGACAAAGGCTTCATCGGCACCATCGAATCCGCCAACGGGGATACGCCGGTGCTCGACGCCATCATCAATCTGAGCCACCGTCTGGCGCTGAGAATGGTCGCCGAAGGCGTCAATTCCGCCTATGAATATGATTATCTCAAGCGGTGCGGCGTTCAGTTGATGCAGGGATACCTGTACGCGCGCCCGATGAGCAGCGAAGCGCTGATGGCGTGGTTGAAAGAACAAGGCGAACGCAAATTCATCGCCGCCCCGGAGACCGAGACGGCGTAACCGCGCCGTGGCTCTGGCGCAGGACGCGACGGTCGCTGGCAGCCGTTTTCCTGCCGCCAGCGACCGTTACAGGAAGCAGCCCCGCCCTTCCGTCGGCATCACCTCTCCCGCATAGTCCTCGCCGCGCAGCACCCAACGATTGAACTGCGCCATCACCGCGCAGGAGTGATTGGGGAAGACGCGCATCAGGCTGCCCAGACGCGGCGGCTGGCCTTGATGCGGAATAAAACCGTGCTCTTCGGAAAGCTTCTCCACCGTGTAGGCCAGCGGCAGGTGCTCGCTGATGGCGATCCCCCAATGACTGGCGCCCGTCCCATGAGGCCCCCGGTCGGACGTCAGCGCTTTCGAACCGGCATCGATGATGGCATAGCGATCGTTGACCGCCACCACGCGCGCCACGACGCTCATCGCCAGATCGTCCGGTTGGCACAGTCCGAGTCGAATCGCCGTTAAATCCAGCAGCGCATAGTTGCCCGGTCGAATCTCATCCGTCCCCGCCGCGACCGGCGCACCCAACGCGGTCGGCGTCGCCCCCGTAGAAATGACGCAGCGGCTGACCGCACCGTCTTGCAAAATGCGAGTTTGCAGCTGACTCAGCAGCGTCGCTTCCTCGGTGGCGATCGTTTGGATCTGCGCAATCCCCGACGCGCCGTAGGCATGACCGGCATGAGAGACCAAACCGCCGAATCGCAGCTCGGGACAGCGGGCGATGTGCCCCGCCAGCGTGACGCCCGCGTCACCATGCGGATCCACGCCCACTCGGCCCAGCCCCACATCGACCTCACATATACCGTCACGGGATCGCTGCCTTGTTCCCGCACCG
>NZ_CAMKXG010000154.1 GCF_946477055.1 Lonsdalea britannica | reverse complement strand
ATGTTGGAAAAACGCGTCAAGCGTCAGTTATTGGATGAAGTTAAATCTATTTGTCCTGAGCATGTCACTATTATGCAGGTGCGTCAGGGCGTCGCTAAAGGCTTGGGGCATGCAGTATTGTGCGCCTATCCGCTGGTGGGCGACGAACCCGTAGCGGTTATTTTGCCGGACGTGATTATCGACGAATACGAAAGCAACCTGAAGAAAGACAACCTGAGCGAAATGCTTCAACGTTTCGAAGAAACAGGACACAGCCAGATTATGGTTGAGCCCGTCGAAGACGTCAGCAGCTACGGCGTTGTGGATTGCCAGGGAAGGGTGCTGGAACCGGGTGATAGCGCGCCAATGGTTGGCGTGGTTGAAAAACCTAAAGCGGATGAAGCGCCGTCTAATTTGGCCGTGGTTGGCCGTTATGTCCTTTCAGATCAAATCTGGGACTTCCTGAAGAAAACGCCGCCGGGCGCAGGTAATGAGATCCAGTTGACCGATGCTATCGCGATGTTGATGGACAAAGAAATCGTCGAAGCTTATCACCTCAAAGGCATCAGCCATGACTGCGGGAATAAGCTGGGTTACATGTCAGCCTTCGTTGAATATGGATTGCGTCACAAAACGCTGGGTACAGAGTTCAACCAGTGGTTGAAAACAGCGGTTCAGGAAGAAAATAGCTAATTATTTTTAACCCTCTGTGCAAGTACAGAGGGTTTTCCCCTTATCCCGCACAACGTAATTTCCCTATCATTTAAATAAAAAAATACCCCCTGCGAGCAGGGGGTATTCATAAGACTTAATTATTTAATGCTATTACAGCAGGAAGTCATCCAGAGATTTACCCTGTTCTTCGATGGCCTTTTTGATCACTGCCGGAGTACGGCCCTGGCCGGTCCAGGTTTTGACTTCGCCATTTTCATCAGTGTACTGGTATTTAGCAGGGCGAGCAGCACGTTTACTTTTACCGGCAACTTTAGTAGAGCCTAAAGACTGAAGCAGTTCATTCGGATCGATACCGTCAGCAATTAACATATCGCGGTACTGCTGCAATTTGCGAGTACGTTCTTCAATTTCTGCCTGAGCTTGGCTTTCTTCTTCGCGGCGTTCATTAACCACGACTTCCAGTTTTTCCAGCATTTCTTCCAGTGTTTCCAGACTACATTCTCTTGCCTGGGCGCGCAGGGTACGGATGTTGTTTAGAATCTTTAGTGCTTCGCTCATTGTATTAGTCTCAAAATATATTTAATTAGTGGCTGTACGAGAGATAATAGAGCGCTATTTTATTTTCTGCAATAGGTAGATTTGTATTATCGCCAAAAATAACAAATCTAATACAGCCATCACGTATCTGTAGGTCGATATAAATCTTTCAGAATTGCTAATACATTTGGTTACCTACTCCTGGATGAATTATGGTCGGACCTGTTGCCACGGTTTGTTTAGCCAACAATTAATCGCAATTTGTCCTGTTTAACAGGTTCAATTACTCGCTACGTCCTCGTTGGGAATAGGGTAAATGATGCTCGCCTAAAGTCGGTTTAGTGAGATTGTTACAATCATTTCCAAATCATGACGAGTGATGTAGATACACTCACTGTATTTGATATCGGTCGAATTTATTTTAAGGCTAACCAGAGCCCATTGACTCGTTCTGCGCATAAATAAGCTCAATGTCACCAGGGAGAGGCTATTTACAATACATCGGAAAAGATTGCGGTATGGGCGTGTTTCTTAGCCTGAGGAGAGACGTATCGCGAGGATTTCGAAGGCCTATTTAAAACTGAATAACGAAAGAACCTACGACCGGAACTATTCACGGCTAAATTATATGTTGGCATCTTGCCATCCTTCATTCGGAAGGTCGCTATACGGCGTTACCCTTAAATTATCCATATTATTTGCAATGCAAATGAGTCCGCAGGTTAACGGTTTTATCGCGAAAGGGATGAGATAATTGACTAACCTTACGACATGCTTACTTTTGTAACTATTGATATAAAGAAAATTTTATCCCGCTCACACTTTTCAGTTAAGTCATATTAATAAGCACCATGAATCTTTTGGCCTAACCGTTTCAACCTGAAATCGTGGTATTTTTACTCCAAATAATGAAGGAGCGCATCACGTAACATCGCGCATGTAAGTCCTGTCTCGGTGTTTAAACGATTCACGCTTAAAACGATAACAAAGACGCCCATACATAAACCGCATAATCACAAAGAACGACAGAATCTTAATTGGCGAAGGAGAGGCGAAGGAGAGGGATATCTCATCATTGATGAAAGAAATAACGTGTCATTGCTTCTCTCGCGCATAACCCTTCCATCCTCAGCCTGACACGACGCTGATGTCGCCCCCTTCATATCCCACGCTTTTATCACCCTGAGGCGATGTCGGCTTATGTGCGCCTTTCTGACGGATAATAAAAAACCCCGCGTCGATGACACGGGGTTTAAGGATCACAGCGGGAGGTATTGAATTAACTTACGATTTAACACTTTTGCGCTTTTTAGCTGGCGCCTTCGTTTGTTCAACGGCCGGTGCAGCGTCATCTTGTTCTGAGAACGTGCGGCCATAGTAACAATCCAGCAGAATTTGCTTCACTTCGACAATCAGCGGGAAACGTGGGTTTGCCCCGGTGCACTGGTCATCCAGAGCATCCTCAGACAGCTTATCCACTTTTGCCAGGAAGTCGGCTTCCTGAACGCCCGCTTCGCGAATAGACGTGGGAATGCCCAGCTCTTTCTTCAGCGACTCCAGCCAGCCCAGCAGCTTGTCAATTTTTTGCGCCGTCCGATCGCCTGCTGCGCTCAAGCCGAGGTGATCGGCAATCTCAGCATAGCGACGACGTGCCTGCGGGCGGTCGTACTGACTGAATGCTGTCTGCTTGGTCGGTACGTCATTGGCGTTATAACGGATGACGTTGCAGATCAGCATGGCGTTAGCCAGACCATGTGGAATGTGGAACTCTGACCCTAACTTATGAGCCATGGAGTGGCACACGCCGAGGAAGGCGTTAGCAAATGCGATACCGGCGATAGTGGCGGCGTTATGCACACGTTCGCGGGCCACCGGATTCTTGCCGCCTTCGTGGTAGCTTGCCGGCAGGTTTTCTTTCAGCAGTTTCAATGCCTGCAGGGCCTGACCGTCCGAGTATTCGTTAGCCAATACGGACACATAGGCTTCCAGCGCGTGTGTTACCGCATCCAGACCGCCGAACGCACACAATGACTTCGGCATATCCATCACCAGGTTGGCATCGATGATGGCCATATCAGGCGTCAACGCATAGTCTGCCAGCGGATATTTCTGACCAGTCGCATCATCGGTGACGACGGCGAACGGAGTCACTTCTGAACCGGTGCCAGACGTGGTGGTAATCGCCACCATCTTCGCTTTGATCCCCATTTTCGGGAATTTGTAGATACGTTTGCGAATATCCATGAAGCGCAGAGCCAGATCCGCGAAATGCGTGTCCGGATGTTCATACAGCACCCACATGATTTTCGCTGCATCCATCGGAGAACCCCCGCCCAGCGCGATAATCACATCAGGTTTGAACACGTTCATCTTTTCAACGCCGCGTCGTACGACGCTCAGGGTCGGATCGGCTTCGACTTCGAAGAACACATCCACTTCCATGCCATGGCGTTTCAGCACGCTGGTGACCTGATCAACATAACCATTATTGAACAAGAACGGGTCAGTCACGATAAATGCGCGCTTGGCACCTTCCGTCGCGACTTCTTCAAGCGCCAGCGGCAGAGACCCCCGGCGGAAATAGATAGATTTGGGAATTTTGTGCCACAACATATTTTCAGCTCGCTTCGCTACCGTTTTACGGTTGATCAGGTGTTTCGGCCCGACGTTTTCTGAAATCGAGTTACCGCCCCATGAACCACAGCCCAGCGTCAATGACGGCGCCAGTTTGAAGTTATACAAATCACCGATCCCGCCCTGAGACGCCGGGGTGTTGATCAGGATTCGCGCGGTCTTCATCTTGTCGCCGAAAGTATTAATGCGCGCTTTTTCATTATCCTGGTCGGTATAGAGGCAAGAGGTATGGCCGATACCGCCCATGGCGACCAGTTGCTCTGCTTTCACTACTGCATCATCAAAATCTTTCGCGCGGTACATCGCCAGTGTCGGAGACAGTTTTTCATGTGCAAACGGTTCAGATTCGTCGATTTTACTGACTTCACCAATTAACACCTTGGTATTCGCGGGTACGGTGATGCCAGCCAGTTTAGCGATATCGGCCGCCGCCTGACCAACGATCGCGGCGTTCAGCGCGCCGTTTTTCAACAGGACGCCCTGAACGGCTGTTAGTTCCTGACCTTGCAGTAAATACCCGCCGTGGGAGGCGAAACGTTCACGCACGGCTTCATAGACGTCATCCACGACGACGACGGACTGCTCTGACGCGCAAATCACGCCGTTATCGAAGGTTTTGGACATGAGTATGGAAGCCACCGCGCGCTTGATATCCGCGGTTTCATCAATCACGACCGGCGTATTGCCTGCGCCGACGCCTATAGCCGGTTTACCCGAACTGTAAGCCGCTTTCACCATGCCGGGACCGCCTGTCGCCAGGATCAGATTGATATCCGGGTGGTGCATTAATTGATTAGACAGCTCAACGGACGGTGCATCGATCCAGCCGATGATGTCTTTCGGCGCGCCCGCCGCGATAGCGGCTTGCAGCACGATATCCGCCGCTTTATTCGTAGCGTCTTTGGCTCGAGGGTGAGGGGAGAAGATGATGCCGTTACGGGTTTTAAGACTGATTAATGCTTTAAAAATCGCGGTGGAGGTCGGGTTGGTGGTGGGAACGATACCGCAGATCAGACCGATAGGTTCTGCAATGGTAATAGTACCGAAAGTATCGTCGACGGACAGAACGCCGCAGGTCTTTTCATCCTTGTAGGCATTGTAGATATATTCGGAGGCAAAATGGTTTTTAATCACTTTATCCTCGACAATCCCCATGCCTGATTCGGCAACGGCCATTTTCGCCAGAGGGATTCGGGCATCTGCGGCGGCCAGGGCGGCGGCACGGAAGATGGCATCCACCTGCTCTTGAGAGAAGCTGGCAAACTCGCGCTGAGCGCGCTTCACTCGTTCGACCAGAGCGTTAAGTTCTGCCACATTGGTTACGGCCATAATGATCTCCTGTAATTATTCAAACTCTTTCAGTCAATAGTTGCCGCTTAATGGGCCGTCACATCTGTCGATGTGCTGGTACTACGGGGGGCAATGCTGTGGCATTTGTCCGCGCCCCATTGACTCAAAGAGCTCGCGCTATACTCATTACCGAGGTCAACACGTGTCGTTGTTGGCTGCTGCTCTGCTACCCTCTATAAGGGTCCAAGGCTAAATACTTTTTTGGCTATTTATTCTGCGGGTCTCGTTTTAGCGATTGCGTTCAGGTTACAGGGTTATCAATCGTGTTTTTGTGATCCTAGTCCGATATTTTGCGAGCTGACTCCATTCAGCTTATTTTGATTGATAGCTTTAACCAATCAAAAATGAGAGGTTTTAAAAAGTGGGCGTTTTTGGTTGAAAAGTGTATTCATCTGTTTATTTCTCCTACGTAGAAAAAAACAGATGAATATTCGATTATCGAGAGGGACGTATCGCCTTATTTTCATTACAATGCGCCCGTAATTCTCTTATCTTCCTGAAGACTGTCTGAGGTGCGGTGTGATGCATTCTGTGCTGGATTTTTCCAGCTTTATAAAATTTTTCGTCGGCTTATTCGCCCTCGTCAACCCAATCGGCGTTTTACCCGTATTTATAGGGATGACCAGTTATCAGGATAATAAGGAACGAGACAAAACGAATTTAACGGCGAATGTTTCCGTTGTACTTATTCTCTGGGTCTCCTTATTTTTTGGTGATGGTATTCTGCGGTTGTTCGGTATTTCTATTGACTCATTTCGTATCGCCGGAGGCATTCTGGTGATGACGATCGCGATGTCGATGATTGGCGGTAAGCTGGGTGAGCATAAACAGAACAAACAGGAAAAAACGGAAAATGCCAACCGCGAAAGCGTTGGGGTCGTCCCTCTGGCGCTGCCGCTGATGGCGGGCCCCGGCGCTATCAGCTCCACCATTGTATGGAGCTCGCGGTATCACGGCTGGCCCAATTTGGTTGGGTTGTCATTAACCATCGCACTGTTTTCATTTTGTTGCTGGCTATCATTTCGTGCCGCACCGATGATTGTTCGGTTGCTGGGTCAGACCGGTATTAACGTCGTTACTCGTATCATGGGCTTATTATTGATGTCGCTCGGTATCGAATTTATTGTGACCGGCCTGAGATCGACGTTCCCGGGATTATTATAAGCGCCGTCTATATTATCTGATTATTCGATCACTGGACTTACCGGCTGTCGCCCATGCGTCAGCCGGTTTTTTTATATAAAAAATATTGATGGTTTATTGAGGCGGAGCGAAACAAATAACGGCATGGATCTTGATGTTAGCGTGCGAGGTTAAGACCGCGCACTCTGTTTTTTTGTGATTATCCCCACAGTCATTGACGAATGATTATCAAAAGTGACACGCTGAGCTCTGTAGGAGCAAATGCGTGAATCAGTAATAACAACTTCTTATGGTAGGCTGATATCCTGTTTTACATAAAAAATAACCTATATAACGCTATAATTTTAATGTGATGACGGAAAGCTTTGTTCATATTTTCCGCAGATTTTTCTCACAATAGAAAATTAAGTAACAGCACGTGAATTCTATTGGCGAAGTGTCATTCTTTTGCTAGTTTCGGCTTAATTAGGCGTTTAATCATTACTAAAGGTAAGTTAATTTAAACTGACCATGCGGTTTCTCTTCAGCCTTTTTTCTCAGGGGATAGGCGAATGCTGCGTTTCCCTGTAAATGGCGAGGTTAGGGTAGACGCATGACTGAGACTCAATGGGCCGGATTTCATTAATTAGGGAACACGTTGTGTTCCTTTACGATGAAAATGACAGGGCCAGCACGCGGCGACAATCAGACTCGTTCCCTGAAAGCGCCGCGCGGCGAGTGGACGTTGTGCAATAAAAAAAGCGAAAAGGAGCACAATCAACAATGGCAAAACTCAAATTACAACCGCGGCGGGTCATGGCGGCACTGGGCATGTTTAGCGCAGCAGTATCGATGTCGAGCTGGGCTGCCGTGGTCCCGCCCGGTGTGCAGCTGGCGGACAAACAGGAGCTGGTGCGAAATAACGGCGCAGAAGTTGCGTCGCTGGACCCGCATAAAATCGAAGGCGTACCGGAAACCAATGTCTCGCGCGATCTGTTGGAAGGGCTGGTCAACACCGACCCCGACGGGAAGATCATTCCTGGCGTGGCGGAAAGCTGGGATAACCAGAATTTTACGGTCTGGACCTTCCATCTGCGTAAAGATGCCCGTTGGTCTAATGGCGACCCGGTTACCGCAGACGATTTTGTGTATGGCTGGCGGCGAGTGACCGATCCTAAAACGGCCTCTCCTTATGCCTCTTTCCTGCAATTCGGTCATATCGTGAATATCGACGATGTGGTGGCTGGTAAAAAAGCCCCGGACACGTTGGGCATCAAGGCGATAGATGATCACACGCTTCAGGTGACATTAAGTCAGCCGGTCCCTTATTTCTATAAATTGCTGGTCTATCCGGCGACCTTCCCGGTATATAAAAAAGCCGTCGAAAAATTCGGTGAAAAATGGACGCAGCCTGCAAACTGGGTCGGTAACGGCGCCTACAAGCTGAAAGAGTGGGTGGTCAATGAGAAACTTGTGCTGGAGCGAAACCCCAATTATTGGGACAACGCGCATACCGTCATCAACAAAGTCGTTTACCTGCCTATCACTTCCGAAGTGACCGACGTCAATCGCTATCGCAGCGGTGAAATCGACATGACGTACAACTACCTTCCGATCGAATTGTTCCAAAAACTGAAAAAAGAGATCCCGAGCGAAGTTCACGCCGATCCTTATTTGTGTACCTATTATTTTGAAATCAATAATCAGAAAGCGCCGTTTAATGATGTCAGAGTACGTAACGCGCTGCGTCTGGGACTCGATCAGGACATCTTGACCAACAAGGTAAAAAATCAGGGCGATACCCCAGCCTTTGGTTATACCCCGCCATATATTGACGGTATGACCGTGGTGAAACCGGAGTGGGCGAGCTGGTCTCAGCAGAAACGTAACGAAGAAGCGAAGAAATTACTGGCCGAGGCCGGCTACAGCGCGGAAAAACCGCTGACTTTGACACTCCTGTACAACACTTCCGATCTACATAAGAAGATGTCGATTGCGGCAGCGTCAATCTGGAAAAACAATATTGGCGTCAACGTAAAACTGGAAAATCAGGAATGGAAAACCTTCTTGGATAATCGACATCAGGGCAATTACGACCTGGCGCGGGGCGCATGGTGTGCCGATTACAATGAGCCGTCCGGTTTTTTGAACAGCATGGTCTCCAACAGCAGTAACAATACCTCGCACTATAACAGCCCGCAGTTTGACCAATTGATGAATAAAGCGCTGGCGGCAAAAACTGACGCTGAACGAGCCGCATTTTATCAGCAGGCGGAAGCGCAGCTGGATAAGGATGCGACGATCGCGCCAATTTTTTATTACGCCAATCTGCGGTTGGTTAAA
>NZ_CAMKXG010000153.1 GCF_946477055.1 Lonsdalea britannica | reverse complement strand
GCGCGTGCTGGCGAACAGGGCAGAGGCTTTGCGGTGGTTGCGGGTGAAGTTCGCTCTCTGGCGCAGCGCAGTGCCACGGCGGCGAAAGAGATCAAAGAACTGATCGACGACTCCGTCGGCAAGATCCAGGAAGGGATGCAGCTTGTGGACTCCGCGGAAGACAACATGTCCAGCCTGACCACGCATGTGCAGGACGTGAACGACATCATCAGCGAAATCTCTCAGGCCAGCGGCGAGCAGAGCGATGGTATCAATCAGATCAACATTGCGGTCGGCCAGATTGACTCCACAACGCAGCAGAACGCCGCGCTGGTGGAAGAGTCCGCTTCGGCGGCGCTGTCTCTGCAGTCTCAGGCGACAATGCTGACCGATGCGGTGAGCACCTTCAAGTTGAGCCACAGCTTCGTCGCCACAAGCGGCCGTCAGCAGCCACAAGCTTCTGCGGCGAGCGCGTTGCCTGTAGCGAAAGCGGTTAAGCAGGAAAAAGCGTCGCCAGCGACGGCTTCCGCCAGCTCTGAAGACTGGACGTCGTTCTAAAACATCACGGCTGGCGGCGAACTGCCGTCGGCCCCAGATATCCGCCTCGGCGGATATCTGCATGTCCCTCCGGCGGTCGCTGAACTTCTGCGGCCGTCGTCCCGTCTGAACAAATCCCCAAAAAAGCCCAAAAAAAAGCCTGCCGTTGGATGCCGGCAGGCAGTATGAGCAAACGATGCTATTGCACGGCGGCAAACGCCGCGGCAACCCTTTGTATGTTGCTGTGATTGAGTCCGGCTATGCAAACGCGACCGCTGGCGATGAGGTAAACGCCGAACTCCTCGCGCAGCCGATCCACTTGTTCAGGGCTAAAACCAGTGTAGCTGAACATTCCGCGTTGCGTCAGCAGGTAGTCGAAATTCCGGTCGGGCAGGGCTTGCTTCAGCGCATCCACCAACGTTTGCCGCATTTCCGAGATACGTTGCCGCATCGCCGTCACCTCGGCATGCCATTCGGCGTTCAGCGTTTCGTCGTTGAGCACGTGAGAAACCAGCTGTCCGCCGAAATTCGGCGGGCTGGAGTAGTTGCGTCGCACCGTAGCCTTCAACTGACCCAGTACGCGCTCTGCGGCCTGACGGTCTTCACAAATGACGGACAGCCCGCCGACGCGTTCGCTGTATAGCGAGAAAATTTTCGAAAACGAATTGCTCACCAGCGCAGGCAAGCCGGAGCCCGCGATGGCGCGAATGGCGTAGGCATCGTCGTCCATGCCTGCGCCAAATCCTTGATAGGCGATATCCAGGAACGGGATCAGTTTGCGCGACAGCAATACTTCAATGACCTGATCCCATTGCGCGTGGGTCAAATCCGCGCCGGTCGGGTTGTGGCAGCAGGGATGCAACAGGACGATGCTTTGTGCTGGCAGCTGCTTCAGCGCGTCGAGCATGCCCTGGAAGTTCACCCCCCGGCTGGCGTTGTCGAAGTAGGGATAGGTATGCACTTGGAAACCGGCGCCGGAGAAGATGGCGATATGGTTTTCCCAGGTCGGGTCGCTGACCCAGACTTCCGAATCAGGAAAATAGCGTTTCAGAAAATCGGCGCCGACCTTCAGCGCGCCCGAGCCGCCTACGGTCTGGATTGTGGCGATGCGACCGGCGCTTAGCGCGGGGTGGTGATCGCCGAACAGCAGCCGTTGAATCGCGGTGCGATAAGACGCCAACCCTTCCATCGGCAGGTAGCTGCTCGCATGTTTAAACTGATCCGTCAGTTGAGCCTGTGCGGCGCTGACCGCTTTCAACTGGGGGATCACCGCGTGCTCGTCGTAGTACAGCCCGATGCTGAGGTTGACTTTGTCGGCTCGGGGGTCCTGTTTGAATTGCTCCATCAGCGACAGGATGGGATCGCCCGCATAGGCGTCAACATGTTGAAACACGGTCACATACTCCTGGATTAGTCGATATCTCGCGTAGTGATATTGCCCATAGTCCTAAGACGTTACACCGCGTAGCGTCCTGGGCGGTGATTCATGGCAATAATCAGATTCAGGATGGTTGCTCCCACGATAGAGGCAACCAGCATGGGTATGCTTACCACGAACAGCGACGCCAGCACAATAATCACATCCACCACCATTTGAAATTTGCCGGCCCTGATTCCACTTTTATCCTGTAAATAAAGCGCAAGAATATTGACGCCGCCCAGACTGGCTTTGTGGCGGAACAGGACGATAAATCCCAGCCCCATAATCACATTGCCGAACAGCGTCGCATAAAAAGGATCCAGTCGGTCGATATGGATGAAGTGTCCGTGCAGGTCGGAAAACACCGAGACCAGCGCGACCGCGCAGAAGGTCTTGAGCGTAAAACGCCAGCCCATACGGCGGATCGCCAGATAATAAAACGGCAGATTGATCAGGAAGAACGCGACGCCGAACGAGAGATGAAGAACATAGTGCAGCAAAAAGGCCATGCCTGCGGTTCCCCCGGTCAGGGCTCCGGACTGGCGCAGCAGCACGACGCCAAAAGAGACCATAAGCGTACCGATAAGGAGCGCGATCATATCCTCGATGGGGGTGTGCGACAGATCGTCGTGGTTGATGACATTATCCATAAGAACAGTACGTTAGTTGATAGAACGATAGAGAATAGGAAGCAAAAAACGCACCAGCCTACGTCAGGCCTTAGTGGTCTGGGTAATGTTCAAACAGTTTTAAGGCTAACGTGTTGAAATCGAAGAAGGTTAAATTTGCACGGAACACGCGATAAATGGGGTTTTTATCGTTGTGATGTGCGTAATGTTTGCCTTTGGTGCGTGAGATGACCGCCCGACATGCACCATAATAAAGCCTTATGCCCCGGTTTGGGGCAATCAGGCGGTTGTCGCCATCAACCCATTTTCCTTCAGACGATTGAGGACCACCGAGGTTTTAAGGTGTGCCACGCTCTTGTTTTGCGACAGGATATGGCTGATCAGTTCGCTCAGTCCGGGCAGATCCGCCACCGCGACTTTCAGCAGGTAGTCGGCGTCGCCGGTCGTTTTGTAGGCGTCGATGATGGCATCCACTTCGCCCAGCATCTGGTGGAAGCTGTCCACGCATTCCGGGGTGTGATTGATGAGGCGTACTTCGATCAATCCCAGCGTTTCCAGCCCCATCGCGTCCGGCGCCAACCGGGCGTGATATCCCAAAATCAGCTGTGCGTGTTCAAGGGCAATGCGACGACGCGAGCACTGCGATGCGGACAGCCCGACCAGCTCGCTGAGTTCCTGATTGGTCAGTCGGCCGTTGGACTGTAGCAGCGTCAGGATTTTCAGATCAAAGTCATCAATGTTGTACATGGTGAAGTTTACCGGGCAAAAGACGGTCTTACAGACTAACAGGTTTTTGCCGCTCGGAAACCCTGTCGCCGTCCCGGCGAGAATGGGCTGAACGGCCACGTGTGTCAAACGCGGTGGAACGCGGGGAGAGGCGTGCGATCTGCGAGCGGTTTTCGGGCGAAAATCTGGAGCATTATGCCAAGGACGATGAGTTTCAGAGTGCAGGATAGCGGATTGCTCTCTGACAGTTGGTGCGCCTGTCGGGATGTGTCATAAAGAGTGAAAAATTATCACGTCGGCGCAAGCACGACGTCGCTCAACGTCAATAGTAAGGGTGAAATGAATGAAGAAATGGTTCCCGCTGACTCTGTTGCTGGCTTCCGGCGCCGCAAGCGCCGCATCGCATCTGGATAGCGTGCAGCAGCAGGGCGTGCTGAGAGTCTGTACTACCGGAGATTACAAGCCTTACAGCTTGCTGCGAGAAGACGGCGAATACGAAGGGATCGATATCGATATGGCGCACTCGCTGGCTGCCAGCCTCGGGGTGAAGGTCGCCTGGGTGAAAACGACCTGGAAAACGCTGATGCCTGACTTTCTGGCAGGGCAGTGTGATGTCGCCGTTGGCGGCATTTCCGTGACGCTGGAGCGACAGAAAAAAGCGTTCTTTACGAACCGGATCGACGTGGATGGCAAAATCCCGCTGGTGCGTTGCGAAGACAAAGCGAAGTATCAGACGATCGATCAAATCAACCGTCCGTCCGTGCGTTTGATTGAACCTGCCGGCGGCACCAATGAGGCGTTTGCGCACGCTCATTTGCCTCATGCGCAGCTGATGCTGCACGATAACGTCACGATCTTCCAGCAGCTGGCGGACGGTAAAGCGGACGTCATGATTACCGAAGCCTCGGAGGCGTTGTACCAGCAGAAACACTACCCGTCGCTGTGTGCGGTCAATCCGGAGCATCCGTTGCAGTATGGCGAAAAAGCCTTTTTACTGCCGCGGGATGACTCAAGCTGGAAACAGTATGTGGACCTATGGCTGCACTTGACAAAATCCACCGGAGAGCACCAGCAGATTATGGGGAAATGGCTTTCCGTAACGAAGTGATAAGCCGCTGATGGGTGACTATCAGGTGTTTTAGGCTGAAATTTTGTCATTTAACCAGATTTAACGCGATCGCATCGATAGCTAAATGGAACAAATTTTTGTCTATCGGTGCTTTTTTTGTTCATATTTTTTGAACGTAGTCACCAAATTAACCCAATTTTAACAGCGTCGTAACTGGACTATGATCATTCACATCGAAGACACACATCGTCTTCTTAACCATTATGTGAAGGATACCATTATGAAAACCATCAATGCTGTTATTGCCGCTGCTGTACTGTCTACCGCGTCATTCGCCACCTTCGCGGCGACCGAAGTCAACCAGGCTCCTGACGCGTCCATCGGTAGCGTTTCCGCCAGCGCAAGAAACCTGGGCGACCTGCAGTCTAACCTGTCCTCTGCGGCTGATGCCTCGGGTGCCAAGTCATTCCGCATCATCTCCACGATGGACAGCAGCAACCATATCCGTGGCGTCGCTGAACTCTATAACTAATCTTTTCGGTGAGACATCTTCATAAGGTTGGCTGCTCATGAAACCTATCGATGATAAGACACCTGATAAAAAGGCCCGCAATGTGATTGCGGGCCTTTTTTACGTCGGTATCGGGATGGATGAAATTCAGAACGGCTCATCCGTATAAGCGATGTGAGTGCGGGAGGTCAGGCGCGTCAGCAGCTCATAGGCGCTGACGTCATTCATCGCGGCCACGCTTTCGACCGGTAAATGTGTTCCCCACAGCTCGACTTCATCGCCGACCCGATCCTGCGCGTCCGGCCCCAGATCCACCGTGATCATATCCATGGATACCCTACCCGCCAGCGGGACTTCGCGTCCGTTGATCCACACCGGCGTACCGCTTTTCGCGCAACGAGGATAGCCGTCTCCGTAGCCCATGGCGACGACGCCGAGCCGTGTGTTGCGCGGGCTGGTCCAGGTGCTGCCGTAGCCGACGGGCTCACCGGACTGATGTTCGCGCACGGCAATCAGATGGGAAAACAGGCGCATCGCAGGCTGTAATCCCCAGCGGGCGGCGTTGTCGCCATCGAGTGGGGAGACGCCGTAGAGAATGATGCCGGGACGAATCTGGTCGCGGTGCGACTGCGGCCACAGCAAAATGCCGCCGGAAGCGGCGATGGATTGCGCACCCGGCTTACCCGCCGCGACGGCGTCGAACGTCGCCAGCTGACGCTCGGTGACGTCGACGTCCGGCTCATCCGCGCGGCAGAAATGGCTCATGATGTTCACCGGCTGCACCACATTGTGGCAACGGGACAGGCGTTGCCAGAAAGCGTCTGCCTGATCCGGACGGACGCCGAGACGGTGCATGCCCGTATCCAGCTTCATCCAGACCGTCAACGGACGCTCCAGCGTCGCCTGCTCCAGCGCTTCCAACTGTTCAATGCTGTGGACCGCAGTTTCCAGCCCGTTGGCCGCCAGCACAGGCAGATCTTCCGCGGAGAAAAAACCTTCCAGCAGCAAAATAGGGTGGGTGATACCCGCGTCGCGCAGGGCCAAAGCTTCGCTGAGGCGGGCGACGCCGAAAGCATCGGCGTCGCTCAGCGTACGGGCGGTTTCCAGCGCGCCATGCCCGTAGGCATTGGCTTTGACGATGGCCACCAGGCGGCTATTCGGCGCACGCTGGCGGATGACTTGCAGATTATGTCGCAGAGCGCGGCGATTAATGACGGCGGTTGCCGTTTGCATGCTCGTTCCCTTATCGCATTATTCATCATCGTACTGTGGCCCGGCGTAGTTATCGAACCGCGACCACTGCCCGTTAAAGGTCAGGCGTACCGAGCCGATGGGACCGTTACGCTGTTTCCCAATAATAATTTCAGCGATGCCTTTCAGGTCGCTGTTCTCGTGATAAACCTCGTCACGATAGATAAACATGATCAAGTCGGCGTCCTGCTCGATGGAGCCGGACTCACGCAGGTCGGAGTTGACCGGACGTTTATCGGCGCGCTGCTCCAGACTACGGTTAAGCTGGGACAGTGCGATAACAGGCACTTGCAATTCTTTCGCCAATGCTTTGAGCGAGCGTGAAATTTCTGCGATTTCCAGCGTACGGTTTTCCGACAGCGACGGCACCCGCATTAACTGCAGGTAGTCGATCATGATCAGGCTGAGGCCGTCATGTTCGCGGAAGACGCGACGTGCGCGGGAACGGACTTCCGTCGGCGTCAGGCCGGAGGAGTCATCGATGTACATGTTGCGCTTTTCAAGCAGCAGCCCCATGGTGCTGGAGATACGCGCCCAATCCTCGTCGTCCAGCTGACCGGTACGAATACGGGTCTGGTCGACGCGCGACAGCGACGCCAGCATACGCATCATGAGCTGGTCGCCGGGCATTTCCAGACTGAAAATCAGCACCGGCTTTTCCTGCGTCATGGCGGCGTTTTCGCACAGGTTCATGGCGAACGTGGTTTTCCCCATGGACGGTCGGGCGGCCACGATAATCAGGTCGGATTTCTGCAAACCGGCCGTTTTCTTATCCAGATCCTGATAGCCGCTGGACACCCCGGTCACCCCGTCGTGCGGGCGCTGATAAAGCTGTTCGATACGGGAAACGGTGTCTTCCAGAATACGGTCGATGCTTTTCGGACCTTCGTCCTTGCTGGCGCGGTTTTCCGCGATTTGGAAGACGCGGGATTCCGCCAGATCCAGCAGATCTTCGCTGCTGCGGCCCTGCGGATCGTAACCGGCGTCGGCGATCTCGTTGGCGACGGCGATCATTTCACGCACGACGGCGCGTTCGCGCACGATATCGGCGTAGGCGCCGATGTTTGCGGCGCTGGGGGTGTTCTTAGCCAGCTCGGCCAGATAGGCGAATCCGCCGGCGGAGTCCAGTTCGCCTTTCTGCTCCAGCGACTCTGACAGGGTAATCAGGTCGATGGGTTTGCTCATTTCCAGCAAACGCTGCATTTCGCTGAAAATCAGCCGATGAGCGCGATTAAAGAAGTCATTGGTGACGACGCGTTCTGCTACGTTGTCCCAGCGCTCGTTGTCGAGCATCAGTCCACCCAACACAGACTGTTCCGCTTCCAATGAATGTGGGGGGAGCTTTAGCCCTTCGACCTGACGGTCGCGAGGTTCTGCGGATTTATTGGTGGATCTTTTCTTCTCTGCCATGAAGCGCGTTCTTACGGGTTGATTTACCAGAATGGAAGGGGGCATTGTATCTCTGAAAAGCGGGAATGACACCCGCTGTCACCGTAAACCCTTAAATTGAGAAAGAACCTGGAGAGCATATGGCTAAGCGCATTCAATTCAGCAGTCCCGGCGGACCTGAGGTGCTGGAGCTGGTGGACTATCTCCCCGCCGAACCGGCCCGGGACGAGGTACAGATCGAAAACCGCGCCATCGGCGTCAACTTCATCGACACCTATTTCCGCTCCGGGCTGTATCCCGCGCCGTCCTTACCCTCCGGTCTGGGGAGCGAAGCGGCGGGCGTGGTGGTCAAGGTCGGTGCCGACGTCTCGGCGCTGCGGGTAGGCGACCGCGTGGTCTATGCGCAGGGCGGGCTGGGCGCTTACAGCCAGATACACAATGTGTCTGCGGATAAAGTAGCGAAGCTGCCGGATGCCATCAGTTTCGAACAGGCGGCGGCCAGTTTCCTGAAAGGGCTGACGGTTTACTATCTGCTGCGTAAAACCTACGACGTGCAGCCGGGAGAAACCATTCTGTTCCATGCAGCGGCGGGCGGCGTTGGGCTAATCGCCTGCCAGTGGGCCAAAGCGTTGGGCGCTCGGCTGATTGGGACGGTGGGGTCCGCGCAGAAAGCCGAGCTGGCGCAAAAGGCCGGCGCATGGGCGACCATCAACTACCAGCAGGAAGATATCGCGCAGCGCGTAGCGGCGTTGACCGACGGCAACAAGGTCGGCGTGGTGTACGACTCCGTAGGGAAAGCCACCTGGGAGGCGTCGCTGGACTGCCTGCAACGCCGGGGATTGATGGTAAGTTTCGGCAACGCCTCCGGGCCGGTCACCGGCGTCGATCTGGGCATCCTGAATAAGAAAGGCTCGCTGTACGTCACGCGACCGTCGCTGTTCGGCTATATCACCAATCGAGAAGAGCTGGAGGAAGCCAGCAATGCGCTGTTTTCCCTGATCGCCAGCGGCGCGATTTCGGTAGACGTACCGGAGGCGCAAACATTCGCGTTGGCCGATGCCCGTCAGGCGCATCTGGCGCTGGAAGGTCGGCACACTCAAGGCTCCTGCCTGCTGATCCCCTGATACGCTGAGCA
>NZ_CAMKXG010000152.1 GCF_946477055.1 Lonsdalea britannica | reverse complement strand
GGCGAGTCTGCGCCTGCGACCGCATTTGGCGCGGCCATCGTTGGCGGCGACAACGGACGCGTCAGCGCCGTGCTGATCAACCAGGGCCAATTGATTTGGCAGCAACGCATTTCCCAGCCAAGTGGCGCGACCGAAATTGACCGTCTGAACGACGTCGATACTACGCCGGTGATCGTTGGCGAAGTGGTGTATGCGCTGGGTTACCACGGCAACCTGACGGCGCTGGACCTGCGCTCCGGTCAGATTTTGTGGAAACGCGAGCTGGGCTCGGTGAACGACTTCATCGTTGACGGCGACCGTATCTATCTGGTCGATCAGGATGATCGCATCGTGGCTCTGAATACCAGCGGCGGCGTGAGCATCTGGCGTCAGAGCGAGCTGTTGCACCGTAATCTAACGGCCCCGGCACTGTATAATGGTTACCTGGTGATTGGGGACGCGGAAGGGTACATGCATTGGGTCAACACGACCGATGGCCGTTTCGTCTCTCAGCAGAAAGTGGATAGCTCCGGCTTCCTCAGCAACCCTGTGGTAGCCAGCGATAAGCTGCTGATTCAGGCTAAAGACGGCGAGGTTTACGCCTTTACGCGCTAGTACACGTGTTTTACTCCGGGCGAGGGCGCCAGAATGGCCTTCGACCTGTCGAACGGCTCCTGACGCTATCAGGAGCCGTTTCGTGTTTTATGATCAGCCAGCTAAGCTTGCTGTAACGAATTGAAATATAAGCAATGAGGTTGTAACAATGATACCTGTCGTCGCGCTGGTCGGGCGCCCGAATGTGGGGAAATCCACGCTGTTTAACCGCTTAACGCGTACTCGTGACGCATTGGTGGCGGATTTTCCTGGGCTGACGCGTGACCGCAAGTATGGTCGTGCCGAGGTGGAAGGAAACGAGTTCATTATCATCGATACAGGCGGTATTGACGGTAGTGAAGAAGGCGTGGAAACACGGATGGCGGACCAGTCTCTGCTGGCGATTGAAGAAGCGGATATCGTGCTGTTCATGGTTGATGCCCGTGATGGGTTGATGCCAGCGGATTTGGGCATTGCCCAGCATCTGCGCAACCGTCAAAAATCCACGTTCCTGGTCGCCAACAAAATCGATGGGATCGATGTGGATACCGGCACGGCGGACTTCTATTCGCTGGGCCTCGGCGAAGTCTACCCGATCGCGGCATCGCATGGCCGTGGCGTCACCGGCCTGCTGGAAAAAGTGCTGCTGCCGTTTGCGGAAGATCAGGACGAAGAGCCGAAGGAACTGACGGAAGAAGAAGCCAACGCCGCCTATTGGGCGGAGCAGCTGGCCATTGAAACTGAAGCCGAAGAGGAAGCCGAGGTTGAAGATAACTTCGATCCGGAATCTTTGCCGATCAAACTGGCTATCGTGGGTCGTCCTAACGTCGGTAAGTCGACGCTGACCAACCGTATTCTGGGCGAAGATCGCGTCGTGGTTTACGACATGCCCGGAACGACGCGTGACAGCATCTACATTCCGATGGAGCGTGACGAGCGCGAATATATCCTGATCGATACTGCCGGGGTGCGTAAGCGCGGCAAGATCACGGAAACCGTCGAGAAGTTTTCCGTCATCAAAACGCTGCAGGCGATCGAAGACGCCAACGTGGTGCTGCTGGTGATCGATGCTCGCGAAGGGATCTCCGATCAGGATCTGTCTCTGCTGGGCTTTATCCTGAACAGCGGCCGCTCGCTGGTGATCGTGGTGAACAAGTGGGATGGTCTTTCTCAGGATGTGAGAGAGCAGGTGAAGGAAACGTTGGATCTGCGTCTGGGCTTCATCGATTTCGCCCGTATTCACTTCATCTCCGCACTGCACGGTAGCGGCGTAGGTAACCTGTTTGAGTCGATTACTGAGGCTTACACCTGCTCGACTCGCCGAGTCAGCACTTCGCTGCTGACGCGTATCATGCGCATGGCCGTTGACGACCACCAGCCGCCGCTGGTGCGTGGACGTCGCGTGAAGCTGAAATATGCGCACGCCGGGGGTTATAACCCGCCTATCGTCGTGATCCACGGCAACCAGGTCAAAGATCTGGCGGACTCTTATAAACGTTATCTGATGAACTACTTCCGTCGTTCGTTGGAGGTGATGGGAACGCCGATCCGCATTCAGTTCAAAGAAGGGGAAAACCCGTTTGCGAACAAGCGAAATACCTTGACGCCAAACCAGCTGCGTAAACGTAAACGTCTGATGCAGCACATCAAAAAAGGCAAATAAGCCGAATTGAAGTGCCAGATTGGACCGGCGGGGCAGACTATTTTCTGCCCCGTTTTTATTGCGAGACGGTCAGTCAGAAGTGAGGTCGCCACACGATGGAAAAGGAGAACGGCATGATCCCGCGATGTCCGCAGTGCCAGCACGAAATGCAAGGGCGCAGCGATGAGCGTTTCAGCTGTGCTGAGTGTCGACGGGATTATCGCCGGGAGGCGTTGTGCCCAGACTGTGGACAGCCGTTACAGGTACTTAAAGCCTGTGGCGCGGTGGACTATTTTTGCGCACATGAACACGGTTTGATTTCAAAAAAACGCGTGGCGTTCCGCTACCAACCGGTTCTGACCGATACGTCGGATTGAGCCGTCGCCGCAGACATCACGGCGCTGGCTGTGCGTTCTGCCACAGAGCGTCCAGTTCCGGCGCATTCCGTTCGGGAATCCGCCATTCTTGAAGGGATGTGTCGCTGCGGTCTGACTCACCCCGGAGAATATGAATTCGGTAGTAAAACTGATCGCCACGGCCGGGGGGATCGGCCGGATCGTCGGACTCCGCAGAAGGCAACACGCTGCGCAGTACCGCACAGATGCGTTGACGTTCTTCCTCAGGCAGCTTGGCTAATACCACCCACCTCGGCCCGGATAATTTGGGTATCCAGGCGATGCCGCCTTCCCGCGCCAGTTCGATAATGGCGTCGTCAGTCAAGCGGGGCAGTGCGTTCATACTCATTCGGGATCCCCGTATCCACGCCCACCCGATGCCAGGCATGCAGCACGGTATCCGCTACCGCCGTGCTAAAACGCTGTTCCGCACGATTCACGGTATATTGGGCAAACAGTGAAAAGTCGGCGTTCTGTGGCAGCGATTTGTCGCACAAAACGTCGTACCAGATGGCACCCGCTTTTTCCCAGGCATACCCGCCGAGATCGGTCGCAGCCAGATAAAAGGCGCGGCTGGGTATACCGGAATTGAGGTGTACGCCGCCGTTATCTTCACGGGTGTTGATGTAATCACGCATATGAGCAGGTTGCGGATCCGTACCCAGCAGCGGGTCGTCATAGGCCGTTCCCGGGCGGGACAGGGAGCGCAGCCCCTTGCCATCAATCGCCTCAGTCAGCAGGCCCGCGCCGACGATCCAGTCCGCCTCCTGAGCCGTTTGTTTAAGATAAAACTGCTTCACCATGGCGCCAAAAACATCGGACAGCGATTCGTTCAATGCGCCGGACTGGCGGGTGTAGAGAAGATTGGCTTCGCTCTCGGTGACGCCGTGCGTTAGCTCATGGGCGATGATGTCGATAGCGCTGGTGAAGCGGTTAAAAATTTTGCCATCGCCGTCGCCGAAGACCATTTGCTGCCCATTCCAAAAAGCGTTCTGATAATCCTGACCGAAATGGACGGAGCCCAGCAGCGGCAGCCCGGCGTTGTCCAAAGAATTGCGGCCGAAAACCTGCCAGAAGAAGTCGTAGGTGGCACCCAGATACTCATAGGCTTCATCCGTGGCGATATCGCCCGTGGCGGTCTGACCTTCCTCGCGAACAAGCGTGCCAGGCAGCGTTTGCTGATGTTGCGCGTCATGAATGTGGCGGTGGACCTGACCGCCGGGGAGCGTGTCGTGCTCGGGAGGACGCGTCTGGGCGGAGACCATCAGCGACTGTACGTGCATCAGCGTTTGCTGAGCGAGCCGTCGCTCTTCGTCAGAACCATTGCTGACGATACGATGAAGGATATACGGGGGTACTATGCTATGAATCGCTTTCATACATCATCTCCACATGGATGCATATCTCTCGGTATGAGCGGACGTCCATAACGTAGATAACCAGTAAAGGAGCGATAAGTATAGTTCAGGAAATCATTTTCAGACGAAGAGCGATTTCAGGCGTTATCGGCCGGATGAATGGCGGTCACCTGGCTTTCAACCCACCCATCTTGCAGCCGCGTGCTGAGGGTGTCTCCGGCGGCAATCTGGCCCGCTTTTTTCAACACGTCGCCCGACGGGGTCGTGGTCACGCTGTAGCCTCGACCCAGCGTGGCTAGCGGGCTAACCGCTTGCAGATGGGAGCAGGCTTCGCCGAAACGCTGTTTGTTCTGACCCATCTGTTTGTCGAGCGCGTGTTGCAGCCGGTAGTGCAACTGCTGAAGGTGTTGCTGCGCGCGATGGATTCTCGGCTGCGGCGGCTGTTGCAGCAACCGTTGCTGGAGGTATTCCTGCCTGCGCGAACTTTGGCGCAGTCTGAGCTGTACGGCGTCATCCAGTCGCTGACGTAATCGGATAAGCCGATTTTGCTGGCGCGCCAGACGCAGCTGGGGATGCTGCTGTTGCAGACGATGATGCAGACGAGTGAACAGGCTCTGGCGCTGCGCCAGATAGTAATCCATCGCCATTTCCAGCCGTTGGCGCTGGGTTGTCACCTGTCGCAACAGCTCCTGCTGGTTACGGCTGACCAGTTCCGCGGCGGCGGACGGCGTCGGGGCGCGTAAGTCTGCGACGAAATCGGAGATGGTGACGTCCGTTTCATGGCCGACGGCGCTGACGATAGGGATGCGGCTGGCGAAAATCGCTCTGGCGACGCGTTCGTCGTTAAAACTCCACAGATCTTCCAGTGAGCCGCCGCCGCGGCCGACGATCAGGACATCGCACTCATCACGCAGGTTGGCCAGTTCGATGGCGCGGATGATTTGCGGCGGCGCGTCTGCGCCTTGCACGGAGGTCGGATAGATGATGACCGGCAGCGACGGATCGCGGCGTTGCAGCACCTGTAAAATATCATGCAGCGCGGCGCCGCTCGCCGATGTGATGACGCCCACTCTCTTAGCCGGTTTCGGCAGTGGCTGCTTGAACTGCTGGTCAAATAACCCTTCGCCAAACAGGCGTTGCTTCAGCTGTTCGAACTGCTGCTGCAACAGGCCGTCTCCGGCGGGCTGCATGCTATCCGCCAGCAATTGGTAGTCGCCTCGCGGCTCGTACAGCGTAATCATGGCGCGGATGAGCACCTGCTGACCGTTCTGCGGCCGGAAGGTTACCCGCCGGTTGCTCCCGCGGAACATGGCGCAGCGCACCTGAGCGCGCTCGTCTTTCAGCGTGAAGTACCAGTGGCCGGATGACGGCTGCGAAAAGTTGGAGATTTCGCCACTGAGCCAGATATGGCCCATCTCGCCTTCCAGCAGTTGTTTGACCGTCTGATTGAGGCGGCTTACGGTAAAAATGGCGCTAGAAGGAGACTGTGGCATGAGAGAAAGATCAAGTTTCAAAGCAGTGGGTTAATCTTTCCATACTACCGGTCAAAGGGCTGTACGCAAGGCTTTTTATAAAAAAGGCTGGAGGCAATCGTATATGCTCTGTATAATGCCGCGGCAATATTTTATCTAATCTTCCATCCATCCTCGGTGAGATATTGCCCATGTTACGTATCGCAAAAGAAGCATTGACGTTTGATGATGTCCTGCTCGTTCCCGCACATTCTACCGTTCTGCCCAACACGGCCGATCTCGGCACTCAACTGACGAAAAACATTCGCCTGAACATCCCTATGCTGTCTGCCGCCATGGATACGGTAACCGAATCTGCTCTGGCGATCGCGCTGGCACAGGAAGGCGGTCTGGGCTTCATTCACAAAAACATGACCATTGAGCGTCAGGCGGAAGAAGTCGGCCGCGTGAAACGTCACGAAAGCGGCGTCGTGGTTGAACCGCAGACGGTAACCCCGGCAACGACCTTGCAGCAGGTGAAAGACCTGACCGCACGTAACGGCTTCGCGGGTTATCCGGTCGTGACGGAAGGCAACGAACTCGTCGGTATCATCACCGGCCGTGACGTGCGTTTCGTGACCGATATGAACAAGCCGGTCAGCGCCGTGATGACGCCGAAAGAGCGTCTGGTGACCGTAAGCGAGACCGAAGCGCGCGATCGTGAAGTCGTGCTGCACAAACTGCATGAACGCCGCATCGAAAAGGCGCTGGTCGTCGACGATCAGTTCCGCCTGAAGGGCATGATCACCGTTAAAGATTTCCAAAAAGCGGAACGTAAACCAAACGCCTGTAAAGACGAGCGCGGTCGTCTGCGCGTCGGCGCTGCCGTTGGCGCGGGCGAAGGCAATGAAGAGCGTATCGACGCGCTGGTCGCTGCTGGCGTCGATGTTCTGCTAATCGACTCCTCTCACGGCCATTCTGAAGGCGTATTGCAGCGTATTCGCGATACACGCGCTAAATATCCTGACCTGCCGATCATCGGCGGCAACGTTGCCACCGGCGCTGGCGCGTTGGCGTTGGCTGAAGCGGGCGTTAACGCAGTCAAAGTCGGTATCGGCCCGGGCTCCATCTGTACGACGCGTATCGTAACCGGCGTAGGTGTGCCGCAGATTACGGCGATTTCCGACGCGGTTGCCGCGCTGGAAGGCACAGGCATTCCGGTGATCGCCGATGGCGGTATTCGCTTCTCCGGCGACATCGCCAAAGCCATTGCCGCGGGCGCGGCTTGTGTCATGGTAGGCTCTATGCTGGCGGGTACGGAAGAGTCTCCGGGCGAAATCGAACTCTATCAGGGCCGCTCGTTCAAATCTTACCGCGGCATGGGCTCTCTGGGCGCGATGTCCAAAGGCTCTTCTGACCGTTACTTCCAGTCAGACAACGCAGCCGACAAACTGGTGCCGGAAGGTATCGAAGGCCGTGTCGCTTATAAGGGTTACCTGAAGGCGATTGTTCATCAGCAGATGGGCGGCCTGCGTTCTTGCATGGGTCTGACGGGTTGTCCGACCATCGACGCGCTGCGCACCAAAGCTGAATTTGTCCGCATCAGCGGCGCTGGTATCCAAGAAAGCCACGTTCACGACGTTACCATTACCAAAGAGTCGCCTAACTACCGCTTAGGTTAAGCGCTTTTGTTGGCTGATTTAACGAACAGAACCCGGTAATATTTATCGGGTTCTATTTTTCATTCGCTTCTATCCGTATTGGAATACGCCTCTCATGACAGAAAACATTCATCAACACCGCATTCTTATTCTGGATTTCGGTTCGCAATACACGCAACTCGTCGCTCGCCGCGTACGTGAGCTGGGCGTGTACTGCGAACTTTGGGCATGGGATGTCACCGAAGCGCAGATTCGCGAGTTCAATCCGAACGGGATTATTCTCTCCGGCGGCCCGGAAAGCACCACCGAGTTCAACAGCCCGCGAGCGCCTGAATATGTGTTCGAGGCCGGTGTTCCTGTGTTGGGCGTTTGCTACGGCATGCAGACCATGGCAATGCAGCTGGGCGGAAAAGTTGAAGGCTCCAATCAGCGTGAATTCGGCTACGCGCAGGTGGAAGTGAAGTCTGCCAGCGCGCTGGTGCGGGACATTCAGGATGCCGTCAGCGCGGCGGGCGAACCATTGTTGGACGTTTGGATGAGCCACGGTGATAAAGTCACCGCGATCCCGCAAGGTTTTGAGACCGTAGCCAGTACCGATACCTGTCCGTTTGCCATTATGGCGAATGAAGAAAAACGTTTTTACGGCGTACAGTTCCATCCGGAAGTGACGCACACTTGTCAGGGCCAGCGCATGCTGGAGCGTTTCGTCCTCGATATCTGCCGCTGTGAAGCGCTGTGGACGCCAGCGAAAATCATCGACGATGCCGTCTCCCGCATTCGCGAGCAGGTCGGCGAAGATAAAGTCATCCTCGGCCTGTCCGGCGGCGTTGACTCCTCTGTCACAGCGATGCTGCTGCACCGCGCCATCGGCGACCGCCTGACCTGCGTCTTCGTGGACAACGGTTTGCTGCGATTGAACGAAGCCGATCAGGTGCTGGAAATGTTCGGCGACCATTTCGGTTTGAACATTGTTCATGTTCCGGCGGAAGAGCGCTTCCTGAGCGCGCTGGCGGGGGTTGATGAGCCGGAAGCCAAGCGTAAAATCATTGGCCGTGTGTTTGTGGAAGTCTTCGACGAAGAAGCGAGCAAACTGACGGATGTGAAATGGCTGGCTCAGGGCACCATTTATCCGGATGTGATCGAATCCGCCGCGTCTGCCACTGGTAAAGCGCACGTCATCAAATCCCACCATAACGTGGGCGGCCTGCCGAAAGAAATGAAGCTGGGCCTTGTCGAGCCGCTGAAAGAGTTGTTCAAAGACGAAGTCCGCAGAATCGGTCTGGAGCTGGGCTTACCGCACGACATGCTGTTCCGTCACCCGTTCCCGGGGCCGGGTCTGGGCGTACGTGTGCTGGGCGAAGTGAAGAAAGAGTACTGCGATCTGCTGCGCCGCGCCGATGCCATCTTCATCGAAGAACTGCATAAGGCTGACCTGTATCAGAAAGTCAGCCAGGCATTTACCGTCTTCCTGCCAGTTCGCTCCGTGGGCGTGATGGGCGATGGCCGTAAATACGACTGGGTCGTCTCTCTGCGCGCGGTAGAAACCGTGGACTTCATGACTGCGCATTGGGCGCACCTGCCGTACGATTTCCTCGGCCGCGTTTCCAACCGCATCATCAACGAAGTGGACGGCATCTCCCGCGTTGTTTACGACGTCTC
>NZ_CAMKXG010000151.1 GCF_946477055.1 Lonsdalea britannica | reverse complement strand
GCGACGTGCTGTTCGCGTTTCCGGGGATCCTGCTGGCGATTGCCGTCGTGGCGATTATGGGCAGCGGCATGGCGAACGTGGTGGTGGCGGTAGCGATTTTCAGCATTCCGGCCTTCGCCCGTCTGGTCCGCAGCAATACGCTGGTATTGAAACATCAGACGTTTATTGAGTCGGCGCGCAGCATCGGGGCATCCGACTGGACCATCGTGCTGCGCCATATTCTGCCCGGCACCGTGTCGTCCATCGTGGTGTATTTCACCATGCGCATCGGCATGTCGATTATCACCGCCGCAAGTCTGTCGTTTCTGGGGCTGGGCGCGCAGCCGCCGATGCCGGAATGGGGCGCGATGCTCAACGAGGCGCGTTCGGATATGGTACTGGCGCCGCACGTGGCGATCTTCCCCAGCCTGGCGATCTTTTTGACGGTGCTGGCTTTCAACCTGTTGGGCGATGGATTGCGCGACGCGCTGGATCACAAGCTGAAGTCCTAGCCGTCTTTTCTCCGGTCTGCCTCGGACTGGTTTGCGGGAAAACAAAAACGCCGCGTCGAACAGGACGCGGCGTTTTTCATGCATAAAGTCCGCGCGGCGAAGGCGACGCGGACGGGCGAGATTAGAACGAAGTACGTTTGTAGGTACGGTACTGCGGCTGCCAGAAGTTGTGCTCGATCGCCTTGATCAGCGCTTCTTCAGAGGTGACTTCCGCGACGCCGTTTTCTTGCGCCATTTTGGCGACTTCCAGCGCAATGTGGTGCGACACTTCCTGAATTTTCTCGATCTCCGGCAGCAGGCCGCCCTTACCGTCGTTCGCCAGCGGTGAACAGTCGGCCAGCGCGCGACTGGCCGCCATCAGCATACCGTCGGTAATACGACGCGCGCCGCTGGCCAGTACGCCCAGACCGATCCCCGGGAAGATATAGGAGTTGTTGCACTGGGCGATCGGGTAAATCTCGCCTTTGTGCGTCACCGGCGCGAACGGGCTACCGGTCGCGACCAGCGCGGTGCCGTCGGTCCAGTTAAAGATATCTTCCGGACGCGCTTCCACGCGGGAAGTCGGGTTAGACAGCGGCATGATGATAGGACGGGCGCAGTTGCTGTTCATTTCACGGATGACCTCTTCCGTGAACAGACCCGGCTGGCCGGAGACGCCGATCAGCACGGTCGGCTTCGCGTTCTGCATCACTTCCAGCAGAGAAATGGCATCGCTGCTGACGTCCCAATGCGCGATTTTCTCGCTTTTCTGTACCAGCGGGCTTTGGAAGTTAAGCAGGTTCGGCAGTTTGTCGGTCAGCAGGCCGAAACGGTCGACCATGAAGACGCGAGAGCGAGCTTCTTCATCGGTCAGTCCTTCGGCCACCATCTGCGCGATGATCTGCTCGGCGATGCCGCACCCGGCGGAACCGGCTCCGAGGAAGGCGACGGTCTGGTCACGCAGCTGGCTGCCGGCGGCGCGGCTGGCGGCAATCAGGCTGCCCAGCGCCACGGCGGCGGTGCCCTGAATGTCGTCGTTGAAGCTGCAGATTTCATCCCGATAGCGGTTCAGCAGCGGCATGGCGTTGCCCTGCGCGAAGTCTTCGAACTGCAGCAGAACGTTCGGCCAGCGGCGTTTTACCGCCTGAATGAATTCGTCCACAAAGGCGTAGTATTCGTCGCCGGAAATGCGCGGATGACGCCAGCCCATGTACAGCGGATCGTTCAGCAACTGCTGGTTGTTGGTACCGGCATCCAGCACCACCGGCAGGGTGTAGGCTGGGCTGATGCCGCCGCAGGCGGTGTACAGCGACAGTTTGCCGATAGGGATCCCCATGCCGCCGATGCCCTGATCGCCGAGACCCAGAATACGCTCGCCGTCGGTCACCACGATGACTTTGACGTTTTGTTTGGTGGCGTTCTGGAGCATATCGTCGATGTGCTCACGGTTCGGGTAGGAGATGAACAGGCCGCGCGCGCGACGATAGATGTCAGAAAAATGTTCGCAGGCTTCGCCGACGGTCGGCGTATAGATGATCGGCATCATCTCGCTCAGGTGGCCTTGCAGCAGTCGGTAGAACAGCGTCTCGTTGGTATCCTGAATATTGCGCAGATAGACGTGCTTTTCGATGTCGTTTTTGAAGCCTTCGTATTGACGCCAGGCGCGTTCGGCCTGCTCTTCGATGGTTTCGACGGCTTCCGGCAGCAGGCCGGTCAGGTTGAAGTGTGAGCGTTCTTCTTCGGTAAAGGCGCTGCCTTTGTTCAGTAGCGGAAATTCGAGAAGGATGGGTCCAGCATAAGGTATGTAGAGGGGGCGTTTACTTTCGTATTCTAATTCCATGACTTTTAGCTCTTTTTTTTAGGGGTAACAGAAATGGGTTCAGGTGCAGCAATGAAACGAAGTGTCTTTAAAATCTTAAAGAACCCACTGAATATGTACAGACAATGTTAATTAAAATAATTACATATGACTTGCATTCAACTAAAAAGTGAGCAAGGTCACACCCTATTTGGCCTCGGGCAACAATCACGCAATAACAACGTACCGTAAATCAACATCTCCCAAGGCCCCCAGCATCGACTGCGTCGCGCTCCATTGACTAATGACGGCCTGCTTCCGTTCGACCAGCACCGCATGGCGTAAATCAGCGGTTTTTTCCCCTGACAGATTCATCAGGTTCAGCGCCGCCTGTAGCGGCGGCAGGCTGGGGTTGAAGGCCGCGTTTTCTGCATAACAGCCGGTGTAGATCGCGCCCGAGTGGGTCTGC
Organism: Lonsdalea britannica; assembly: GCF_946477055.1. Taxonomy (GTDB): domain Bacteria; phylum Pseudomonadota; class Gammaproteobacteria; order Enterobacterales; family Enterobacteriaceae; genus Lonsdalea; species Lonsdalea britannica_A. The sequence continues at coordinate 6,032 of NZ_CAMKXG010000151.1, read as the reverse complement.
AGCGCAATGCCGCTGTAGGCCTCAGTGTAAGGAGCATGACTCCGATTGGCCGCCGCCAGCGCGGCCTGCACCAACGTATCCTCGCTGTAGATTCTTAACCCATGATGCACCTGATCCATCAGCAGCGTGGCGACATTCAGATCGCGGGGGCCGAAGGCGTCGGGCAGATAGTGGGAGAGCGGCTGAGGCGTGCGTTCGGGCAAGCTGATGGTGAGCGTTGTCGCCGAGTTCAGTTCGTTGATGAACTGACGACAGTGTCCGCAGGGTGAATAGTTGACGGTCAGCGTACGCAGCGCGCGCTCATGTCGGAGCCAGGCATGGGTAATAGCGCTTTGCTCCGCATGCACGCTTTGTTGCAGGGGCAGGCCGGGGAACTCCATGTTGGCGCCGAAGTAGAGGTTGCCGCTGGCGCCCTGAGCGACCGCACCCACCTGAAAATGCGAGATGGGCGCATGGGCGCAGGCCGCCGCCAGCGGAAGCAGCGTCAGCGCGAGTTGCGCCTCATCGACCTGACCGGCGAGACAAAGGCGTCCCACGTCCGCGGCGGACAGCCAGGCGGCGAAATCTCCCCGATTGAGTATTGGGGTGAGTACCGCCTGTATTGCCTCGGGCAGCGGGTTGAGTGCGGCGTGAAACCGTGATTGCATTGACGTCCCCCTTTTCATTGTTCTTTTTTCAAGCATAGCGGACAGCCGAAGTTGAATCGCTTAAATGTGATGTTTAGCACAATGACATGAAATCGAATGAAAAGTTGAGCGTCATTTTTGATCAAAATATGACTCACGCAAACGCTCATCCGTGCAAGGCGGAGAGCGCTCCTGTCCTTAGTGCGCCATCAGCAGCAACAGGGGGAACACGAACGGCGCCAGCAGCGACGTCATAATGCCGCAGATCACCAATGCCAGCGAACTGAACGCGCCTTCCTGAAAGTCGACTTCCGCGCAGCGGGCGGTGCCCAGCGCGTGGGACGCGGTGCCCATCGACAACCCGCGTGCCGACTTCACCGTAATTTTCAGGCGGTTGAGCAGGGCATGGCCCATCACCGCGCCGAGAATGCCGACGAAGATCACGCAGACGGCGCTGATCGCGGGGATGCCGCCTATCGAGCTGGCGACCGCCATCGCAATGGGGGTGGTCACGGATTTGGGCAGGACCGACGCGGCGATTTCCGGCGTCGCGCCCAGCCACAACGCCACCAGCGTGCCGCTGACGATAGCGGTCAGGCTGCCGACAAAGCAGACCGTGATAATGGATTTCCACCGGGCGCGAATTTGATGAATCTGTTCATACAGCGGGAACGCCAGCGCAACCACGGCAGGCTGCAACAGGTTGTTCAGCACTTCGCTGCCTTTGAAATAGTGCTCGTAAGGGATGCGCAGCAGCAGCAGAACGGGAATGATGATGAGCATGGACACCAGCAGCGGATTCAGCAGCGGCATGTTCAATTTTATCGCCACCCGGCGCGCGCCGAAAAACACCAGCAGCGTCAGCGGCAAGGACCACCACAAATAGGTCAGCATTGCTCTTTTTCCTTAGCTGCCTGCGTCGCTCCCGGCAGCGTCCTTTCCCTGTGCATGATCTGAGTGCAGTAACCGACCACCACCATCACAATCAGCGTACTGATCAGACAGGAGACGACGATAGGACCAAACTGACTGCGCAACAGATCGAAATAGCTCATCACGCCGACGCCAATGGGGACGAACAGCAACGCCATATAGCGGATCAGCAGGTGACAACCGGGTCGGACCCAGTCAGCGGGAAGGATTTGCGAAGAGAGCAGGGCGAAAAGGATCAGCATGCCAATGATGCTGCCGGGGATAGTGATAGGCAGTAACGCGGATATCGTATTGCCTGCGTAAAGGCACAGGTAAATCAATACGAAAGCGCGTAAATACTGCCAGCAGAGTGTGATCGTATTACGCATGGGAGGATTCCTGATTAACTGAGGGGATTTATGATAGCGCTAACCGAAAGCCGGTGCTACGGGTTGCGCAGCACCGTTTCCCACAATGTAGAAACCACTGTGTTTTCACCAAGAAAACCGGATTTAGTCGAACAATTCACTCTGCGCTAAGGCTTCGGCGATGGCATCCGTCAGCCGGGATAACGCCTCTGCTGAAATAATATACGGCGGCATGAGGTAGATCAGTTTGCCGAAGGGGCGTATCCAGACACCCTTGTTAACAAAAAAGCGTTGTAACCGCGCCATATTGACCGGTGCGACGGTTTCCACCACGCCGATGGCGCCCAGCACGCGGACGTCGGCCACGCGCGGAGAGGCGGCCAGCGGCAGTAGCGCGGCGCGCAGCTGCGCTTCGATGGCAGGCACCTGGGACGACCAGTTCCCTTCCTCCAGCAGCGCCAGGCTGGCGTTGGCGGCGGCGCAGGCGAGCGGATTACCCATAAAGGTGGGGCCGTGCATGAAGCAGCCCGCTTCGCCGTCGCTGATGGTGTTGGCGATATGGCGGGTGGCGAGCGTTGCCGACAGCGTCATATAGCCGCCGGTCAGCGCCTTACCGAGGCAGAGAATGTCCGGCGTGATGCCCGCATGTTCGCAGGCGAACAGCTTGCCGGTGCGGCCGAAGCCGGTGGCGATCTCGTCGGCAATCAGCGGGATTCCGTACTGGTCACACAGCTGGCGCACCCGACGCAGATATTCGGGATGGTAGAATCGCATGCCGCCTGCGCCCTGCACGATGGGCTCCAGAATGACGGCCGCGATGCGGTCCGTGTGCTGTTCGATGATTGCGGCCAGTGAATCGGCATCCTCTTCACGCCAGGTATCGTCAAAACGACACTGCGGAGCATCGGCGAACAAGTGCGGCGGCAGATATCCCTGATAAAGGCTGTGCATTGAATTCTGCGGATCGCACACCGACATCGCACCGAGCGTATCGCCGTGATAGCCGTGGCGCAGCGTCACAAACTGGCGACGCGACTGTCCCTGCGCCTGCCAATACTGCAACGCCATCTTCATGGCGACCTCGACCGCCACCGACCCGGAATCCGCCAGAAAAACGCACTCCAGCGCGTCCGGCGTCATCGCCACCAGCCGACGACACAGGTCGATGGCGGGCGCATGGGTGATGCCCCCGAACATGACGTGGGACATGTGGCCCAGCTGGTCCGTGACGGCCTGATTGATGCGGGGATGGTTATAGCCGTGGATCGCGGCCCACCAGGAGGACATGCCGTCCACCAGCGCGCGGCCATCTTCCAACTGAAGCTCCACGCCGTGCGCGGCGCTCACCGGATAGCAGGGCAGGGGCTGGGTCATGGATGTATAGGGATGCCAGATATGGCGCTGGTCAAACTGGAGATCGTCTGGAGTGATCATAACTTGTCAACTAAATCTGTTTCAATTTGGTTGACAGTATATCCGCATAAATTACACTGACGAAATCTTTTTCACCCGGAGTTGTAGTGATGTCAGAACGTGTTCAATGGACGTTGGAACAGGCGCAAGACCTGTTTAATAAGCCCTTTCTGGAGCTGATGTATGAGGCGCAGACCGTTCACCGGCAGCATTTCGATCCGCGCCAGGTTCAGGTCAGCACGCTGCTGTCGATCAAGACCGGTGCCTGCCCTGAAGACTGCAAATATTGCCCCCAGAGTTCCCGTTATCGCACCGGCATCGAAACCGAACGTCTGATGCAGGTCGAGCAGGTGATGACCTCGGCCCGTCAGGCCAAGGCGGCAGGCTCGACCCGCTTCTGTATGGGCGCGGCCTGGAAAAACCCGCATGAGCGCGACATGCCCTATCTGGAAGAGATGGTGCGCGGCGTGAAAGAGCTGGGCATGGAAACCTGTATGACGCTGGGGACGTTGCAGGGCGATCAGGCTGAGCGACTGGCGGAAGCGGGGCTGGATTTTTACAACCATAACCTCGACACCTCGCCGGAATTCTACGGCAGCATCATCACGACCCGTACTTATCAGGAACGTCTGGATACGCTCGGCAAAGTGCGCGAAGCGGGGATCAAAGTCTGTTCCGGCGGGATCATCGGTCTGGGCGAAACGGTACGCGACCGCGCCGGTCTGCTGGTGCAGCTGGCCAACCTGCCGACGCCGCCGGAAAGTGTGCCGATCAACATGCTGGTCAAAGTCAAAGGCACGCCGCTGGCCGAAAACGACGATGTCGATCCGTTCGACTTCGTGCGCACCATTGCCGTCGCCCGCATCATGATGCCGACGTCGCACGTACGTTTGTCCGCCGGGCGCGAGCAGATGAGCGAGCAGACGCAGGCCATGTGCTTCATGGCCGGGGCGAACTCGATTTTCTACGGATGCAAGCTGTTGACGACCCCCAACCCGAAAGAAGACAAAGATCTACAGCTGTTCCGCAAGCTGGGGCTGAACCCGCAGCAGACCAGCACCGAGTACGGCGACAACCAGCAGCAACAGCATCTGACCGAGCAGTTGATGAACGCCGACACCGAGCAGTTCTACAACGCGGCGGTCTAAATGGGCTGGCAGCAACGTATCGAACGGGCGCTGACACAGCGTCGCGAGGAGGGCGCCTACCGCCAGCGTCAGGTGAATGAATGCGGCGGCGGGCGCTGGCTGGAGAGCCACGGTCGCGGCTATCTGAATTTTTCCAGCAACGATTATCTCGGCATCAGCCAGCATCCCGCGATAGTGCGCGCGTGGCAGCAGGGCGCTGAGCGTTTTGGTGTGGGCAGCGGCGGTTCGGGACATGTGACCGGCTACAGCGTCGCGCACGAAGCGCTGGAGCAGCAGCTGGCGGACTGGCTCGGCTACGATCGCGCGCTGTTGTTTATCTCCGGCTATGCCGCCAATCAGGCCGTGATCGCCGCGCTGGCGGAAGCCGGGGATCGCATCCTGGCAGACAAGCTGAGCCATGCGTCGCTGTTGGAGGCCGCCGCGCTGTCGCCCGCAACGTTACGCCGCTTTCCGCACAATCAGCCGGAGGGGCTGGAGCGTCTGTTGCGCTCGCCGTGCGACGGCCAGACGCTGGCGGTGACGGAAGGGATCTTCAGCATGGACGGAGATGCGGCGCCGCTGCCTGAACTGCAGGCGGCGAGTCGACGCCACGGCGCCTGGCTGATGGTCGACGATGCGCATGGCATCGGCGTACTGGGGGAGGAGGGGCGCGGCAGCTGCTGGAATCAAGGCATTCAGCCTGAGCTGCTGATCGTCACCTTCGGTAAAGCGTTCGGCGCCAGCGGCGCGGCGGTGCTGTGTCGCCACGACGTCGCGGAGTATCTGACGCAGTTCGCCCGCCACCTCATCTACAGCACCTCAATGCCGCCCGCTCAGGCCTGCGCGCTGAGTGCGGCGCTGGACGTCGTGCGTCAAGGCGACGACCTGCGGCAGCGTCTGACGGATAACATCGCCCACTTTCGTGACGGTGCCGCCGGGTTGGCCTACCAACTGCAAACGTCCCAGAGCGCGATCCAACCGCTGATCGTCGGCGACAATCATCAAACGCTGGCGCTGTCCCAGACGTTGCGCGATCAGGGGCTGTGGGTCGGCGCGATGCGGCCGCCGACGGTGCCGCCGGGCACCTCTCGTCTGCGTATCACCTTGACCGCGAGTCATACGCCGCAGGACATCGACCGGCTGCTGGAGGTGTTGCATGACGCAGGCTGAGTCCCCCCATAAGCAGGCGATCGCGCGGGCGTTTGGCCGCGCCGCCACCCACTACGACCGCTTTTCCGAGCTACAGCGCGATAGCGGGGAGCGACTGATGTCGCTGCTGGATAATCACGCCGGGGTGGAATTGCTGGACGCGGGCTGCGGGACGGGCTATTTCAGCCGCCGCTGGCAGGCGCAGGGCAAACGCGTGACCGCGCTGGACCTGTCGTCGCAGATGCTGGCGGAAGCGCGACAGCAGGCGTCGGCGACCCACTATGTCTTGGGCGACATCGAACACCTGCCGTTACCGACGGCGAGCGTGGATCTGTGCTTCAGCAATCTGGCGATCCAGTGGTGCGACGATCTGTCGCGTGGCTTGGGCGAGCTGCATCGCGTGACGCGTCCTGGCGGCGCCGTCGCCTTCTGTACGC
>NZ_CAMKXG010000150.1 GCF_946477055.1 Lonsdalea britannica | reverse complement strand
CTCGTGGGCTCGGAGATGTGTATAAGAGACAGAAATAACAGTATGTTAGATCGCTCCCCGTCCTTTCCCCCGCTGACATTGTTATCGGGCTGTTTCTGCACTATTTTTTATTCATAACCTATTGATGCGATTCAGCTCCTAACTCTCGCCTTTAAGTCACAAACTTAAGTTATAAAAGATATTCGAACTGTTAATGCAATGTTACTTTTCTGCGCAATCACAGGTGGCTGTGTTATGCCGTTTCTCGTCCACGTGTGCACTCCTACCCAAGGACATAATGATGAAAACATCAATCTTCAAAAGTTTGTATTTTCAAGTGATTGTGGCGATTACTATCGGGGTACTACTGGGGCATTTTTATCCATCCATCGGCGAGCAAATGAAACCGTTTGGTGATGGTTTCGTTAAATTAATTAAGATGATCATCGCGCCCGTTATCTTCTGTACGGTTGTGACGGGCATCGCCGGCATGGAAAGTATGAAAGCGGTGGGGCGGACCGGCGCCGTCGCCCTGCTGTACTTCGAAGTGGTGAGTACCGTTGCGTTGCTGATCGGGCTGGTCGTCGTCAACCTGATGCAGCCGGGTGCGGGGATGAATGTCGATCCCAGCACGCTGGATGCGTCTCTGGTGTCCAACTACGCCAGCCAGGCTGCGGAACAGGGCGTCATCCCGTTCCTGTTGGACATCATTCCCGCCAGCGTGATCGGCGCGTTCGCCAGCGGCAATATCCTGCAGGTTCTGCTGTTTGCGGTGATGTTCGGCTTCGCGCTGCACCGCTTAGGCGCGAAAGGGAAAATCGTTTTTGATGTGATCGAAAGCTTTTCCAAAGTCATTTTCGGCATCATCAACATGATCATGCGTCTTGCACCGTTGGGCGCGTTCGGGGCAATGGCGTTCACAATAGGTAAATACGGCGTCGGCTCGCTGGTGCAGTTGGGACAGCTGCTGGTCTGCTTCTACGTCACCTGTCTGTTGTTTGTCATTCTGGTGTTGGGGTCCATCGCCCGCGCGACCGGCTTCAGCATCTTCAAGTTCATTCGCTACATCAAGGAAGAGCTGCTGATTGTTCTGGGAACGTCTTCCTCCGAGTCGGTTCTGCCGAGGATGCTGGAAAAAATGGAGAAGGCGGGCTGTAAGAAGTCGGTCGTGGGGCTGGTGATCCCGACGGGATACTCCTTCAATCTCGACGGCACGTCGATCTACCTGACGATGGCGGCGGTGTTTATTGCGCAGGCGACCAATAGCCACATGGATATCTGGCATCAGGTAACGTTGCTGGTGGTGTTGCTGCTGTCTTCGAAAGGGGCGGCGGGCGTCACCGGCAGTGGGTTTATCGTGTTGGCCGCGACTATCTCCGCCGTAGGTCATTTGCCGCTGGCCGGGTTGGCGCTGATTCTGGGCATCGACCGCTTTATGTCGGAAGCCCGTGCGCTGACCAATCTGGTGGGTAACGGCGTCGCGACAATCTTCGTCGCCAAATGGGTCGGTCAGTTGGATGAAAAGCAGCTGAATGAGGTGCTGGATAACCACAAACCCGCCAAGCCGGAGTCCTCTCCCCCGCGTATTTCCTGACGTTATTGCCTTTCTGCTCTCGGCCCGCAGCGGATATTAACGCTGTGGGCCGCTGTTTATCTGAGACGTCAACATTCAGCATTTTTCACTTTTTTAGGTATATTTCGCCCTATTGAGTGACATCGACGAAAGCGCGCGGTCTAACCGAATGGTACACTGCGGCTCTGTTTTTTGTGAGGTGAGTACACAGTGTGGTGACCGCAGAATCGTCACCGTAATCCATAAAATGCACGTCTTCAGATAGTGATAAAAAAGCAGGGGTTCACATGCAGGGAACCAAAATCAGTCTTTTATTAGGTGGCGTTTTACTGGCGGCCGTTGGCCGTTTTGCGTTGGCGGAAGAGCTACAGCCCGATCCCGCCTGGCAGCAGGGTAAGCTGGATAACGGCTTTAACTGGCAGCTTCTGACCACCCCTCAGCGTCCCAATGACTACCTCGAACTTCGTCTGGTGGTAAACACGGGGTCGTTGAGCGAAAACACACAGCAAACTGGATTTTCTCACGTCATTCCCCGTCTGGCGATGATGCCTAATGCGTCATTTTCGCCGGGCCAACTGGCGGCATTGTGGGCGTCTTCTCCCAACGACGAGAAGCCGTCGCCGGTTGTCGTTTCGTACGATTTCACTTCCTATAATTTGAGCCTGCCGAATAACCGACCGGAGCTGCTGAAAGAGGCGCTGAGCTGGTTGGCGGAAACCGCAGGCGGGTTGTCCTTCGACGATAAAAGTATAGGGTCGGCTCAGCCGATGGGAGACGGCGTCGCCACGTTGCCGTCCAATCCGCAAGATCCCGCCTGGCGATATCGTCTGCAAGATTCCATTCTGCTGGCGCACACTCCGGGACAGCCGGTCAAAACGCCGCTGACGGCCGAGGCGCTGCAGGCATTCTACAAAGCGTGGTACACGCCGGATGCGATGACGCTGTATGTCGTCGGTAACGTTGATCACCGCGCCATCGTCGACCAGATTCGGAAGGTTTTCGCGCCGCTGGAAGGCAAGCGCGCGACGCCCGCGCCGATGCCGGTATTGTCTCCGCTGCCCGCGGAACCGACCCGACTGATCGGCACGGCAGGCAAACCTGACTCCATCGCGCTGGTGTGGGATACGGTCTGGCAGCCGATTCGAGATTCAAATGCACTGGCCCGCTACTGGCAACGCGATCTGGCGCGGGAGGCGATGTTCCAGCGTGTACAGCAGGCGCTGGAGAAAAGCGCGTTGAAAGAGGCCAACGTGCGCTTCGACTGCAACGTTTTGTACGGGCGAGCCCAGTGCTCTCTGCATATGGATAACCTGAACAGCGAGCAGCTGGTTGAGGGCGTCACGCTGGTGGGCAACGTGCTCAGCGAACTACAGGACAAGGGCCTGACGCAGGCCGAGTTCGATGCGCTGGTGGCGCGCAAAAATGACGAGTTGGATAAGCTGTTTGCCACCTATGCGCGCACCGGCACCCAGATATTGATGGAACAGCGGCTGCGCTCGCAGCGAAGCGGCGTCGTGGATATCGCGCCGGAGCAGTATCAGCAGTTGCGTAAAACCTATCTCTCTTCGGTGACGCTGGAGTCTCTTAATCAGGCGCTGCGCCTGCAGCTGGCGCAAAATGCGACGCTATTGCTGCAACAGCAGCCGGGCGAACCCGAGGCCAACCTGAAAGAGCTGCTGGATATGTATAACGGGATGATGAAACCGGCTGATAGCACAGGGGGATGACACCGCGCCCGTGATCCCCTGGCCCGATTTCGCCAGAGTCAGGCTCGGCGGGTTTGTCCGCGTATCGACGCCCTGGCGCTGTTCATCATGACATGGTCGAGAGTTAAAATACGGACCGCCGCGCGGTCCGTCATCAGGAAGGGAACGGCGTTTTACGTGTCAATGCCGCTTCCAACGGGTCAGGCCGACTTACGCCGTTCGCTGATGCTCTGCCCGCCGACGCCCAGATTATCGGCCTCCACTTCGTCAATCATCACGATGATTTTGGCCGGATCCTTTCCCAGCGCGTTCTCCAGTACCTGCGTGATGCCACTAATGACCTGCGCTTTTTGCTCTGCGGTGGTGTCCTCTTTGAGGATGCGGACGGTAACAACCGGCATACGTTTCTCCTGTCTGGGTGACATGATCGGCGGCTAAGCCGCCGATCATGATTAAGAGGCCGTCGGCGGTTCTGCCGTGTCCTCGGTTATGTTGTGACGTTTAGGCTTGGCGGTGGCAATCCACGCGGCGCAAAAGAGCGTCAGCTGGGCGAAGAAATAGAAAAAAGTCATCAGGCCGATAACCGAGCCAAAGGCGGCGCCGGAGGGCGAAGAGGCCAGTTTGGGCAGCACGACGGTCATAATGAATTTCAATATTTCGAAGCCAACGGCAGCCAGCAAGGTTCCTCGCAACAGCGCTTTTCGATTGGGCTTGCGGCGCGGCAGAACGCCAAGAATCCAAAGAAATAACAGATAATTGGCAAAAATAGAAATCGAAATGGCAATCAACGTCATGGCGGGCCGCAGCCATTCAATCCCTTCCAGCCCCAGCGCTATCACAATTCTGTTCTGCGCCGTACCGGCGACGGAGGTCAGGAACAGCGTGAACGCCAGCGCGATCAACAGCCCCAGCAGCGACAGGAAATCCCACAGATACTGAAAATAGATTTTCTCTTCATCGTGCGGATTGCGTTCCCACTTCGTGCGGAACTGCGCGCGGATGGCGTTTCGCAGGTTGCCGATCCAGTTCACCCCGGAGTACAGCGCGATCAGCAAACCGGTCAGTCCCACGGTAGTACGCTGCTGTATCGCCGTATTCACTGTGTTTTTCAGCGTATTAGCGAGATTGGGATCGCTGATACTGTTGACGATGCGGCTGATGAGCTCTGTGAGCAGATCGGGGTTGGAGGCCAGCACGAACCCGACCGTGGCGAAAGAGACCATCAGTATGGGGATCAGCGACAAAAAGGAAAAGTAGGTGATCGCCGCCCCGAACTGGCTGCCCATGCGGTCATTGAACCGTTCGACGGCGCGAATAAAGTGCGCGACGTAGGGTAAAGACTGAATCCATTTCCCCCAGCGGGTCAGCCGGGCGATAGGGGTTTTCTTCGCCGAAGACGAGGCGTCTTCTTGGGAAGGGGGCTGGGCCGATGTGTTGTCAGGGGGCCGATTAGGTGTTACGGGCATGTAAAGAAACCTCTTACGTGCAGTTATCCATCCTATTGATTATAACCGACATATTCGTAATAACAGTGTTGTGCGGGCTTGGGAAAGGAATAAACGGCGAAACAGGGCGTGACCGTCGTCGTCGGAAAGGCGGTTCAGGGCCGGGTTAAGGCCCTGAACGCTAAGCATCAGTTGAGTTTCAGCGTGCGGATAATATTTTCCGCTTCGGTCTGCGCCTGCTGCTGATTGTCTGCGGGGAGCGTAATTTGCAGGGTCATCAGATGGTCGCCGACGATGCCGAGGACCACGGAGGAATAGGCTTTCTGACCGCTGCTGGAGATGATGCTGTCCAACTGCTGCAGCTTGTGGCCGTCGACATCGATGGTTTTATTGGTGACGACCTGCAGATTGGCGTCACGGGTACGCTGCTGATCTTCCAGACGCTGGCTCAGTACCGGCAGATCTTCGGTCGTGCTGTCGCCCAGAATCACAATGACGGCTTTCTGCCCGCTTTCGTTGGCGTACACGTGCATGTTATTCGCCTGATTGCCCAGCTTGCCGCTCTGATCGCTCAGGTCTGCGGGCAGGGCGAACGTCAGCTTGCCGGAGAGCAACGAGATTGTTTGGCTGCTCTGAGCCTGCGCCGCTGTATCCGCGGTGGAAGACGTCTCGTCTTTTTTGCCATCACAGGCGGCTAACGTCGCGGCCAGCAATCCGATCCCGATAAATTTGACTACTTTCGACATAGCGTCTCTTTCCTCAACCAGAAAACATCAATGCGGCTATGCCACCCGATTCAGGCAGTAAAAACAAGCGTTTTGTTGTCACAAAGCCTGTCTGTCGGCCCCTTTCGGGACAATCTGGTGTTATGCCGTCTGTGGCGTCCGTTCGCTCAAACGTTTGAGCAGCATGTTCAGCATGATGCCGTACATCGGCAGGAACAGAATGCCGCAAATCAGGATCTTGAAGGTGTAATCCACCAACGCGATCTCCACCCAGTGCGTGGACATGAACGGGTCCGGGCTGCGATAGAACGCGATAAAGAAGAACGCCAGCGTGTCGCAGAGGTTGCCGAGCACGGTGGACGCCGAAGGCGCGACCCACCAGGCGCTGCGCTGCCGAAGGCGGTTAAAGACGTGGACGTCCAGAATTTGTCCCAGTACGTAAGCCATAAAGCTGGCGCAGGCGATGCGGGCGACCACGATATTGACCTGACTCAGCGAGGCTAAACCCTGCCAGCTGCCGTCATAAAATAGCGAGGAAACCAGATAGGAAATCGCCAGCGCCGGGATCATCACCAGCAGAATAATGCGTCGTGCCAGCGGCGCGCCGAAAATCCGCACCGTCAGGTCCGTCGCCAGAAAAATAAACGGGAAGGTAAAGGCGCCCCAGGTCGTGTGAAAGCCGAACACGGAAACCGGCAGCTGCACTAAGTAGTTACTGGAGGTGATAATCAGAATGTGGAATAGCGTGAGCCAGCACAATGCTGTCAGCCGCTGCTGCGGCGTAAAGTCAAACATGTCGCGACCTTTTTGGTTTTATGGGGTGAGGGAACCCAGTGACAACGTTCTGCTTGGCGCAGGACGTCAATAAAACGGCATCATACCCATTTCCGTTTTCTTTGAACATGGGGGTTTTTCGCGGCTTGCGCCCTGAAATTCGCAGCGTAAACTAAGGCCGCTATTCATCGACAACCCCTTTTGAGACTCGCCATGACCGATATTTTTGCCCACGCCGACCGAACCCTCGACACGCTAGGATTACGCTGTCCGGAACCTGTAATGCTGGTGCGCAAGACGGTTCGCGACATGGCCGCGGGAGAGACGCTGCTGATCCTTGCCGATGACCCCGCGACGACGCGCGATATTCCCGGTTTCTGCGTGTTTATGGAGCATGAGCTGCTCGGTCAGACGACAGATGCTTTGCCCTACCGTTATCTCCTGCGTAAAGCGGGCAAATAACCCGCTTCTGCTCACGCGCCGTTTAACACTCAGGCATAGATGGAACGGACAATCAGGAAATGGCCGCCGAAATAGCAGATGGCCAGAATCACCTGATGAGCCGGGAATTTAAAGCGGAAGTGGTAAATCAGCCAGGACGCATGCCCGATAAAGAGCAGGGCCGCGCCGACCAGCAGCGACAGGTTGTAGTCGGTGCTGACGGCAAAGTAGGGGCCGCCCGCCACCCACACCATCACGGCGGTCATGGCGATAAATGCGCATACCGGCAGACGCAGCGTGTCCAGTCGGGTCCACAGCATCGCAATCAGCAACGCCGACACAATGGCGAGCAGCAACGGCAACGGCCAGAACAAATTCAGCGTCATCTGGGTGGACAGGAAGCTGATGGTGTACAGCAGATGGGCGGCGAAGTAAGCGCCGATGGCGTACAACATTCGCTGTGCGGGCAGCATCAATAGCGCATCGCCGGCGAGCGTCGCCAGCAGGCCCAGTACGATGAGGTAAGCCGGGACGTTCAGTATCGGCGCCTGCCAGGCCAGCGCGATCAGCAAGAGCAAGGTGAGGGGCTTAAACAGCCAGCGCTGCCAGGTGGGGCCACGATAGCTGGCGTCGACATACAGCCAGCCGGAAAAAAGAACGGCAATAAATGACCAAAGCATAGAACGTCCTTAAATGTGGGAAATTCAGACGGCCAGAAGAGCGAGTGCGCCGAAGCGAAACCCAGCTTCTGGTATGAATCTGCACAATGATGGCTCTTTCAGTGTAGGTGATCGACCCTCAGGCAGACAACGACGGGATGGCGGATGCGGGTAGTAGGGCATCATGCTAAGGTAGCGCCGGATAGGTGGCAGTACGTCACGGTTAATCGCTCGAAAGGGAGAATGTTGTTGAATGAGTAATGAATCCGCACTCTACCGCATTCAATTTATGAACAACGGCAAGAACTATCAGCTCTATGTCCGCGAGTTGGCGCAGAGCGCGCTGTTCGGCTTTATCGAAATCGCCGACTTCGTGTTTGAAAGCCCGTCGGAGCTGTTGGTCGATCCGAGTACGGAAAAACTGAAGACCGAATTTGCCGGCGTTGACCGCAGCTATATTCCGCTGCAGGCGGTGATTCGCATTGATTCGGTGAAGGAGCGGGAGCGCGGCAGTTCACGGATTGCCGAACTGGGCGACAACGTGACCCATTTTCCTTATCTGCCCGGCAAGAAGTCCTGATCCCGGTTATCGGCATCCGCCTCGTATGCGCGGATGCCCCTGCACCTAGCGTTTTTTCGGCTTGCTGTCCTGCGGCTGATGACGCTGCCACGCCATCAGCTCGAATACCCCGAACAGAAAGATCCGCAGTTGCGTCATCCCGCTGATGGGCGGGGCGTCTTTGGGCTGACTGGCCTTCAGCAACAGATACTGCATGCCGTGCATCAGGACCATGAACACCATCGCTACCGTCATGAAGATGTTTAACGGCCGCGGAAACGGCTGAATCAGGTTCATGATCAGAAAGCCCCACACGCCCAGCATCAGTAATCGTCCGAGATTAATCCAAATTATCATAATGTCCTCTGAGGTTGCCGGTCTGTCAGCCGCGCGCGTAGAGCCGGTAGGCGACCTGGCCTGCGACTTTTTCACGGTGCAGCTGCCAGTTGGCCGGAAGGTTCAGGGTGCGGTTTTCCGCCTCTGTTTCAATATAGATCCAGGCGTCGTCCGCCAGCCAACCTTGTGTTTCCAGTAGGTTGACCGTGTTGTTCAACAATCCCTGTCGAAACGGTGGATCGAGAAAGACCACGTCAAAGGCCTCTCCTGGCTGAGCCAGCCACTGCAGCGCATCAGTATGGATCACGCTGGCGTTTTCCGCCCGGAGCAGCGACAGATTTTGGCTGAGCTGACGCGCAATGCCGCGTTCTGCCTCCAGCAGCGTGGCGTGAGCGGCATACCGCGACAGCGCTTCCAGCGCCAACGCGCCGCTGCCTGCAAAGCAGTCCAGACAGCGTGCCTGCTGGATCACCGGCGCCAGCCAGTTAAACAGCGTTTCCCGCACGCGATCGGTGGTGGGGCGCAGGCCGGGGCTGTGGGGTACGGGAAGTTTTCTGCCGCGCCACTGGCCGCCGATGATTCGAATTTGTCCGGGT
>NZ_CAMKXG010000149.1 GCF_946477055.1 Lonsdalea britannica | reverse complement strand
ACGCACACCGCATAAAAACAGGGACTGCCGCCGAGCGGGAGTCCCTGATGAGGGTTCAAGGCGAGCGACGGGCGTCGACTAGCCGTGCAGGCGGCGGGTGATGTCCGCGACACGGGCGCCATACAGTTTGGCGGTTTCCAAATCGCCCGTCGGAATGGCGTCCGCCCCGGCATCCGCAGGGGACTGCACCAGCACGCCGACGGAGCCGCCGAGGTTGTTGATGTCGCTGCGCGTCGATGCCTGGATATTGGCGGGCAGCAGTCCCAGACTGACCCAAATGCCGCCGTGTTGCGCGGCCAGCGTTTGCAGATAGATCAGCGTGACCTGCTTGTCGCCGTTCAGGCTGGCGCTGTTGGTGATGCCGCCAAACACTTTGTCCTGCCAGCCGCGTTCAGCCCAGACTTTGGACGACGCGTCCGCAAATTTCTTAAACTGCCAGGCGACCGACCCCATGTAAGTGGGGGCGCCGAAAATGATGCCGTCGGCATTGGCCAGCGTCTGCCAGTCCGCCTCTTCAATGTCCCCGTTGTTATCGATGGGAATCAATGTCGCCCCGGCGCTCTCCGCCACCACTTCAGCAACCAGCTTGGTGTGACCGTAGCCGGAAAAATAAACCACAGCGATCTTACTCATTTGTATGCCTCTCTGTTTCAATCATTTGGAATCAGAACGCGCACAGGCTTTGTATACGCAGGGTGTTCAAAACGAACTCATTGATACTAGTCCCCCCTCAGGGACAACACAATCGATGGGTGTTTAACCGCAGCGTGTCGGCAATTCGGGGAAGAACGGTGAATGAGGTTGAGTCGAAAAAGGCCGCGGGCCTGAATGCCCGCGACGCGCAGATCCGTTATTTGAAGATACGGAAACGTTGGTCATCCGGGATGAAGGTTTTGTCGCCCGCAGGCTGTTCTATCGCGCCAAACGGCATTTCGGCGCGCAGTTTCCAGCTTTCCGGCAGGGACCAGGCGGCTTTGATATCGTCATCGATCAGCGGGTTGTAGTGCTGCAGCGATGCGCCGATGTGTTCCTGCGCCAGCGCCGACCACACGGCAAATTGCGCGATGCCGGTCGAGTGTTCCGACCACACCGGGAAGTTGTCTGCGTAGGTGGCGAATTTCTGCTGCAGCGCCTTCACGACCTCGGTGTCTTCGAAGAACAGGACCGTACCGGCGCCTGCGGCAAATGAGGCCAGTTTTTTCTCGGTCGGCGCGAAGGATTCGGCGGGGACGATCTTTTGCAGCTGTCGGCGGGTGATGTCCCACACCTTGCGATGCTGCTCGCCAAACAGAATCACGACCCGCGAGGTCTGCGAGTTAAAGGCAGATGGACTCAGTTTGACGGCGTCCATGATGAGGTGCGTGACCTGATCTTCTGACAGGGGCAGCGAATGGCCGAGAGCATAGATGGAGCGGCGGGCCTTGATGGCCTCAAGGAATGCATTACTCATAGGTAAATCCTCTCTGCAAGGGGCGAGTTCCCTTAATCGTTCTGGCGCCGCTGAATCTCGGTTTTGATGTGGGTCAGCGGCCGTGGGGATAGATACCTGACTAAGGATAGAAGATGTGCGCGGTTTGTGAGGGACTCGACGGCGAAATTTTACGCATTAGCGGGGGGGGGAAGAAGGCGGATTGCCACAGACTTCGCAGGCCGGATCTTTGGGCAAGGTCAGCTCGCGGAACTGCATCGTCATGGCATCCACCATCAGTAACTTTCCGGCGTGGACGGTGCCGAAATGGGTCAGCAGCTTCAGGGTTTCCATTGCCTGCAGCGACCCTATGATGCCCACGAGCGGGGCCATGACGCCGCTTTCCACGCAGGTCGGCGCGCTGTCGCCGAATAACCGACTGAGACAGCGATAGCAGGGCGCGTCCGGCTGGTAGGTAAATACGCTGAGCTGTCCTTCCATACGAATGGCCGCGCCGGAGACGAGCGGTTTTTTCAGCCCGAAACAGAGGTTGTTCAGCTGGTTGCGGGTGGTCAGGTTGTCGGTGCAGTCCACGACGATGTCATGCGCGGCGATGCGCTCCCGTAACCCGAGGTCATCCAACTGGGCTTCCTCCGTCGCCACCGTGATGTGCGGGTTAATACGGCGCAGCTCGACGGCGGCGGAAGCAACTTTCGCCATGCCGATGCGGTCATCGCGATGCAGGATCTGTCGTTGCAGGTTCGACAGCGAGACGGTATCGAAGTCCAGCAGCGTGAGGTGCCCCACGCCCGCCGCCGCCAGATACTGCGCCGCCGCGCAGCCCAAACCGCCGAGACCGACGATCAGCACGCGGGCGTCTTTCAGCGCCTCCTGCCCGTCGAAGTCGACGCCGCGCAGGACAATCTGCCGGTTATAGCGCAGCGCTTCGGCATCCGTCAGCGTCGCCATCATGCGTCTCCCAACAGGCGGCTGAACGGCTCGATTTCCACCCATTCGCCGGCGGCGACAGCGCCGCGTTCGGCGTCGAGCACGATAAAGCAGTTGCCCTGACTAAACGAGCTGAACACATGCGACCCCTGATGACCAGTGCTGCGCACCTCAATGTCGCCGTCCGCGTTGCGTGAGAAAATACCGCGCTGGAAATCGAGACGTCCGGGCGTTTTTTTCAGTGGGGTCACGGTTTTCACCCGCATACGGGCAGGCAATCGCCACTGCGAATAGCCGGACAACTTCGCCAGCAGCGGCTGCACCAGCTGATAAAACGTCACGGCGGCGGAGACCGGATTTCCCGGCAGACCGCAGAACCAGGCGTGGGGAAGCTTGCCGAAGGCAAACGGCTTGCCCGGTTTGATCGCCAGCTTCCAGAAATGAATGTCGCCTAGCTCATCCAACATCGACTTGGTGTAGTCGGCTTCCCCGACGGAGACGCCGCCGCTGCTGATCACGACGTCCGCGCAGGTATCGGCTTCGGTAAAGGCCTGACGCAGCGCCGCCGGGTCGTCAGGGATAATCCCGAGATCGACGACCTCATAGCCCAACTCTTCCAGCATCAATCGCACCGCAAAGCGGTTGGTGTCATAGATCTGCCCCGGCTGTAGCGGCTGCCCCACGGGCTGTAGCTCGTCGCCAGTCGAAAATACGGCGACGCGCAGGCGACGATAGGCGTTCACTTCTGCGATCCCCAGCGAGGCCAACAGCGGTAGCTCGGCCGTACCGAGTCGCGTCCCTGCATTCAGAACGGACTCCTGCTCGCGAATATCTTCACCGGCACGGCGAATATTTTGCCCTGGCTCAATCGGTTGTAAAAACTGAACGCCAGCCTCGGAGACCGTCGTGTGTTCCTGCATGACGACCGCGGTCGCTTCGGCGGGGAGGGGCGCGCCGGTCATAATACGAATACAGCTGCCTGCGGGCCAGACGCCCTCGAAAGGCGCGCCCGCGAAGGCTTTGCCCGCCAACGGAAGAGGTTGGTCGAAGTCTTCATCGCCGCGGACGGCGTAGCCATCCATCGCGGAGTTGTCGAAAGGGGGAACGTTAATGGGGGAAGTCAGCGGCGTCGCCGCGATGCGGCCTGCGGCCTGATAAATCGATACCGTCTCGGTATCCGCGATCGGTGCGATCTGCGCCAGCATTTGCTGTAACGCCTGATCGAGAGAAAGAAGGCCGGATGCGTTCATGAGTGCTCCACTAAGGGCTCCGC
The DNA here is from genome assembly GCF_946477055.1 of Lonsdalea britannica. GTDB lineage: Bacteria > Pseudomonadota > Gammaproteobacteria > Enterobacterales > Enterobacteriaceae > Lonsdalea > Lonsdalea britannica_A. Next base: position 5,197 of record NZ_CAMKXG010000149.1, on the reverse strand, counting down.
TGCGGGGGGAACGCAGGCGGAAACAGGGTTCCTATGCCATCATTATGTCAGAGAACGCCTAAGGGGAGAACGTCGAACGCGGGCGATAAACGCGAGTCGCGTCGCGAGTTGAAAATATGAATAAGGGAGTTTTTTTGACCTTATAGCGCGAGATTATGTGTAGTAACTTTTTGTTATAAAAGATCTTTTTATCAACCCGCCGATGGATTTGTTCTTTACATTGACGCCAGCGCTAAATATAGTCGAAACCCGATGAGGATCCCGTAACTACAGCGGCGGGAAGCGAGTTTTATGGGAGATTCACCGTACATGACACTGTCGTCTCAGATAGACCGATTACCGACCTCCGAGGCAGGCAGCGCAAGGACGCTGCCCCCACACCGCGTTCTCGACGTTCGCGGGCTGGGCGTCAATTTTATGCAGCATCAGCAACGAATCGATGCGGTGCAAAACTTATCCTTCACCGTCGATCGCGGCGAAACGCTGGCGATTGTCGGGGAATCCGGCTCCGGCAAGTCGGTCACCTCACTGGCGCTGATGCGCCTCATTGAGCAGGCGGGCGGCGCGTTCTCCAGCGGCGAATTGCTCTTCCGTCGTCGCGGCGGGGACATCGTCGATCTCCGTCACGTTCCCCCCTCCCAGATGCGCCATATCCGTGGCGCAGATATGGCGATGATTTTTCAGGAACCCATGACGTCCCTGAATCCGGTCTTTCCCGTGGGCGAACAGATCGCCGAATCGGTGCGGCTGCATCAGGGGCTGGATCACGCCAGCGCCCGACGCGAGGCGCTGCATATGCTGGAGCGGGTGCGGATCCCCGAAGCGGCCAATGTCATGAAGCGTTTTCCGCATCAGCTCTCCGGCGGTATGCGCCAGCGCGTGATGATCGCGATGGCGCTCTCTTGCCGCCCGAAGCTGCTGATAGCGGATGAACCGACGACAGCGCTGGATGTAACGATTCAGGCGCAAATTCTACAGTTGATTCGTACGCTGCAGCGCGAGATGGAGATGGGCGTGATCTTCATCACTCACGATATGGGCGTGGTGGCCGAAATGGCGGACCGGGTGCTGGTGATGCATCGCGGCGTCTGCGTCGAGTCCGGCGCCGTCGATGCGCTGTTCTCCGCGCCGCAAGAGCCGTATACGCAGGCGCTGCTGGCCGCGGTCCCGAGGCTGGGGGCCATGAGCGGACAGCCTTTTCCTCTGCCTTTCATGTTGCCGGGTCAACCGCAGGATGTCGCCGCGGTGCCGCAGAACACCATTCCCGCGGATGCGTCGCCGGTTCTGCAGGTTGAGAACCTGGTGACGCGTTTCCCCCTTCGTTCAGGCCTGTTGAATCGGATCACCCGTCAGGTTCATGCCGTAGAGCATGTCAGCTTCGACCTCTATCCCGGCGAAACGCTGGCGCTGGTGGGCGAGTCCGGGTGCGGTAAATCGACCACGGGCCGCTCGCTGCTGCGGCTGGTCGACAGTCAGGATGGCGTGATTACCTTTGATGGCCGACGGATTAATCAGCTGAAAGGGGCCACGCTGCAGCATCTGCGACGGGACATTCAGTTTATTTTCCAGGATCCTTATGCGTCGCTGGACCCGCGTCAGACGGTGGGCTATTCCATCATGGAGCCGCTGTTGGTGCACAAGGTCGCCGGACGGGCGCAGGCGGAATTACGCGTCGCCGCGCTGCTGGAACGGGTGGGCCTGTTGCCGGAGCACGCGCAGCGCTATCCGCACGAGTTTTCCGGCGGCCAGCGGCAGCGGATCTGCATCGCAAGGGCGCTGGCGCTTAATCCTAAGGTGGTGATCGCCGATGAGTCGGTCTCGGCGCTGGACGTCTCGATTCAGGCGCAAATCGTCAATTTGATGCTGGATATTCAGCGTGAATTCGGCACCGCATTTTTGTTTATTTCCCACGACATGGCGGTGGTAGAGCGCATCAGCCATCGTGTCGCGGTGATGTACATGGGACAGATTGTCGAGATCGGCACGCGACGCGACGTGTTCGAAAATCCGCAGCACCCCTACACGCGCAAGCTGATGGCGGCGGTGCCCAGCCCCGATCCTTCCCGGCGTCATCAGGATCTGGCGCTACCGGTTGATGAAATACCCAGCCCAATCCGGGCATTGGGCGATGAGCCCGCGACTGCTCCGCTGGTGCAGGTAGGGGAGCGACACTTCGTCGCCCGCCACCGCATCGCCGGCGCCTACTGATAGGGAACACAAGGAGAATGCACAACATGAAAACAGTTAAGACGTCTCGCTGGCTGTTGGCCGCGGGCATCGCTGCTACGATGGCCGCTGCGCCGGTATGGGCGGCGAAGGATGCGGTGATCGCCGTCGCCTCCAACTTCACGACGCTCGATCCTTACGACGCTAACGACACGCTGTCTCAGACGGTGGCCAAGTCGTTCTATCAGGGGCTGTTCGGCTTTGATAAGGACATGAAGTTCACGAACGTGCTGGCGGAGAGCTACCAGACCAGCCCCGACGGCACCGTATATACCATCAAATTACGACCGGGCGTGAAATTCCACGACGGCACTGATTTCAACGCTGAAGCGGTGAAAATCAACTTTGATCGCGTCAGCAACCCGAACAATCACCTGAAGCGTTACAACCTGTTCAGGGCCATCGCCAGTACGGACGTCGTTGACCCGCTGACGGTGAAAATTACGCTGAAAACGCCGTTCTCCGCGTTCGTCAATAATCTGGCGCATCCGGCGGCGGTCATCATCTCACCGGCGGCGTTGAAACAGTACGGCAAAGAGATCGGTTTCCACCCGGTCGGAACGGGGCCTTATCGCTTTGTGACCTGGAATCAGACCGACTTTGTGAAGGTGGAAAAGTTTGCCGGTTACTGGCAGTCCGGTCTGCCTAAGTTGGATAGCATCACCTGGCGTCCGATCGTCGATAACAACACGCGCGCGGCGCTGTTGAAGACCGGCGAGGCGCAGTTCGCTTACCCGATCCCGTTCGAGCAGGCCAAGCTGCTGGAGAACGACAAGGCTATCTCGCTGGTGGCGTCGCCGTCGATCTTGCATCGCTACATCAGCTTCAACGTGACGCAGAAGCCGTTCGACAACCCGAAAGTCCGTCAGGCGATCAACTACGCCATCAACAAGGATGCGCTCATTAAGGTCGCGTTCTCGGGCTATGCGGTGCCGTCCGAAGGTCCGCTGCCTGCCGGTGTTGACTATGCGGTGCAGTACAAGCCGTGGCCGTACGATCCAGCCAAGGCGCGCGAGCTGCTCAAAGAAGCCGGTTATCCGAATGGTTTCACCACCACGTTGTGGTCGTCGCATAACCACAGCACGGCGCAGAAAGTCTTGCAGTTCACCCAGCAGCAGCTGGCGCAGGTGGGCATCAAGGTGCAGGTAACGGCGATGGACGCCGGACAGCGCGCCGCAGAAGTGGAAGGTAAAGGCGTGAAGGAGAGCGGGGTGAGAATGTTCTATACCGGCTGGTCCGCGTCCACCGGCGAAGCCGACTGGGCGCTGAGCCCGCTGTTCTCGACCGCCGCCTGGCCGCCTGCGCAGTTCAACACCGCGTTCTACAGCAACCCGGCGGTGGACGCCGATCTGACGAACGCGTTGAAAACGACGGATCGCGCCGAGAAGCAGAAACTCTACGCCGACGCACAGGATAAGATTTGGGCGGATGCGCCCTGGGCGTTCCTGGTAACGGAAAAACTGGTGTCAGCCAATAGCAAGAAACTGACCGGCTTCTACATGATGCCGGACACGTCGTTCAGCTTTGATAACGCCGACCTGACTGAGTAATCAACCTGCGCCGCCGGCTTCAGTCCGGCGGCTTTTCCGTCCGGCGGATTGGCCGGTCGGCGAAACACCGTATGTGGAAAGGCGTCAATGCTGAATTATTTTCTCAAACGTTTACTGGGACTGATCCCAACCTTATTCATCGTCATGGTGCTGGTGTTCCTGTTTGTTCACCTGCTGCCGGGCGATCCCGCGCGTCTGGTGGCCGGACAGGATGCGGATGCCGAGGTGGTGCAGATGGTACGCCATGAGCTGGGGCTGGACCGGCCGCTGCCGCAGCAGTTTTTGCATTTCATGGGGAATGTCTTGCAGGGCGATTTCGGCCACTCGATGGTCTCTAAACGGCCGGTGACGGAAGAGATCGCTACCCGTTTCATGCCCACGTTTTGGCTGACGGTATGCAGCATGGTCTGGGCCACGCTGTTTGGCATGAGCATGGGGATCGTTTCGGCCGTGTGGCGCAACCGCTGGCCGGATCGGGTCGGCATGACGCTGGCGGTGTCGGGCCTCTCTTTCCCGGCTTTCGCGCTGGGCATGCTGCTGATGCAGGTTTTTTCGGTGCAATTGGGCTGGCTGCCGACCGTCGGGGCCGACAGCTGGCGGCACTATATTCTGCCGTCGATCACGCTGGGTGCGGCGGTGGCGGCAGTGATGGCCCGCTTTAGCCGCGCGTCTTTCGTCGAGGTGATGCAGGAAGACTATATGCGTACCGCCCGCGCCAAAGGGGTGAGGGAGTCGCTGGTCATCGTCAAACACGGGTTGCGCAATGCGCTGATCCCGGTGGTGACGATGATGGGGCTACAGTTCGGCTTCTTGCTGGGCGGCTCTATCGTGGTGGAAAAAGTCTTCAACTGGCCGGGGTTGGGCCGCTTGCTGGTGGACGCCGTGGAAATGCGCGATTACCCGGTGATTCAGGCGGAAGTGCTGCTGTTTTCGCTGGAGTTTATTCTCATCAATCTATTGGTGGATATGTTGTACGCGGCCATCAATCCGGCCATTCGTTATCAGTGAGGAATTGAATGAAAAACTGGCGACGTAACGCCGCAATCGCGGCGATGCCGAAGGCGGGGACACATCGGACGCCGCTGCGGGAGTTCTGGCGGCGCTTCTGCCAACAGCGGGTCGCGCTGGTCGCAGGCCTGTTTGTCGTGCTGCTGGTGCTGGTGGCGGTGTTTGCCCCTTATCTGGCGCCTTTCGACGCGGAAAACTACTTCGATTACGACCGCTTGAACGAAGGGCCGTCGGCGCTGCACTGGCTGGGCGTGGATTCGCTGGGGCGGGATATTTTCAGCCGCATTCTGCTGGGCGCGCGGATCTCGCTGGTCTCCGGCGTGTGCTCCGTGTTGGTCGGTATGGCGATTGGCACGGCGCTGGGGCTGCTGGCCGGATACTACGAAGGAATGTGGGATCGCATTATTATGCGT
>NZ_CAMKXG010000148.1 GCF_946477055.1 Lonsdalea britannica | reverse complement strand
ACGAGATTCGCCTTAGTCTCGTGGGCTCGGAGATGTGTATAAGAGACAGGAAGCAGTCTATTTAAGTTGTTCTAAATCAATTTAACCCGTGTATCTCGGTGATAGGATTGCCGTCAGTTAACATTTAAAATCAATGGATATGGTGAAACCCAATGAGTAGCGCATTTTATATTCCGGCAGTAAACCTGATGGGAGAAGGCTCTTTACAGGAAGCCGCTAAGCAAATTCAGACGCAGGGCTTCAAACGAGCGCTGATTGTGACCGATAGCGTGTTGAATAAAATCGGCGTGGTGGCGTCGGTTCAGACTTTGCTGAATGAGCATCAGGTTTTCAGCGCTGTTTATGACGGCGTGCAGCCTAACCCGACGGTTAAAAACGTGGACGAAGGACTGAAACTGCTGAAGTCCAATGATTGCGACTGCATCGTTTCTCTGGGCGGCGGTTCCTCACACGACTGTGCGAAGGGCATTGCGCTGCTGGCGACCAACGGCGGCCAGATTGCCGATTACGAAGGCGTTGATAAATCACATCGTCCGCAGTTGGCGCTGTTCGGCATCAACACCACGGCGGGCACCGCTTCTGAAATGACGCGTTTCTGCATCATCACCGATGAAGTGCGCCACGTGAAAATGGCGATCGTCGATCAGAACGTCACCCCGCTGATGTCCATCAACGATCCTGCTTTGATGGTCGGCATGCCAGCTTCTCTGACGGCGGCGACCGGTATGGATGCGTTGACGCATGCGATCGAAGCTTACGTCTCCACTGCGGCCGATCCCATCACGGACGCGGTCGCTATCAAAGCGATCGAACTGATTCGTGAGCATTTGAGCAACGCGGTCCACGACGGTAAAAACATGGAAGCGCGTGAGCAAATGGCGTACGCGCAGTTCATGGCGGGGATGGCTTTCAATAACGCCTCTCTGGGCTATGTACATGCAATGGCTCACCAGCTGGGTGGCTTCTATAACCTGCCGCACGGTGTCTGCAACGCCGTACTGTTGCCGCACGTAGTCCGTTACAACGCCGTTGTTGCCGCCGCTCGCCTGAAAGACGTGGCGAAAGCTCTGGGTGTTGATGTCGCTAACCTGAGCGACGCCGATGCGGCCGAAGCAGCAATTGCCGCTATCGTTAAATTGTCTCGCGACATTGGCATCCCTGCCGGGCTGAAAGAGCTGGGCGTAAAAGAAGAAGACTTCAATACGCTGGCGGACAACGCGTTGAAAGATGCCTGCAGCCTGACCAACCCGAGACAGGGTACGCACGCTGAAATCGTTTCCGTCTTTGCGGCCGCGATGTAATTCAGGTTTCAAGAACCCAAAGGGCGGCGAAAGCCGCCTTTTTTTATGGCGAGGAAACGGGGGCGAAACGGTCGCACGGCGTCGCCTGAAAGCGGTGAACGATGACCACCGGGCTTCACGAATGTCGCGAAAGACTCGGAGCGCTGGCGCGAAACAAGACAGTGGCCGTCATCGCGCCAGCCTGACCGCCTTACGTCAACGCGGCGGTCGGGATGGGAAGGGCGGACATTAATGTGTCGTGATCACATCCAATGCGCGCAGATGTTCCGGCATCCAGGACAGTTTCACACCGGTCCCGACCTTCCAGGACGGATCCACATCGCTTGCCGGCAGTTTGACCATAAACTGGGATTGTCCGGCGACGTCCGTCATCATCCGCACGTGGTCGCCGAGATAGATAAACTGACTGATCCGCGCATTCACCTGTTGAGCTCCGGGCTGCAGAGAGTCGGCGTTGATTTTGACACGTTCCGGACGGATGCAGACCGAAATGGTTTTACCCGGGGAGCTGGGGCGGACCTTCAACGCTTTCAGCACGGTGCCATCATCCAACGTCACGTTGTAATAGTCGCCGTCACTGCCTGACTGCGTTCCGATCAGGGTATTGTTCTCACCGATAAATTGCGCCACGAAAGCATTTTGCGGACGTTCGTAGATATCGCTTGGGCTGTCCATTTGCTGGATGATGCCGTCATTGAATACCGCTACCCGGTCTGACATCGTCATCGCTTCGCTCTGATCGTGGGTCACGTAAACGACCGTGAGTTCCAACGCACGATGCAGCTCTTTGATCTCCAACTGCATATGTTCACGCAGCTGTTTATCGAGCGCCCCCAGCGGTTCATCCATCAGCACCAAACGTGGCTCAAACACCAGTGCGCGCGCCAGCGCCACGCGCTGCTGCTGTCCGCCCGACATCTGAGCTGGATAGCGGTCAGCCAGGCTGGTCAGTTTTACACGGTCCAACACGCGGTCGACTTTCTCTTTGATATCGCTGCGATTCAGGCGACGAATGGAGAGCGGAAACGCCAGATTCTCCGCCACGGTCATATGCGGAAACAACGCGTAGTTTTGGAATACCATGCCGATGCCGCGTTGATGCGCGGGCTGGTTGTGCAGCGGGGTATCGCGCAGCAGTATCTCGCCCTGCGTCGGGGTTTCAAATCCGGCCAGCATCATCAAACTGGTGGTTTTACCTGAACCCGACGGACCCAACATCGTCAGGAATTCGCCTTCCTGAATATCCAGATTCAGGTTTTTGACTACCAGCCGATCGCCATCGTAGGTCTTTTGAATATTTTTGAAGCTGACAAAGTTTTTCATTAAGCCACTCTCTCGCTGTGTCTGTATTCCCTTGTCTATGCATAAATCATGCCTGCATGAAAAATTGAGGGTGACGTGACGAGAGCGCCTTGGTGATTATCTTACCGATATGCGCCGTGAAGAACGGTTATCTTAAGGTTACCCCAAGGAAAATAAGTGAGCAGAGTGCCTCAATTCATCAATCAATGACTGGGCAGATTGAACAGTTTTTCGGCACGTTCAACGCCACATCGAAAAAAACGATGCCTCATAATGGTGAGGCCGTTAATGGGCTAAGGCACCAAAACAGTGCCCCGGAGATGGCCGTTAAGCCAGCTTTGAGTGCGTGCGCATCTCCTTCATACAGCTCACGATAACGGAGAACGCTCGCGCCATATCTTCCTCTTTGACGCAGGCGTATCCCAGCAGCAGGCCCCGCTGTGGGCGAGGGTGGAGATAGTAGCTGGAGAGGGGTTTCACCATCACGCCGCGCTGGATAATGCGACTGCTGAGCAGCACGTCGTCGGTCGCGTCGGGCAGTCGTAAAATCAGGTGCAGGCCCGCGTTGCTGTTATAGCCCAGATAGTCCTCGCCCAGATGCTCGACGATCAGCTCGCTGAGCAACGCCCGCCGGCGGCCATATAGCAGACGCATCCGGCGAATATGGGCGGCATAGTGGCCCTCGCGCAAAAACTGGCTCAGGGTAAGCTGCGTCAGCATGTGGCCGCCGCGGTATAGCTCGTCGTGGCCGGTTTTAAGCTCTCGCGCCAGATGCATCGGCAGCACCATGTAGCTCACCCGCAGACCCGGATAGAGCGTTTTGCTAAACGTGCCGATATAAATCACCGGTGGCTGATTCTTCAAGCCCTGTAGCGCCGGGATCGGGCTGCCGGAAAAGCGAAACTCGCTGTCGTAATCATCTTCGATAACCCAGCTGCCATGCTCCTGCGCCAGCGCGAGCAATCGCTGGCGGCGCGCCAGGCTCATCACTGCGCCCAGCGGATACTGATGCGATGGCGTGACACAGATAAGGCGCGGTATCGACTGGGGCGAGATTGTTTCTGGTGGCACCATGCCTTGCTCATCCACCTCGACAGGCGCAATGCGCAATCCGTTGATGGTCAGCACATTACGCATTCCCCAGTAGCAGGGCTCTTCCAGCCAGGCCAAATCCCCCGGATTGCAGAGCATTTTCGCCAGCAAATCCATCGCCTGATGCGTGCCTTCCGTGATGAGAATCTGCTCCGGACGGCACTCCACTGAACGCGCGACGCGCAGGTAGTCGACCAGCGCCTGTTGAAGTTCAGGACTGCCGCCTTTGGGGGCGTAGGAAAGCTGTTCCGGCTTCATTCGACGGGTGATGCGTGTTTGCAGGCGGCGCCATAAGTCGTGAGGAAAACAGGTGATATCCGGGATCCCCGGCATGAATGCGCCCCACTGGCGGGCCGAGGCGCCCGTATAACCGAGCAGGTTCATACCGCGTCGCGATAGCTCTTGCACGGCAGGCCTCACGGCGCTTTCGCTATTGTCCCGCAGTGGGGGAACGGCGACGGACGGCAATTGCTCTGTGACGTAGGTGCCGCTGCCGGTACGTGTTTCGATATAGCCCTCCGCCAACAGCTGTTCGTAGGCGGCGATCACCGTATTGCGTGACAGCGACAGCTGCTGCGCCAAATCCCGCGAAGAAGGCAGACGGCAGCCGGGCGCAATGGCGCCTTCCAGAATCGCCAGCCGAATGGCATCGTTCAGCCGTTTGTTCAGTGTCCCTTCCTGCTGGTTTTCCAGCCCCTGCAAGAGCAGGTCTGTCAGTAGCGAGCGCAAATTGGATCCCTCAAATTTTATAAACTGGCACTGGATTATAGAACCATGCAGGAGGTAAATAGCAACAACAGACGTCAATCGTCAGCCGCAAGCAATGCGTAAGTTCATCGAATCGGAGCAAACAAAATGAAAAATAGCGAACTCAATCAACGTCGTATGGCGGCTACACCGCGTGGTGTCGGCGTTATGTGTGATTTTTTTGCGGCCAAGGCGGAAAATGCGACGTTGTGGGATGTGGAAGGTAATGAATACATTGACTTTTCTGCGGGGATTGCCGTACTCAATACCGGCCACCGCCATCCCAAACTGCTGGCGGCGGTACGCGAGCAGCTGGAATGTTTCACGCATACCGCTTATCAAATTGTGCCTTACGGCAGCTACGTCACTCTCGCAGAGCGCATCAACGAACTGGCGCCTATCGACGGCCCGGCTAAAACCACCTTTTTCACCACCGGTGCAGAAGCCGTTGAAAACGCTGTGAAAATCGCGCGAGCGCACACCAAACGTCCGGGAGTTATCGCTTTTGGCGCCGCTTTTCATGGCCGTACGCTGCTGACGATGACGCTGACCGGAAAAGTGGCCCCTTACTCAACGGGTTTCGGGCCGTTCCCCGGATCCATTTTCCATGCGTTGTATCCCAACGAACATCAGGGCATTAGCGTCGAACAGGCGATGGAAAGCATCGACCGCCTGCTGCATACGGACATTGCCGCCGATCAGGTCGCGGCCATCATTCTTGAACCGATTCAGGGTGAAGGCGGCTTCAACGTAGCGCCGCCAGAATTCATCAGCGCGCTGCGCCAGCTGTGCGACCAGCACGGCATGTTATTGATTGCCGACGAAGTGCAAAGCGGCTTCGCGCGCACCGGCAAAGTGTTTGCGATGGAATATTATGAGGACAAAGCTGACCTGATCACGATGGCGAAAAGTCTAGGCGGCGGCTTCCCGATCTCCGGCGTTGTAGGGCGTGCCGACGTGATGGATGCTCCGGGCCCCGGCGGTCTGGGCGGCACTTACGCGGGGAATCCGCTCGCCGTCGCTTCCGCGCTGGCGGTGCTGGACGTTATCGAAGAAGAGCAACTGTGCCAGCGTGCGCAGAAGCTGGGCGCTACACTGGTAGAGACGCTGGAACAGGCGAAAGCGCACTGCCCGGCAATCGTGGATATTCGTGCTCGCGGTTCAATGGTTGCGGTGGAATTCAATGACCCGCAGACGGGCAAACCGAGCGCGGAAATCACCAAAAAATATCAGAAAGCGGCGCTGGATCAGGGGCTGCTGCTGCTGACCTGCGGCGTGCACGGCAACGTCATCCGGTTCTTGTATCCGCTGACCATTCCCGATGCCCAGTTCAACCAGGCCCTGACGCTTTTGTCCCGCGTTCTGGCTCAGTAAAGGTGGCCTCATGCAATTGAAAAACAAAACGTTATTTCGTCAGTCATGCCTCATTAATGGCCAATGGCAGGACAGCCTGAGCGGTGAAACGCTCAGCGTCAACAATCCGGCAACCGGCGAGACGTTGGGCACCATCCCGCTCGTGACGGCGGAACAGACTCAGCAGGCGATTGACGCGGCGGACACCGCGCTATCGTCATGGCGTCAGCGCACGGGCAAAGAGCGTGCCGCCGTACTGCTCGAATGGGCGCGTCTGATTCGTGAAAATCAGGCCGATCTGGCGGCCTTATTAACGGCCGAGCAGGGAAAATCTCTGGCGGAAGCGTCCGGTGAAATCGGCTATGCCAATGCGTTTATCGAGTGGTTCGCAGAAGAGGCTAAACGCGTTGAGGGCAGTGTTCTTCAGTCTCCGCAGGCTAATCAGCGCCTGCTGGTACTGAAACAGCCCATCGGCGTCACGGCGGCTATCACGCCGTGGAACTTCCCGGCTGCGATGATTACCCGTAAAGCAGCGCCCGCGCTGGCGGCAGGTTGCACCATGATCGTCAAACCGGCCGAGCAGACGCCGTTTACCGCCTTGGCGCTGGGTGAGCTGGCCCTTCAGGCCGGTATTCCCGCTGGCGTCTTGCAGGTGATCACCGGTGAAGCGCCGGCGGTGGGCAAAGTGCTGTGCGACAGCCCGGTGGTGCGCAAACTGAGTTTCACTGGCTCGACAGAAGTCGGCCGTATCCTGATGGCGCAAAGCGCGCCGACGGTGAAAAAACTGTCTTTGGAATTGGGCGGGAACGCGCCGGTCATCGTGTTTGACGACGCCGATATCGACGTCGCGGTGAAAGGCATCATGGCCTCCAAGTTCCGCAACAGCGGCCAGACCTGCGTTTGCGCTAACCGAATCTATGTACAGCGCGGTATTTATCCTGCACTGGCGGCACGGTTGGTCGAAGAAGTGAAAAAACTCAAGGTCGGCGATGGTACTGAGCCGGGCGTCACGCAGGGGCCGCTGATTGATGAACAGGCCATCGACAAAGTGCGCCAGCACATCGACGACGCGTTGACGAAAGGCGCTAGGCTGCTGCTGGGCGGCAAGTCGCATGAGCTGGGCGGCACGTTCTTCACCCCGACGGTGATTGGCGATGTTACGCGCGATATGCGGTTTGCACGCGAAGAGACGTTTGGTCCTGTCGCTCCGCTGTTCCCGTTTACGGACGAAGCGGAAGCCATTGCGATGGCGAACGATACTGAGTTTGGGCTGGCGGCGTATGTCTTCACGCGTGACGCGGTTCGTCAGTGGCGTGTGCCGGAAGCGATTGAGTACGGCATGGTCGGCATTAACACCGGGCTTATCTCCAACGAAGTCGCGCCATTCGGCGGCGTCAAGCAGTCCGGGCTGGGTCGCGAAGGTTCGCGCTTCGGCATCGAAGAGTATCTCGAGATGAAATACCTTTGCGTGGATCTCACGCCTTCAGCCTGATGACGCACTGACACGGCGATCCTGTGTCATCTCCTCGTAACATTGTGGTGCATTCGAACTCATTGAGTGCACCACGCTAAAGCAAATTATCCCCCCATTTTTCCCCTGTAAAAAACGTGCGTGCTGCACATATTCGCATTACGTCCTTATTCCACCGCGCGCCGCCTTATTTCCCTGTTTTTATACCTAAAGTGGCACGAAATATGCTTTTACAAAGAGGGGATTCTTCACCACAGCAATGACTGTTCTCACAACTCTAAAGTGCCGCCGTTTGGCATTGCGTTCACACTTTTACCAGGAGCCAGATTATGTTGAAAAAATTTGCTTTATCCGCGCTGATTGTCGCAATGAGCTCTCAGGCCTGGGCCGAAAACCTGACCGTGATTTCCTTTGGCGGCACCAATAAGGACGCGCAGGATAAAGCGTTCTACAAACCGTTTATGGCCGCAGGAAAGGGCACGATCGAATCCGGCGAATACAACGGCGAAATGGCGCGCCTGCGTGCCATGGTGGAAACCGGCCAGATCAGCTGGGACATTGTCGAAGTTGAAGGGCCGGAGCTGCTGCGCGGCTGTAACGAAGGGCTGCTGGAACCGCTGGACTGGAAAAAACTGGGCGATCCGTCTCAGTTCGTTAAAGGGTCTGTTTCTGAATGTGGCGCCGGGATTTTCGTGTGGTCGACGGTACTGACCTACAACGCCAACAAGTTGAAACAGGCGCCGACCAGCTGGTCCGATTTCTGGGATGTGCAGAAATTCCCCGGCAAACGCGCCTTACGTAAAAGCGCTAAGTTCACGCTGGAAATCGCGCTGCTGGCCGACGGCGTGAAGCGTGAAGATTTATATAAAGTGCTGGCAACGCCCGCCGGTGTGGATCGCGCCTTCAAGAAACTCGATCAAATCAAGTCCAACATCCAGTGGTGGGAGTCCGGCGCACAGCCGTTGCAGTGGCTGGTTTCCGGTGATGTCGTAATGACGTCCGCCTACAACGGCCGCGTGGCTGTCGCGCAGAAAGAAAAACCGGGCATCAATATCGTCTGGAAAGACAGCATTTACGATCTGGATAGCTGGGCCATCGTCAAAGGGTCCAAGCACAAGGCGCTGGCGGAACAGTTTATCGCCTTTGCCAACCAGCCGGAAAACCAGAAGGTCTTTGCGGAAAACATCGCCTACGGTCCTACCAATATCAAAACCAACGAACTGCTGCCTGCCGCCATTCGCTCCAACTTGCCGACAGCGCCGGAAAACCTGGAACAGTCTTTGGCAGTGGATACCGAATTTTGGATCGATCACGGGGAAGAACTGGAACAGCGCTTTAATTCCTGGGCTGCCCAGCAGTAATCCCGAGACGGTCTGAAAGAGTAAGGAGAAAATCGATGACCCAGAACGAAAGGGTGGCCGCCGCGCCACCGGCCGAGCACCTGGAAAACGCCAGCCTGAAACAGCAGCTGCGCCATGCCCAGTCGCGTTATAAAAAACGTTCGCTGCTGCTGATCGCGCCGCTGTTTCTGTTTATCCTGGCCAGTTTTCTGTTTCCCATTTTTTCGATTCTGGGCAAGAGCGTATCCAACCCCTGTCTCTTATACACATCTGACGCTGCCGACG
>NZ_CAMKXG010000147.1 GCF_946477055.1 Lonsdalea britannica | reverse complement strand
CTCGTGGGCTCGGAGATGTGTATAAGAGACAGGTATCAGCGTTTCCTTGTCGGACGACGGCAGCCTGCTGTTCGTCGGCAGTCAGTACAACGGGATTTATGTCTATACGGTCGATGGCGACAGCGGCGCGCTGAATGATCTGACGCGCCTGACCGACAATGTCAGCCGCTCTGCGGTGGCGGCGATGTCCGGCGATTACCTGTTTGCGATCGCGCCGGGGATGACGCAGACGCTGGCGGTGTATAGCCGCAGCGGCACGACGCTGACGCTGGTGACCGAACTGTCCATCGACGAGTGGAACTGGACGACGTCTTACGCGCATTTGGCCATATCGCCAGATGCCAGCGTGGTGTATGTCGCCAATCAGACCACCAGCAGCCTCAGCGCCTATCGTTTCAGCGGTGCCAGCCTGACGGCCATCGACAGCGAAAGTCTGTCCGGTCTGAGCGACATCGCGCTGAGCGACGACGGTACTCTGCTTTATGCCACGACGACGAGCGGGACGATGCAGATCTATTCCGTGAATGCGGACGGCAGTCTTACCGCCAGCGCCGCCGTGACCGGCGCGGGCGGTAGCGCACTGACGGTGCGCGACGGTGCGCTGCTGACGGTAGGAAGCGGCACGTTGGTCAGCTATCGCTACGCTCTCCCGTACACCTTAGAGGGCACGCCGGTCAGCGCGCTGGATGGCCTGACGCTGTCGGACGGCAATAACGATGCGCTGGCGGGCGGCAGCGGCAACTATAACGGCGCCAGTCTGCTTGTCAGCGCCTCGGTCGCGGGCGGCGTTTTCGGCTTCGCCAACGGTAACGGACTCAGCTACGCCGACGGCATCATCGCTCTGAACGGCGGTGAAATCGCCCGCTTCGCCGTAGGCGCGGAGGGGGGCCTGACGCTGACGTTCACCGCCGACGTCACCACCGCCGTCGCCAATCAGACGTTGCATCAAATCACTTACGCCAACGACGTGGCCGCCGCAGGCAGTCTGATTCAGCTCAGCGTGACCGGCAACGACGGGGCGCTAAACAGCGATACCCAGGTCGTGACGATCCGTATCAACACCTCGCCGCTGATCAATCCCGACGCCGCCAGTGATGCGGTACCGGACGTGGCGACCAGTGAAACTGACTACCAGTTCACCTTTTCGCCGGACCTGTTCACCGATGCGGACGGCGATGTGCTCACCTGGAGTGTGAGCGGACTGCCGCCGGGCATAACGTTCGATGCCAACACCCGAACGTTGTCCGGCGCGGCGACGGAAACCGGGACGTACGCCATGACCGTGACGGTGACGGATACCGTGGGTGGCAGTGCGTCAGTCACGCTGGATCTGGTGGTGGATCAGGTGGATAACCGGGCGCCGACGGTCAATGACGGCGCGGCATTTGTGCTGACCCCCGCGACTGAAAATACGTCGTATAGCGTCACGCTGGACAGCGGGCTGTTTAGCGATCCGGATGCACGTTACGGCGATACGCTTACCTGGAGCGTTAGCGGTCTGCCGGAGGGGATTGTCTTCGACGCCACCACCTTGACTCTTGGCGGCGCCTCGGCGCTGGTCGGCTCTTACACGGTTATCGTCACGGCGACGGACTCCGCCGGGCTTAGCGCGTCAACGACCGCCACGCTGCGCGTCGTCTCTCAGGCCGAGGCCGAAAACCGCGCGCCCACGCTGAGCGCCGACGCCAGCGCCCTCGTTTACGCCAGCGATGGCGCGCTCAGCGGCTATGGCTACTATGTCAACAGCATCACGATGTCCGACGACGGCGCGACGCTGATGATCGCGGGCAGCACCAGCAATAACGGCAACGGCACCAGCTACCTCAGCGTCTACCAGCGGGACACCACCACCGGCGCGCTGACGCTGCTGCAAACCTTCACGCAGGGAACGAGCGACGACGGCGACGACAGCAACGGCATCGAGGTCGACGGCCTGTCCGGCATCACCTCAATGGCTTTTTCGGCCGACGGCGCCCGGCTTTATCTGGCGGGCTATGGCGCGGACGGCAGCAGCAGCGCTTATACCCTCAGCGTGTTTGATGTCGACGCCGACAGCGGCGCGCTGAATCTGGCCGGACAGTTTGATGGCCCGAACGAAAAAGTCCTGACGTTAGCGGTGACGGAGGAAGGCGGCGCGCTGTATGCGCTTTCCGCCACCACGATCTACGCCTATGCGGCGGGCGATGACGGCACGCTCAGCGTCATCGGCAGCTACAGCGACAGTTACAGCACGGCCGTCGGCATGCAGATCGGCCGCGACGGCACGGTGTATGTGCTGAGCGGCGCCCGATTGACGCTCTATACCGCCGCCGGGGACGGCAGTCTGACGTTCGTCGGTCAGCTGACGCGCGGCGGCTCGACGTTGACCTATACCGACAGCGCCGGGACGGCCAGCAATGTCGCGGGGCTGAGCAATGCGAACGCGTTCACCGGCGCCAGCTCGCTGGCCGTCTCCGACGACGGTCATGTCTATCTGGTGACCACCAACGGTTTTCTGACCACGCTGCAATATAGCCGCGAAAACAACATGCTGACGCTGGTCAGCACGTTGGACGCCTATTCGGCGCTGGGGCAGTTCCCACATGGCATCACGCTGTCGGCTGACGGCAGCGCCCTCTACGTGGTGGGCGGCGCCAGTTCCAATCTGGCCGTATACGCGGTTGATGGCGACGGCGCGCCGTCGCTGGCGAATGTCGTGGCGATGAGCGGTGGCGCGACGCGGATTGTGGTCAGCCCCGACGGGCGGTCGATCTACGCTGGCCCCAACCTCTATTTCGCTCCTGGGCTGCGGATGATAGGCGCGACGGGCGATACCGCCGTGGCGTATCAGGAAGGCGGCACGATCCAGCCCGCCTCCCAGCTGACGTTGGCCGATGCCGATTACGATGTGCTGGCGGCGGGTGAGGGCAACTACAACGGCGCCAGTCTGACCTTGGTTCGGGACGGCGGTGCCGATGCCGTCGACACCTACGGCTTCATCGAAGGCCACGGTCTGACGCTGGTCGACGGCACGCTCTATCTCGATGCGGTCGCCATCGGCACGTTCGTCAGCGCTGACGGAACGCTGATCATCACGTTCACCGCCGATGTGACGACGGCCGTCGCCAATCAGGTGTTGCAGCAGATCGCCTATACCAACACCAGCAGCGACCCCGGCAGCAGCATGACGCTGACGCTCACCGTGAGCGACGAATATACCGCCAGCGCCGTCAGCCTGAAGATGACCATCGACGAAATCAACGATGCGCCGGTGGCGAACGAGGACGATTTCAGTCTGGCGTCCGTTGCGGCGGGCAGCGATTACAGTGTGACGTTGCCCACGTCGCTGTTTAGCGACGCCGATGACGACACCCTGATCTGGAGCCTGTCGGGGCTGCCCGACGGACTGTCGTTTGACAGCGACAGCCGCACATTGTCCGGTCGCGCCAGCACGGCGGGCAGTTATGTGCTGACCCTCACCGTGACCGATGCGGCGGGCGCGACCGCGTCTCGCGAGGTGACATTGACCATCACCGGAGAAAGCGGCGAACCGGGCGGCAGCGAGCTGCCCTTGCCAGACGTGGAACTGGCCGATGTGATCAGCAGCGAACTGACGCTGGATGCGGTGCTCAGCGGTGTCGGCGCGCGGGCCTCTGCGCTGTCTCCGGACGACACTCAGCTTTACGTGCTGGGCGATGGCGTGCTGCAGGTCTATCAGCGCGATACCGCCACGGGCGGGCTGACCCTGATTGATAGCCTGACGCTGACGGACAGCGCGCTGGCGGGAGCCACGTCTATCGCGGTATCCGCCGACGGCGGGCTGGTTTACGTCGCGGGCGACGGCGGCGGGAGTCTCGTGGTCTACGGCCGCGATCCGGACAGCGGCGCACTGGCTCAGTGGGCGACATTCGATAGCACGGACAGCGGCGACGTGACGGGGATAACCGAACTGGCCGCATCGGCCGACGGCTTGTCCGTGTATGCCGCCACCTCAGCGGGCAAAGTGCTGGCATTCCAGCGTAACGCCGCTGACAACAGCGTGACGCTGGTCGGCAGCTACGACACCAATACCAACGGCTGGGACGGCGCCTACAGCGTGGCCGTATCGGCCGACGGCACGGCTGTGTATGTCACGGTCGGCAACGGCTGGCGCGTCTTCGCCTTTACCCGCAGCGCCGACACGGGCGCATTGAGCCATGTCCGCGAGAGCAGCAATACGGCGGGCAACAATGTGATGGATGCGGCAATCTCGCCCGACGGCGGTTTCCTGTATACCGTCAATTTTAATCAGAACGGCAGCAACATCGTCATCTATAGCGTGGGCGCAGACGGCGCGCTGAACGAGGTCGGCACGGTCTCGGTGGGCAGCAATCTGACCGATATAGCGGTCTCGGCGGACGGTAACGCGGTCTACGTATTGAGCGGCGCGGGTACGGATACGCTGGTTGTTTACCGCCGGGATTCGACGACCGGACTGCTGACGGAAAGCGGCCGTTTCAGCCATGAGGCGTTGAATTCCATGCTCGGCGGCGTCGCCAACATCACCGTGTCGGCCGACGGGCGTTCAGTCTATGTGACCAACGCCGATTCGGGCGCGGTAGTGGTGTTCTCCGCACAGGACAGCGACGGCGGCGATGATGATAGCGGCGGCGGTGAAGCGCCCGGCACGCCGATTGTCGTCGATCTCAAGGAAACCACCGGCAGCTATACGCCGGGCGAGGCTCCGATTCAGCTGGTGATCGACAGCGCTATCACGCAGGACGGCGTCACCCCTCTGGACAGCTACGGCGGCGCGACTCTGACCGTCGTCCGTGCAGGCGGCGCCAGCAGCGAAGACGTCTTTAGCTTCCTAGACGATGCGTATTACCAGTACGACAGCGCGACCGGCGTGATTGACAGCGGCGGCAACGCGGTCGCCGTGGTGACCGTCAGCGAGGGCCAGTGGGTCATCACGTTCGGCGAGGGCGCGAGCTGGCCGCAGGTGGGGTCGGTGCTGCACCGCATTGGCTACGTCAATACCGGCAGCGGGGCGGAGAGCGTCACGGTTTCCGTCGCCTATACGGCGCAGGACGGGAGCCAGGCGAGCGCGACGGTCATCGTTGCCGTCAGCGCGGTGACCCCGGTCAACACGGCGCCCGTTGTCGTCGAAACAGACTTTGTTCCCGACAGCGCCACCGACGGCGCGTTTTACCGCGTAACGCTGCCCGAGACGTTATTCACTGATGCGGACGGCGATCCCCTGAGCTGGAGCCTGTCGGGCCTGCCGCAAGGCCTGGCTTTCGACGCCGCGACCCGCACGATTTCCGGAACACCGCTGGGCGCGGGTGAGGTGACGCTGACGGTGCGCGTAGAAGACGGCGCAGGCGGTCAGGCCGAACGAACGCTGACGCTGATCGTAAATCCACAGGCGAGCCAGCCGGAGACGCCGCCGATCCCGGAACCGGAGCCTGAGCTTCCAATTCCGCAGCCAGAAACGCCGCAACCGGAAGTTCCGACGCCTGAGACGCCCCCACCTGCCGCGATTCCCACGCCTGAAACCGGTGTTAATCCGGTGATCCTGCCGGGACGTCCTCTTTTCGATGCTCCACCCGCGTCGTCTGCGGGGACGCCGCCGAATGCCTTTAGCGGTTCGCGCCCGGCGCCCGGCGCAACGACTATGGCGTTGTTCTCGGAAACGCGAGCCACCGCATTGGGCAATGGCCCGTTGAACTATGCGTCCGTGCCCTGGCGGCTGGAGCCGGTAGTGGCCAGCCTGATGCCGGAGCTGGAAACGGTGGATTTCTCCGCGCTCGACGGGCAAGACGTTCTCGCCGCGGCTCAGGGGGATGTCACGGCCTGGGAAGGTCGCTGGCAGCCCGACGGTCGAGGCGGGTGGCAGTTCACGCTACCGGATTCGCAGGGGGGGACGCAGGCCGCCCGCGAGGTTATCGGCGTTCGTCTGGCTAACGGGCGTCCATTGCCCGCGTGGCTGCAGTTTGATGCCCGGCATGGCGTTGTACGTATCACGGATGCCGCACCGCAGGTCGGCCAGATTCAGCTGATGCTGGAAACGCGCGACGGCTCGCCCTCTCAACTGCTGACGATCAGAGACGGGCAGCCGGGCATTGAGGTCGGGAAAACGGCTGTCGCTACGCCTCCACCACCGGCGGCACATAGCGCCGAACGCGTGAGTGCGCAGCGCGGCGCATCGGACGTCGCCGCGCCGGATCGCGCCAGAGCGGCGTTCTCCCAGACATTAACCGCTGAGGACGACGCACGTGCTGCCTTGTTGCAGGCGGTGACGTCGCTGGCGGCGGACGAACAGGCTCGCAGCGCCAATCACAATTCATAACTTCAATAATAAAATGGGGAGTTCCCAGGTGAGTTATTTCAATTCGTTATCACCTCTGGTGGGGTTAACCGATGCAACAACGGGGGACCATCGGCAGCGGCTGTCGTGGGCGGTCGCACTGGCCTGCCTGTCGCTGGCGGGCTGCGCGGTGCAGCCGGAGGCGCTGACCCCGGAACAACAGGTAGCGCAGGCACTCAGCGATAAAACGCGGATGTTCGCGCAGCAGGAGCCGATTCACGGCATCGTCACGCTGGATGAAGCCATCGCCCGCGCGCTGAAATACAACCTGCAGCAGCGGGTGGCGCTGATGGAACAGGCGGTGGAGGACCATCTGCTGGGCGTATCGAGTCTCGACATGCTGCCCAAACTGGCGGCGCGAGCCGGGCTGCAAACCCGCGACAACGTGGCCGGTTCCAGCAGCCAGTCGGTCTCCACCGGCGAACAGTCTTTGGAAGCCTCCACCAGTCAGGACCAGACGTTGCGCAGCGCCGACCTGTCGCTGACCTGGAATGTGCTCGACTTCGGTATCAGCTATTTCAACGCCCGCGTACAGGCGAATAAAACGCTGGCGGCGGAAGAGCGTCGCCGTAAGGTGGTGGCGGATATCACGCGTCAGGTGCGTACCGCCTACTGGGAAGCCTCGACCGCGCAGCGGTTGCAGCCGGAGGTCACGCGCGCGTTGGCGCAGGCGCGTCAGACGCTGGAGTATGCGCGCCAGACCGAACGCGAGCGCCTGCTGGCTCCGGTGGAGGCGCTGCGCTTCCAAAAGAACATGCTGGAGATGGTGCGGCAGCTGGAGGTGGTGGACAGCGACCTCGCGCTGGCTAAATCGCGCCTGTCATCATTAATGAATCTGCCGCCGTCCAGCCAGATTACGCTGACGACGCCGCCTGAGCAGAGCCTGAAAGCGGTCCCGCTGCCGTATTCGCTGGCGGATCTGGAAAGCTTCTCCATGGTCAACCGCCCCGAGATTCGCGAAGAGAGCTATCTGGCACGCAATGCCGTGTTGGAAACGCGTAAATCGCTGCTGCGGCTGCTGCCCGGCATCTCGTTGTTCGCCGGTATCAACGGCGACAGCAACAGCTATCTGGTCAATCACGAGTGGGCCAGCGCCGGTGCGCAGGTGAGCGGCAATCTGTTGAACGTACTGGCGTGGCCAGCGGTGAAACGGGCGGGCGAGGCGAACGAGCAGCTGGCGGAAGCCCGCAGGATGGCGGTGCGCATGGCGGTACTGACGCAGGTGAACGTCGCCTGGCAGGAGTATCAGCAGAGCACCCGCATGTTCAACCGCTATCAGGAGCTGGCTCGGGTGCAGCAGGGCATCATGCATCAGACCGATCTTAACTATCACAATCAGGCGGCGACGCAGATGGAGCAGGTGCGCGTCAGCACCGAAACCATTCTGACCACCCGCGCGCGCGACCGCAGTTTCGCCGCGGTGCAGAATGCGCTGGGGACCGTATACCAAACGGCTGGGCTGGATGTTTTGCCCGATCGCATCAGCGACGTCAGCCTGGCGGCACTCAGCGGCAATATCGCCAGAACGACGCGGCAGATAGAGACTGGCGCGCTGCCGGTGCCGACGATGCAACCGGCTTCCACGCCCGCGTCGAAAGCGGTTCCGGCGGTGGCGCTGGCTTCTGCGCCCACGGCCGCTAGCCGTCCGGCGGCCGCCAGTGAAGGCGCCTACCGCGTGGTCGGCAGCGATATGTGGCAGAACCTGCAATCGCTATCGGGAGGCAGTGAATGACGCGATTGACGGCGATGCGCTGGCCGTCCCTGTGCGGGCTTGTCTGGCTGCTCGCTGCGCCACCCGCCTACGCCGAAGACGGCGAAACCCTGCGGGTGCAGCTGAGCGCGGTGCGCCATACGACGCTCGCCAGCGGCATCGCGGCCAAAGTGACACAGTTGGCGGTCAAAGAGGGCGACCGTTTCAACGCCGGGGAGACGCTGCTGACCTTCGACTGCGCGGTATTGCAGGAAAAGCTGAACTACTCCACGGCCGCAGAAAACGCGGCCCGTAAAAAGCTGTCCGTCGCCAACCGGCTGGACAGTCTGAACTCCATCAGCGTGTCGGATGTGGATCAGGCCCGTTCGGCGGTGGCGATGGCTCGGGCGGAGAGCGGCGTTAATCAGGCGATGCTCAAGCGCTGTAAGGTTGAGGCGCCGTTTTCCGGCCGGGTGATCGAAACGCGGGTCAGGCAGTGGGAATCCGTGCCGGAAGGTAAAGAGTTGCTGACGATCTATGACGACAGCGCCTTCGAGCTGGAAATGATCGTCCCGTCGCGCTGGCTGGTCTGGCTGCGGACAGGCTCGCCGTTCACGGTCGCGCTGGATGAAACCGGCCTCAACTATACGGCGGAGGTCAGCCGGATTTCGTCGGCCGTCGACCCGGTGAGTCAGTCGGTCAAAGTCTTCGGGCGCATTACGCAGGACAGCGCGGGACTGTTGCCGGGCATGAGCGGAACGGCGCGAATGTCGCCGCCGACGCCCGCCGCAGAGGCGGTCAGCCATGAGCCGTGATCGCGACGACGCGGATCAACGCCTGCGGCTGATGGCGGAGCTGTTGCAGTTGGAAAGCCGCTGCCG
>NZ_CAMKXG010000146.1 GCF_946477055.1 Lonsdalea britannica | reverse complement strand
GCGTTGAAGGTGAAGACGAGCGCGATGCCGAAGAGCACGACGCCTGACGTGGCGACCTGCGTCCAGCGGGTGATGGCATCAAGCAACAGCGCGGCCAGCAGCGCGAACAGGAACGCGTTAGCGGAAATAAACCACTGGGCCGGAATACCGGGAATGCCGATACCGAGCACGATAGCCAGTGCCGCGCCGAAAGCGGCGGCCGAGGAGACGCCCAACGTGAAGGGGCTGGCGAGCGGGTTATTGAGGATGGTCTGCATTTCCGCACCCGCTAGCCCCAGCGCCAGACCGACGACGACCGCCATCAGCGCATAGGGCAGGCGGATATCCCAGACGATGACGCGAATACCGGCATCGGCCGCGGCGGGGTCGGTCAGCGTTTGCCACAGTGTTTTCAGCGGCAGGCCCGAGGGGCCGAGTACAAAGTCCAACAGCAGCGAAGCGATGATCGCCATTGCCAAAATGGCCATCATTAGCAGGCGATGTCGGACGATATGCTGATAGCGATGCATCATGCGATTTTCGGCAGCGGGGCTGCCGTGGTGAGTCGATTCGGTCGTAACAGTCATGAAAGTTACTCAGCCTGTTTCCAGGAAAAAATAAATTCGCTATCGGGCAACGTGGTAAAGCGGCGAATAATGTCGTGGTAGGACGCGTCCGGGTTCAGGTCGCTGAACTGCTGAGGGTAGATTGCCTTAGCCAGATATTCCATACCAACCACATTGTACGGGTGATTATAGAAATGGTGGTAGAGGCCGAATGCGTGTTTTTTCTGCACGGCCGGAATTTGCGCCACGCCGGTGCGGCTGAGCAGCTGACTGCCTCTGGCATCGAGAGTCGCTTTGTCCGCGCCATAACCGAGCTGCAACAGCGGGCTGGTGCCGTCGCCGCGCTTAGAGCCGGTCATGATGTATACATCCGGACTCATGCTGATGAGCTTTTCCAGCGAAACGTAGCCATAGGCGCCGGGAAGCAGTTCCGAGCCGATATTTCGCGCGCCGACGGCTTCGACCAACCCGCCCCAACCGTTATGAGCATGGCTGAAGCAGCAGGATTCAGAACGTCCGGCCAGCGCCTCGACAAACACATTGGCTTTCGGCGTGATGGCGGCGGTTCGCTGTTGAATAGCGGCGAGATGTTGGCGATAGAAATCCGTATAGGCTTTCGCGTTGTCTTCGCGGTTAAGCACGCGTCCCAGCAGGGCAATGCTCTCCGTCGTATTTTTGACGGGCGCGATTTCAAAATCGATGAAAATGACCGGAACGCCAAGCGTGTGCAGTTTGGCGAGTATGCCGTTGTCGGTCAGCGAGGGCTTGGCGCGCATCTGCGCGATCATCAGGTCCGGCCGTTGCGCCAGTACGCTTTCCAGCTCGATATCGCCTTTGTCGCTGAATCCCATTTCAAGAATGGATGCCGCCTGCGGCCATTTGCCTTTCAGCATATTCCACGTCGCGGTGTCGGATGTTCTGGGCAGGTTATTCCAGGCCACCAACCGCTGGAATGGATTTTCGCGATCCAACAGCGCTATCGCCATGATGTCGCGGCCATCCTGCAAAACAATACGCCGAGGCTCTTGCTTGAGCGTGACGTTTTTCCCGTCGAGATCGGTCACCGTGACAGGATACTGTGTGGCATGGCTGCTCAAGGAAGCCGTCAGTGCGGCGACCAGCAAAACGTGTCGAAATAGGTTGATGAACATAACGCGACTGCACTCCGTCCTTAAAATGAGTTTAATAATTATTATCATATGTAATCAGGCGGACTTTCAACCAACAAAAAAGTTAAAAAACAAAAGTTAGCGAAGGCTGATGCGATCGGGATCTGGATAACAAAAGTGCAGAAAATCCTGCTTTGGGTATTGAGTCGGCGTTGGGGCTGGGTTATGGGCGATATTGCATCACGGTGATAAGACCTTAGAAGCGCTACCGCATCAGGTTTGCGGTCTGCGATGAAACCTACGGACAATATCAGCATTTTTTCTTGCGTGTTCTGAACAACGGGCACTCGTCATCACGGCAAACGGGTGAAGATATATAAGGTAGGGGATTTGATATCAGGGCGTAAATAAGGCGTGCGGTATGAGATATTGCTCGCATTTTACCACGCGTGATGAGGGATAAGAGGGGCGTAAGGCGATTGATAAATCAGGGGGAAATGGCGCGAAGCCACAATAGGAATAGGGAAAACGGCAGTTAGCCGACCGAAGTCGACTAACCGGCAGAAACTTAACGTTTCAATGCATCACTCAGGTTGTCTCGGACGTTAGACAACAGAGATTTTACTACGCGCGGGTTACCGGCGACGATGTTGCCAGTCGTCAGGTAATTGTGGCCGCCGACGAAGTCGGTCACGATACCGCCTGCTTCACGTACCAGCAGTTCGCCGCCGGCGAAGTCCCACGGTTTCAGGCCGATTTCGAAGAAGCCATCCACGCGGCCAGCGGCGACATAAGCCAGATCCAGCGCGGCGGAACCGGTGCGGCGGAAGTCCGCGCACAGACCGAACAGACCTTCCATCATGCGGAAGTAGCTGGCGGAATGCTGTTTGTGCTTGAACGGGAAGCCGGTAGCGAGGATGGTGCCGTCGAGATCGCGAGCGTTGCTGCTGCGCAGACGGTAGCCGTTCAGCTGAGCGCCCTGACCGCGAGTGGCGGTGAACAGCTCATTACGCATCGGATCGTAAACTACCGAAACTTCGGTGCGGCCTTTGATGCGAACAGCGATAGAAACCGCGAAGTGCGGCAGACGTTTGATAAAGTTGGAAGTGCCATCCAGGGGATCGATAATCCATTGAATATCCTGGTCTTCTCCGACCAGTTCTCCGCACTCTTCACTGATGATGGTGTGCTGAGGGTATGATTTGCGAATGATTTCAATAATCAGGCGCTCTGCATCCCGATCGACATTGGTGACAAAATCGTTACTGCCTTTCTGGCTCGCCTCGACGGCGTCAGGCGTTTCATAGTTTTTGGCAATTAAGTTACCGCCTTTACGCGCGGCGCGCACGGCAATGTTCAGCATCGGATGCATGGTATCGTCCACAAGAATGTTAAAGAACAGAAATCGGCGCGCAGTATACCAGCAAAAGAGAAAATAGCGAAGATTGTGTTAACATAGTCCGCATTTCCTTTTTCGCACTATTGAGTCAGCATGTTAGAAAATATACGCATTGTCCTGGTGGAAACGTCCCACACCGGCAACATGGGATCGGCCGCAAGGGCGATGAAAACCATGGGGTTGAGCAATCTTTATCTGGTTAATCCGCTGGTTAAACCTGATTCACAGGCGATCGCGCTTTCCGCTGGCGCGAGCGACGTCATCGGGAATGCGACGCTGGTTGAAAATCTGGATCAGGCGCTGGAAGGTTGCAGCCTGGTTATCGGGACCAGCGCACGTTCGCGCACGCTGCCGTGGCCGATGCTGGAGCCCCGCGAGTGTGGCGTCCGCAGCGCGCAAGCGTCGCGTCATGCGCCGGTCGCCATCGTGTTTGGCCGTGAGCGCGTTGGGTTGACCAATGATGAACTACAGAAATGTCATTATCATGTGGCGATCCCGGCAAACCCGGAATACAGCTCGCTGAATCTGGCGATGGCGGTGCAGATTCTGTCTTACGAAATCCGTGTCGCGCACTTGGATAACGAACAGATGGATACGCCTGAACATGAAGAAACCCCGTATCCGTTGGTGGACGATCTGGAACGCTTTTATCAGCATCTGGAATCCACTTTGGTGGAAACCGGGTTTATCCGCCAGGCGCATCAGGGGCAGGTTATGAGTAAGCTGCGTAGGCTGTTTACTCGTGCGCGCCCGGAAAGTCAGGAGCTGAATATACTGCGTGGCATCCTCAGTTCTATCCATAAAAATGACCGGTGAGTAGCGAGTAATAGTTGAGTAATTTACTAGGATAAATACTTGACTGAAATACTCGGGAATGACAGACTAATGTCACATTTCGACCCTCCCTGTGCTTTGAAACACGGGTTTACTCTACGGATACCATTGATATGAGACTGACATCTAAAGGCCGTTATGCTGTTACCGCCATGCTTGATGTGGCGCTGCATTCTCAGGAAGGCCCTGTTCCTCTGGCCGATATCTCTGAACGTCAGGGCATTTCGCTTTCGTATCTTGAACAACTGTTCTCCCGCTTGCGTAAAAACGGTCTGGTTTCCAGCGTGCGTGGTCCGGGCGGCGGTTATCTGTTGGGTAGAGACGCCAATGACATCGCTGTCGGCGCAGTGATCTCCGCCGTTGATGAGTCGGTCGATGCGACTCGTTGCCAGGGGCGTGAAGGCTGCCAGGGCGGCGATCGCTGTCTGACCCATACGCTGTGGCGCGATCTGAGCGATCGAATCACCGATTTCCTGAACAACATTACCCTGGGTGAACTGGTCAACAACAAAGATATTCTTGATGTTGCCGACCGTCAGGATGCCGACACGCGCCGTACCTCTACCGGTCGTACGCAGGAAACGATTAACGTCAACCTGCGCGCTTAATCATTTCCGGGAGAGGTGCTGACAACGCATGGCGTTGGCCCCAAGGGGTACGGGCAGGAGCGCCCGACTATAAACAAAACGCAGAGTACGTTTTGATGTGAAGTACGGAGTTAATGAGCAATGAAGTTACCCATTTATCTGGATTATTCAGCGACGACGCCGGTTGATCCGCGCGTGGCTGAAAAAATGATGAAGTGCCTGACGATGGACGGTACGTTCGGCAATGCCGCGTCCCGTTCGCATCGTTACGGCTGGCAGGCGGAAGAGGCGGTAGACGTCGCCCGCAACCAGATTGCCGATTTGGTAGGCGCGGACCCTCGTGAAATCATCTTCACGTCGGGCGCCACGGAAGCGGACAATCTGGCGATTAAAGGCGCCGCCAGCGTTCATCAGGAAAAGGGTAAGCACATCATTACCTGCGTCACCGAACACAAAGCGGTTTTGGACCCTTGTCACCAGCTGGAACGTGAAGGGTTTGACGTCACTTATCTAACGCCTATGCGCAACGGCATCATCGACATGAACGAGCTGGAAGCCGCTTTTCGCGATGATACGATTCTGGTTTCCATCATGCATGCCAACAACGAAGTTGGCGTGGTGCAGGATATCGCCGCTATCGGCGAACTGTGCCATCGTCGTGGCGTGATCTACCATGTTGATGCCACGCAGAGCGTCGGCAAATTACCGATTGACCTTGGTCAGCTCAAGGTCGATCTGATGTCGTTCTCCGGTCATAAAATTTATGGCCCGAAAGGCATCGGCGCTCTGTTCGTTCGCCGCAATCCCCGTGTGCGCATTGACGCTCAGATGCACGGCGGCGGACACGAGCGCGGCATGCGTTCCGGTACGCTGCCGGTGCATCAGATCGTCGGTATGGGCGAAGCCTATCGCATCGCGGCAGAGGAAATGGACGCTGAATCTGCGCGGCTTGGCACCCTGCGCGATCGGCTGTGGAACGGCATTCGGGATATCGAAGAAATCTACCTGAATGGCGACCTGTCAAACAGCATCCCCAATCTTCTGAACGTCAGCTTTAACTACGTCGAGGGCGAATCGTTGCTGATGGCGCTGAAAGATCTGGCGGTCTCCTCCGGTTCAGCCTGTACTTCCGCTAGTCTGGAGCCGTCCTATGTGCTGCGGGCGCTGAAAGTCAACGAAACGCTCGCGCTGAGTTCAATTCGTTTTTCGCTAGGGCGTTTCAGCACGGAAGAGGAAGTGGATTACGCCATCGAGCAGGTGCATAAAGCCGTTGACCGATTGCGTAGCGTTTCTCCTGACTGGAAAACCTTCAAACAGAGCACCAAGAGCAGCCGCGTTGCAGGCGCGCCTCAACTCTGACGCTTTTCTATAAGCCGAACAGGCGTGGTTGACCGGGCGATTCAGTGCGGTCAACGCCGCACTCAACGCGCCTTTCTATGCAGTGGTTACCCTTCCGCGAATTTGGATGAACGCTGAGTTGAGGCGCGTTAAACGCTGCATCGCCTTCGCGGCTTATCCACTCCTCGGCCCGAACTCCTATTTTTCTCGCGCTCCAGTGGCCTATACCTCTGGGATTTTTCCTGTTTTGGAAATTCTCTTCTGACGAGTGACGCCAGCCATCGGCGGCATATATGGTATCTTGGCTCGAGTTTTTTTGCCGCTGTGCGTAAGGTCTGCAAAATGAGTCATAAATCTGCCTTACTATGGCCATCAGTGCTCGACGGGCGCAGCGAAGAGGGCGGTGTTTGGAAACGTTGAGACGACACTGCGAGCAAATACGGAGCGTGGGGCCTAAAAACGCCACGTTACACTATATTGATACACGCACTGGCTTTGCTCCGTAAGCCGGTACTGTGAGACGGATTCACGCGAGGATCGGCGGTCGACATCGTCTACCGACTCCTTCAGGAACGACCCATCGGCATGACGGAAAGTGCCTCGGGATGATTTAACGATCGGCCACCGAACCGTGACCTAAATAGGTTTAAAGAAACGCGGTTCTCTGGTTGGATAAAAGCTGAATAACCAGCACGATAGGCGCGCCTTCACGGCGGCCGATTTCTCTTCTTCATGGCTTGATCGGCCTGATTAAAGAAATGCGCAATAGGGAACGTGATTATGACAACCGAAGCTATGCCAATTACCTTGTCCCACCAGCCAGCCGATGCTCGCTGGGGCGAAAAAGCAACGCTAACCTCTGGCGAACAAGGGTTCACTATCCATCTGACCGGCGACAAACCGCTGGCGATCATCCAGCGCGCCGGCCGTAAAATTGACGGCCAGGGCATCAAATGCGTCAAGCTGGAAGGCGAAGGATGGGATCTCGAAAGCAGTTGGGCCTTTTGGCAGGGTTACCGGGGGCCGAAAGGCAAGCGCACCGTCGAGTGGGCGGAATTAGATGAGGCTGCACAGCAGGAACTGGATCGCCGCCTGAAAATCGTCGATTGGGTGCGCGATACGATCAACTTGCCAGCGGAAGCGCTGGGGCCGGAGCAGCTGGCAACCCGTGCGGTGGATCTGCTGTGTTCCGTCAACTGCGACGCGGTATCTTATCGCATTACCAAAGGTGAAGATCTGCGTCAGCAGAACTATTCCGGCCTGTATACCGTCGGACGCGGCTCCGAACGCCAGCCGGTGTTGCTGGCGCTTGACTACAATCCGACCGGTAATCCCGATGCGCCAGTGATGGCCTGTCTGGTCGGTAAAGGTATTACATTCGATACCGGCGGCTATAGCCTGAAACCCAGCAGCTTTATGGATTCGATGAAGTCCGATATGGGAGGCGCCGCGCTGGTGACCGGAGCGCTGGCCATGGCCGCGGCGCGTGGGCTGAACCAGCGCGTCAAACTGTACCTGTGCTGCGCCGACAACATGGTGAGCGGCAACGCATTCCGACTGGGCGACATCATCAGCTATCGCAACGGCAAAACCGTGGAAGTGATGAACACGGACGCGGAAGGACGCTTGGTGCTGGCCGACGGCCTGATCGATGCATCCGCCCAGAAACCACAGTGGATTATCGACTGCGCTACGCTGACCGGTGCCGCGAAAATGGCGCTGGGTAACGACTATCATGCGCTGTTCAGTTTTGATGATGCCTTGGTTGGAGATTTACTCACCAGTGCCGGACGCGAGAGCGAACCTTTCTGGCGTTTGCCGCTGGAGGAGTTCCACCGTCAGCAACTGCCGTCCAACTTCGCTGAACTGAATAACATCGCGAGTCCAGCGCATTCGGCGGGCGCCAGCACGGCGGCGGCCTTCCTGTCTCACTTTGTGGAGAACTACCAGAAAGGGTGGCTCCATATCGACTGTTCGGCGACTTACCGTAAAGGCGCGGTCGATCAGTGGTCTGCGGGCGCGACCGGACTGGGCGTCCGTACGCTGGCGGACTTCCTGCTGAGCAAAGCCAGCTGAATGAGCGATGGCGGGTAAGTTTACACCCGCAATGAACCACGCGCGGTGACGCCGCGCGAGCATAACAACAGGCCTTGCGTAGTTAGTAGTTGAAAGCGCGCGCAGGGCTGAGAGCGTTGAGGAACACGATGGAATTTTCACCACAAAACACACTGGAAGAGGCGCTGATGCGCGCTGCGACGGAGCCTGCGCACCGGCCCGAGTTTTTCAACGAGCTCATGACGGCCACGGTCTATGTTCTGGGAAACAGCGACGGCGATACCACCTTTGGCGAGCAGACGCTTCAGGCCGGGAGCCATGTGCATCTTCAGCATTGGGAGAAACCGGATGGCAGTTCCGCGATCCCCTTCTTCTCTTCTCTGGCGGCTTTACAGTCAGCCATCACCGAAGAACAGTCCTTCCTGGCGCTCCCTGCGCGTGCGCTGTTTGAGCTGACTCAGGGCGCTGTGTTGTTCCTAAATCCTAAACTGCCTTACGGTAAGGAGTTTTTGCCGCAGGAGGTGGAACACCTGCTGGCGGGAGAAGGCACCGGACTCGTGACGAAAAAGGTAATCGAGGAGGACACTCAGGTCCTCATTGGGCAGCCCGCAGAAATGCCTGCGCAGATGATCGACTCCCTGACCCAGCTGTTTGCAAAATATCCCGCCGTGCGCCGTGCGTTTCTGGTGCAAATTAAAGAGCCGGACGAGGAGCAACCACATCTGTTGGTCGGCATTGACGTGGATGAAGACGTTGAGGCGATCATTCAGGCTGCGGGCACTGTTGCCAGCGACACGCTGCCGGACGATCGCCCGATTGACCTTTGCGTCGTTGCCGACAACGAGCCGGGCATTAGCCATTACATGATCAAGCACACCACGCCATTTTATGAGCGTAAGTGGGGCAGCTTTCTTCGCGAATTCAAAAGCAGCGGCCACGCCTGAACAGATAATGTTGTTTGACCGTTTGACCGTTTGACCGTTTGACCGCTTGACCGCAACGCTGCAAAAGCCAAAAGCCAAAAGCCAAAAGCCAAAAGCCAAAAGCCAAAAGCCAAAAGCCAAAAG